>JBGSJT010000159.1:0-23341 GCA_041741715.1 Pirellulaceae bacterium | reverse complement strand
GCCGCCGCCACCGCCGCCATATCCACCACCACCCATGCCCATTTGACCAAGCACGTGCACGGCTCCGAAGGCGCGAGGCAGTTCAACATTCAGGGGTTTATCCCCTTTGTTCTTGATGATGACGGTCGCTTGCGTAGCGTCCTTGGGGTAGAAGTTGACCTCAATTTTGCCAGCGTCGATGGCTTGGAACATCTCCATGGACTCAATATCAACCGCGTCAGCTCGCTTGGTGCCAGGTGCAGGTTCGATCGCCTGAACCGCTTGGACGACCATCAGGGCCGAAAATACGCTCACGAACGACAGAAATGTGCGATGCATAGTTTTCTCTGCTTTCTAACCTACAAACTAGTAGCCAATAAAAACCATCGTCTGCGTCGGTGGCAATAATTTTGACGAGGACGCCTCTATAGTAGTCGACTTTTGCGGTCTGTCCAAGTATTTTTCGGCTCTGCGGCGTTCGAGAGGACTCTTTTTTTCAATTGTAGCGAGCGAATGTGATCCGATTCACGCTTACGCCTCCACCCTGCGGGTGGACCGCTTGCAATCGCGGGGGCGTTTGCTACCTTCTGAACCCTGACAAACTGGCAGGCAATCTCCGAGCTATTTTTTGTCTGGCTGGGACTCTCCCCCCTTCATCCACACCCATTTCGAGGAAGACAACTATGTCGCTTTTCGTAGGCGAATCACTGGTAGGCGATGGCAATGAAATCGCCCACATCGATCTAATGATCGGTAGCAAGACAGGCCCTGTTGGCGTAGCGTTTGCAAATGCCCTCTCGACCCAAAGCGCCGGTCACACCAATCTCTTAGCGGTGCTAGAGCCGAACTTAGCGGTCAAGCCCTCAACGGTGATGATTACTAAAGTCACGATCAAGGGGATGAAGCAAGCGGTGCAGATGTTCGGTCCCGCTCAATTCGCCGTTGCCAAGGCTGTGGCCG
The DNA here is from genome assembly GCA_041741715.1 of Pirellulaceae bacterium. Taxonomy (GTDB): domain Bacteria; phylum Planctomycetota; class Planctomycetia; order Pirellulales; family Pirellulaceae; genus Aureliella. Next base: position 22,402 of record JBGSJT010000159.1, on the reverse strand, counting down.
ATCAAGTGTCTGCAGGGGTCATTCCCGCTGATCAGGCCGAAGATTTGGTGATCGTGTGTGGCGTGTTCATTCACCCCGCTGCGGAAGACAACGCCAAGATCTATAAGTACAACTACGAAGCTACCAAGGATGCGATTGCCAGCGCCATGCAAGGCAAGCCAACCGCGCAAGACATGTTGGCCAAGAAAGATTCAGCGGCTCACCCGTTCAAGGGCTTTGACGCATAGTTGTGCAACGCAATTAGATAGGAATGCCCAGTCAGGCTGGAAGGCCTGACGTACGGCTAGCCAGCATGCAATATCCTCGCATTTTGATTCAGTTAGACGCCGATCCCCACCCCAGCGTTTTTGATGCGGTGGTGGCGATCGATTCCGCCGTGGACCATCTGTTGCAATATGGTCAAGTCGAACCAACCAACGCGCAACAACTGGTTCACGGTGCGATGTTCACCCGCGGCCCCACTCAGCTTCACCATACGGCCATCTTCATCGGTGGTTCCGATGTGGCGGTGGGAGAAGCCATTGCGGCGGAAGTCACGCAGTCCTTCTTCGGACCGATTCGTGTCTCAGTTATGCTCGATGGAAATGGTTCCAACACCACTGCTGCAGCGGCCGTACTCTGTGCGGCTCGGCATGTTGGCCTGTCGGACATCGATGCACTAGTTTTGGGTGGGACTGGACCCGTGGGACAACGTGTCGCCAGATTGCTGCTCAAGCAAGGCGCCAAGGTTCGGCTCGCCTCGCGTGACGAGCAACGCGCCTCAGCCGCCTGCAAGCAAGTTGCTGCCAAAGTGGGCGAACGGGCCGAGCGATTGTCGGCGATCGGGACTGAGCAGCCAACTGTTTTGTTGGAACACTTGTCCAGCGTCAATGCCGTGTTTAGTTGTGGTGCCGCTGGGATACAACTGCTCTCTGCAGAACAATTGAACCAAGCCACTCAGCTTAAGATTGCCATCGATCTGAATGCCGTGCCACCAGCGGGGCTGGAAGGGATTGCCGTTACCGACAAAGCTGTCGAGCGTGGCGGACGAATCGACTACGGTGCGATTGGCGTGGGTGGATTGAAAATGAAGATCCATCGCGAGTCGATTCAAACACTGTTCACTCGCAACGATTTAGTCCTCGACGCCGAAGAGATTTTCGATATCGGTCGCAATCTGGAAATAGCGTCGATGGTGTAAATTTTGTAGCTCCGCTTATCGCACCGCTTTTCACTTGGTTGGACAGCGCCAATTTCCGTCCCAATATCAGCTCGACCCGCCAGCTGGGCCGGCTAAGCATCGTGCGGGAAATAACTGTCCGAACTTAAACGTAGCTGCGGTCGCCAGACCGCAGGGAATCGACGTTCTGGCGAACGTAGCTACGACAGTTATTTCCCGTGCGATGCTAACTCAGTTTTACCCAGTCGCTTTGCCGCGTGATGAGATGTGCAGCGGGTGCCCCGCCGCGTCCCTTGGCCACATGCGGCATCCACAACGCCCTCTCTACCAAATCAATCAGGGAGTACGGATCGATCGGCTTGAGCAAACTGACCACTCCACCCTGGGCTGACAGCTTGGGGATCCAACTACTGGAAAGCTCTGGCACCAGAAAAATAATCGGCACATCGCGATTCACTACCAGACCCATTCCCTCGCAACTGCGCAGCTTGGCGGCGAACCCGCAGCCCCGTTCAAGTTGATCGATCGATAACACAATTACATCGAACTCACCCTTGCCAATCGCATCCAGTGCCATGGCTTCATTGCGCGCCAACACGCAGCGGTGCCCCTGCATGTCGAGCACCGAACCGATTGCAGTCAACATCAGTGGATCGCTGTCGATGACTAACACAGTGGACGCAATTTGATCGGTGCGCGTAATGCTCATGATTAAATCTGATAGTTGGCTTCGGGTTTCATGTCATCGGGGACGCCGCCACGCAGTCGCAAATTCGGTTTCTCTAACACCACGGTCGTATGCGGGGCGACGCTGCTGGTAATCCATACGCTCGAACCAATCACGCTGTCGTGCCCCAGCACTGTCCGGCCTCCCAAAATGGTCGCGTTGGCATAGATCACCACGCGATCTTCGATGGTTGGATGTCGCTTCTGACCGCGAATCAACTGCCCATCGGCATCCGTCGGAAAGCTCAGCGCGCCCAGCGTGACACCTTGGTAGATTTTGACATGCGAGCCGATGTCGCACGTTTCACCGATCACCACACCAGTTCCGTGGTCGATAAAAAAGGACTCGCCAATCGTTGCGCCGGGGTGAATGTCGATCCCTGTTTCTTTGTGCGCCCATTCGGTCATCATCCGCGGAATGAATGGCACCCCCAGTCGCCGCAGCTCATTGGCAATGCGATAGACTGTGATTGCCTCCAGCCCTGGGTAGCAGAAGATCACCTCGTCGCGGCTACTAACGGCCGGATCGCCATCGTAGGCTGCCTCCACATCCGTGGCCAAAGTGCGCCGCAACCTCGGCAGTTGTTCCAGAAACTTGATCGCGATCGCTTGCCCCTTGGCTTCATAGTCGAGTTGGTTGTCGCAGTCACTGGTGCGATTCTGCACGCGATCGTCGTGATGCAAAGCTCTGCCAACTTGCGTGGTTAATTTATCATGCAGTGAATCGACCAAATCGCCGACGTGATACATGACGTTGCCAGCATGCAAACCTTCGCGACGTCGGAAACCAGGATAGATAATGTCCTTCAGGTCATCCAGGATCGACACCACCACTTGATATTTTGGCAGCGGACAATGACCCAAGTGATTGATGCGATCGCTATCGGAGTACGATGCCAAAATACGAGCGGTGACGTTTGGGAGTTGTTCTTTGAGTCGAAAATCGGATGCCATGTCGCCCCCTGAGTGTCGCTGATCGCCTACCTGCTGAGGCCGAGACTGTCAGCATTAACAATTCGGCTGTTAGGACCGGTAGATTCAAAACAAACCGACGCAGTCCCGTTGAGCTACGCATTCTACCCAGATCTTCAGTGAGCGCCAGCCACTTTGCCCATCACATCCGCATCAATCGGAGCTGATTGTGAACCTGGCCGAGTTGTATTGAACTGAGTTCGAAATGCCAGCTAAAGCCGCCGTTTCCTCGAAGCTTGTCCGCTTGGCCAGCGAAGAGAATTTTTCCAGCCATTGGTCATTAGAGTAAAGCAAATCGACGATTTTCTCAGATTCCGGACCTACCACGTCGGCTATCGGATCACCGTTGTCGGCGAGTGAGAACCGCATTTCGAACGGACTATTGATGCCATGTTCCCCGAGCCAACTACGAAAACTGCGAGAAAGATCTTGGATTTGGCCAGTCAGTGTGCCCGCCTGGGCATCGGCGTTCGTTTCACTCGCAGTTAGTGCCGGTTGTTCGCGAAGCTGCGAAAGGGTTTTTAAGAAGCTTTGGCCCGCTTCGTGAGCGACATGCACCACCGCTTGCACCGTTTTGGCTGCCGCTGGAGCTGCGATGGAACTCAAAAACGGGTTAAACTGAATCATTAGACCACCCAGAAAAAAAGGAGAACGCTTTTTCCCTATCGTCAAAGTCCAGCCAGACTATCCAGCTTCTTTTTCGCCTAGTCTCTTTTTGTCGGTCGCATTTTCGTATTGGCTACATTCGATTCTTGATAAGGTTGACAGTCGCTCCCTATCAGCCATGTGTGTTTTCCGACAAAAAAATGTGCGGCAAAAAGATGAAGCACTCGAATGAAGCCGTAGCATCGAGACCTCTCGCTCAGCGCCACCATCTGGTTTCACAGACGCGGAAGGCGGAGCCTCCAAGACAGTGCGTTCCCAGGCAGGAGCCTGGGAACGAGGGTACTCGAAATCCCCCACGCCTTATTCGATTTTCTGCAAATCAGCGCGAGAAGTCTCATATGTTTCGCAAAAGGCGAGCGCCGCCGGATCGGGAGCCTCACCCCATTTCTCGCAAGCCGCTTGATACAGTTCCGGCCACCAATTGCGGTGCTCGGTAAGCCCCTCATCGCGATAGGCCCGCCAGTGACTGAGCACCTTGCTCCAACACTTGTCTCCATAGGCAAGCGCTTCATTCAAGGACGCGTAGCGCGGCACATACCATCGCCGACCGATTTGAGCATGCAGAACTTCATCAGCCCAATCGAAATCCTGGAACAGACCTGACAAAGGTTGTCCGCTAGCTAACCCCACTTCCCATTCATAGCGTTTGCCCATCCGCGGCATCAAACCTTGCTCGATGAAGAACAACACGCCATGGCGTTCCCGCGCGTTCAATTGACTATTGAGATTGAGCGACCACGTGAAGTTAATCGGAATCTGTGTCCAGTCGATCCCCAAGGCCACGAAGCCAACCTCACCCATCATCGCATGTCGCGCTTCGTCCCACAGTTGTCGCACCATTTCGTAGTGAAACTCCCACGGCTCCTGGTCGCGCAGCTCCACTAGAATGCTAGCCATCATCTCCGGCACATCCAACTCGCGCAAGCGCTTGTACGACATCATCAGCGTCTTGTCCCGTGGCGAAAACCGCTCGTCGTACAAAAACGCTTCTGGGTTCACTCCCGCATTGAATGAATCATGAAAACGCGCATCGCGCTGCGGCCGACTATCAAAGACGTAGGGCTGCGCCGAGTAGCGTGGTTCAGGAAGTTCCACATGCGCTTCATTGGTTCCATCCAGTTCTCCAGCAGCAGCCAGACACTGCTGCAATTCTTCCCCCCAGGCTTGGCAACTGTTCTGCCGTTCTTCCGGGAGAAGTACCGACAGACATTGTTGCCCCACGCTTAGTGCCTCTGACAATTCGAAATGGACCAGCTTCGCCACGCGAACGGTAGGAGCATCAGCCAGTGGATGCGCGCTGTGTTGCAATCGCTGGCAAGCATCCAAGAGCCACGGGAGCGCGACATCATAAATCCCCATCAGCAATTCAGGCGTGCTGGGGGCTGCAATGATCTCGTCCATCAACCGCGCCAACCCTACATGTGGTACATGCTCCAATCCCAAAGGTGGTTCGCGCATCTCGGAAACGCGACGGCGGAGGAGTGTCACTTGCTCGGCGCATAGGTAGGCATGATGGCTGAAGAGCGTCTTCAGTTCATAGATCGGCTCTCCCGGAATTCTAGCCGTGAATGTTTCACACATTCGTTTTAAAACGTAGTGCAGCCGTTTCAATCGCTCGACGCTCCTCTCAACACTCCAAGTCTCTTCGCTATTCTCGGAAGTTGAATGGCTAGTCGCCTGCTCGAGCGAACAGAGACCCGCCAGCGCGGGAAGTAGTTGCAATTGCTCGGCAGTACAGAAGTGCATGTTTCGTTCGATCGATTTAAAAGAGAGGCAGTTCGGTTTACACCAATGGCAACAACCAGGCACCGAGGAGGGTGATGGTAAAACCGGTGATCCCCATCAGCGTCAACGCGACGGAAAAAGATTTTAACGTCTGAGTAGTTGTCATCCCGGTCATCGTGGCTACTTGCCAAAAACCACTGTCGTTCATCCAGGGGAGCGGCTTTGATCCACAACCAATGGAGAGCGCCAAATAGAGCGGATGAAATGGCAATTCAATCGACTCCATCACCGGTGCCACGATGGCTGCCGAGGTAATCATGGCGACGGTGGCGCTCCCCTGCGCGGCGCGGATGATAGTGGTCAGAAAAAAAGCCGTCCAGAGCATTCCCCAGGGAGTCGTTAAGCCCGCGAAGCGTTGTCCGATGGCAGTGGCTAAATCGAGCTGTTGCAGCGCCGCTCCAAACGCGCCTCCCGCACACGTCAGCAATACGATCGTGCCAGCATCAGCGATGCCGCGCGCGACCGATTTCCCCACCACTTGCTGATCGCTGGTGTACCGCAGTAGGACAATCGACAGGATGGCGGTGCCAATGAAGATCAGACCAGGATCATTGATGATTGACAACCACTGTTGCAGCTCTTGCAATGCACGCGATTGAGGACGCCCGAGCGCCAGATAGTCGATGATCTCCGCGCCGCCCAAAATCAAGATTGGGACGACGATGGGTAACGCAGCGACGAACAATGACAATTTGCGTTTGGGCAGACGTGTTTCGCTGGCGGAGGAAACGTCTCCACGCGCGACGCTTTGACCTTCAGGGGAGAGATGAATCCAACGACTGCAAAACATGCCGTAGGTAAAACCAACACAGGCCGACAATCCACCAACGATAAAGCCCCCGATCATCATCAGTCCCACGTTGACATGCATGGCTGCCGCGACCAATAGTGGACCGGGTGTGGGTGGGACCAACGAATGTGCCATGGTGGCACCGACGATGATCGCCATTACCGCTGCTAGGTAGCCTTCGGAGCGCTGTCGTCCAACTGCCTTGGCGAGTGGCAGCAGCAAATAGAACACGTTATCGAAGAAGACTGGGACTCCCAGTATAAAACCGCTAAGGGTTAGCGCCGGTGCAGTACCGCGTGGACCAAAGAGCGACATGATGGCTGCGACCAATCTCGCTGCCGCGCCACTCTCCAGCAGACAGACACCCACGATGGCCGCCATTGTGACTGGGATGCCAAGTTTTAGAAATGTCTTTGTAAAGCCCGCCGCCAACTTGCCCCCCAAACCGCTCCATCGCTGGGCATCGACCGCTTGTACAGCCTCAGCCGGGACCAGCCTATCCCCCTTGGCCAAGGCTGGCGATTCAGGACCAGCGATCATCCACGACTTGGCCGCACTCGACAATTCACCTCGGCCAGCAGCAGCCAAAAGTTGTTCTGGATTGGCGGCTTGCAACGTCAACGCTGGTGGCACGTCGCTCGTTTGTAGATCGCGCGAAAAGTAGTACCCCCCTGGCTTGGGTGCCAAACCGCTAGTGCCAACCAGTCCCCCTGCAGCGAAGCTGAGCACTTCCACTTCGCGCTCGGCCGTACCACTTTTCAGCAGCACTTCGCGCGGCGTAGCGGCAAAGACAAATAAACTACCGATCAACAAACCCAGCAAGGGATGGAGCCTGAGCAGCAGAATTGATATCAAGACGATGGCCACGCCGCAGGCCGCCACTAACAGTACATCCATCCCGGCTACCCCCGCGCCAATGTTGCTTTAGAACCACGTTGGATTGTAGCACGTTCTACCGCTGCGCGGCACGTCCAATGGTGCTGGAGTCGCCAGACTTCAGAAGCCCTAAACCGAAGTCTGAGGACTGCGACTGGCCATTCATCTGCTGCTCGCCTAATAGGCGTCGTCATCCTCGGGGTCGATGGTTTGCGCTACTAGATCGCGCCAACCGTCCAAAGCGGCGACAGACGCACCTGACGCGTGGAGCGTGTCGGCCACAATGCCTTGTTCGGTTTTCAACTCGGGAAAGGCCAGCAATAGCCTCCTTAGATCGGCGATGTCAGTCATCCCTTTGGCCGTAGTGGAACGACCCACCATACTTAATACCTTCTGACCAATTAACTCCGCAGGCATGGGGACTAAAATTCTCTCTAGCCGCTGACAAGCGGGCAATCGATCGACGCTGCGAATGTCTACCAAGTGACGGTTCTTTGGCTTTCGAAGTTGGTATATTCTTAGTCCACGACCGCTGGCCACGGTTCGCAATCGCACCGCAATCTTGAATCGATCGCTTAGAAAAGCAAGTATCTCCTCCGCCAAAGCTTGCGCGTCGAGTGCAAGTATGTCGACGTCCTGACTCATACGGGGTTCATCCACGTAGGCATTGACCGCTTGCGCCCCGAATACCACAGCGTCTTCACGATCTTGCAAGAACTCAAGCACCCCCTCCTGAATCAACGCAAGTGGTGCCGGTTCGTTCATCGCGAACTCCTGAAACGTTAGAGATCTCTCTTGAAATATCATACTAAAGTTGTACTAGAACTTTCTCGAAGGAGCCACGGATGGTGAAGCCCTGTGTGTCTCGAGATGGGGCGAGTGCCCCACTTCAAGTCGCATCGACAACGTAACAACTAACTACTTTCTTTTCTGCAGCGATGGGTGCGCCGCATTGATTAGCCGTGCACCAGTCTGGCGATCGAAGCCGTCGGGTGTCAATTGCTCTTCCCCCGGAAAGCGATCGCCTGTCTCGAGCTGCCACTCCTGAAGCGCTTGACGCATCGTGGCCAATTCTTCAGCCCGTGCCGGATCGGAAGCGAGGTTATGCACACACTCGGGATCTGCTTCCACGTCGAATAAGAACTCCGTGGCGCGGGGTGTAGTCATGCACTCGCGTTGTTCTGCGGTCAATTCACCTCGGGCTTCCAGCGACTGCATGACACGAAACGTCGGACTGTTGACTGCATCGGCGGGTGGAGTCCCGGCAATATCAGGGAGCCAATTGCGAACGTAACACAACTCCGCCGTATGCACGCCCCGTTCGAACGCGCGGTAGTCGTGCCAATTGTGTTCGGCAAATGCCATGGGGCGCACGCCGGCGTTGGGATCTGACAGAATGGTTGCGAAGCTAACACCCTGTGCGCTCGCCAACTTGGGTAGACCGGCCAATTGTAGAATTGTCGGCGCGATGTCGAGCGAACTGACCACACTACGACTCACCGATCCAGCGGCAACTTTTTCCGGCCAACGAATGACAAATGGTGTCCGCACTCCGGGGACCGTCACGCGCGTCTTGCAGTGGGGAAAGGGGCGACCATTGTCACTCATGACCAACACCAGCGTCTGGTCTAGTACACCTTGCTCGCGCAGTTCATCGATTACCAGGCCGATATGCTGATCGAAACGCGTGATCTCATCGTAGTAGAGTGCCAGATCATCGCGGACTTCGGGAGTGTCTGGGAAAAACGTCGGCACTCGCACGTCATCGCGAGTGTGAGGAGGTTCAACCGCACCAGGCTGATAGGGGCGATGTGGATCGACATCCGCAGCCCACAGCATGAAAGGTTTTTCGCGCGGACGTCCACGCACAGCCTTGAGCCACGCTTCACCCATCTTGTCTGGCCCCGAGTCGACGCGCATGTCGACTTGATCAGCGACCGCATCCCCCAAGTGCCACTTCCCCACGGCGGCCGTCCAATAGCCAGCCTCCTTAAGCGGCTTGGTGAACAACGTTTGACTAGCCGGTAGCGGCAGATGCAATTCACTCGCCCCAGTTGCATGCGGGTAGCGGCCCGTCAAGGTCGAACAACGACTTGGACTGCAGGAGGAACAGGTCAAGTAGGCCCGATCAAACCGCATTCCCTCAGCGGCCAAGCGATCGATGTTGGGAGTGCGAATGTGCGGATGCCCGTAGGTACCACAATCCTCCCAGCCCATGTCGTCCGCGATGAAGATCACAAAGTTCGGGCGCTCGGCGGCCAGAGTAGTGACTGCCGCCATGCATGACGCAATCAGAAATAGAGCGCTTAGCAGAATGAGAAAGCGATACCGCGATTGGTAGAAAGTGTTCAGCATAAATTCGACTTGGGTTAGAGGTTGAGTAAGAAAAATGAGTATCGCAAAGTCGCTGGCCTCGCAAAGTCGCCGACCGCTGCGTCGGTCAGTGCTCTGTACCGCCGAGCGATCCACGACCAGATAGTACTGCGAGTTGTACTATCTTTTTGCCGCACATCTTTTTGTCGGCATGTATTGACTGAGCCACTTCCGCAGCGCTTTCGAAGTGGCGTGTACTAAGCGCTTGAGTCTAGGCTTTAACCGATCATTGTGCATCTCAGATCGCCTAAAGGCTAGACTCCAACCATTGCAGCGGTTGATGCTCCTAAAGTACACGCCATTCGAAGGGCATGCTCCAGTGCAATCATTCACTGGCAAAAAAATGTGCGGCAAAAAGATGGCGTGCCGGACAGCGTATAGTATATGCTCAACGGCAGTACCACCAACCTTGCATGGCGGCGTTGACGCCTCCAATGCGGAATCAGGCAAGAAAGTCTGACGTACGTTAAACGGTGACAGCTGCTTCTTGGGGTTGATGGGCGCGCCAATCGACCAACTGCAATTCAACTTTGCGATAGCCGCGAAATTCATTGATGACGGGTCGAAAGGCCAAATCGAGCTTGCCATCGATGCTGATCATCTTGGGGAGCCACTCTTCAGCTTGTCCGAAGGCGACGCCGCGCATGCGATGACCGTGCTGCGAAAGCTGTAGACTCATATGGCGACCACTCTCGCCCATCAGCTTGGGGGCTTCCGCCAATTCAACCCCTATCGCGCAAAACACGGGACGCGGATTCCCCATCCCGAACGGTGCCAACAATTCGACTTGACTCATGACCGACAAATCGAAATGTCCCAATGGAGCTTCGGCGTCAAAACAAATCTCGGCTTCGCTTTGTTCGTCCCCCATTTGCTCGGCGACCGCTTCTAAAAAGGCCGCGCGAAAGGCGCTCAGATTTACTTCCTCGATTTTAAGTCCAGCCGCCGCAGCATGACCGCCGCCGGAAATTAAAAGTTCGCTGCACTCTTGAAAGGCGGCATGTAGATTGACACCATTGGGACTGCGCCCGGAACCAGTCCCAGGCTTGGAACCCAATTTATCGAGCGCGATGAGGACCACGGGTCGATGATATTTCTCCGCTAGCTTTCCAGCCACGATCCCCACCACACCGGGATGCCAGTTGGGAGAAGCCAAAACAAAAGCGGGATCTTCATCGGGTGAATGGACCTCCTTGAGTTGCTTGGTGGCCGAGAGTTGAATGCTCCGTTCGAGCTTGTTGCGATTCTCATTGAGGACTTGGATGTAGTTGGCGAGCGCTTCGGCCCGCGTCTCATCAGCGGTGATTAGTAGTTCGACTCCCAATTGGGCTTGCCCCAGTCGTCCTGCCGCATTGAGCCGCGGTGCGAGCGTGAAGCCGATATCCTCTGAGCTCAGCTCGCGCTTCTCGCTTAGCTTGGTCAGCTCCATCAACTTGCGCACACCTAACGGCGGATTATTGAAGAGTGTCTTCAGGCCGTTGCGAACCAAGATACGATTCTCATCGATCAGCGGCACCATGTCGGCCACTGTACCGATCGCTGCCAGCCCCACCGCTTGCAACAGAAAATCTCGTAGCGGCTCAAGCACTTTGGCCGCGCCGCTATGACGTTGACATAAGGCCCAAGCCAATTTGAAAGCGACGCCAGCCCCACATAGGCCAGTAAACGGGTAGTGCGTTCCGGGGAGCGCGGGGTGCACAATCGCATCGGCTACCGGTAGTTCGTCACCGTAGCGATGGTGATCGGTGATGACCAGCGACAAACCCAATTCTGCCGCACGCCGCGCCGGTTCGAGACTGGCAATGCCACAATCGACGGTGATCACCAACTTCTTGCCGCGGGCCGCCAAGCTCTCTATCGAAGTTGTGTGCAGACCATAACCTTCCTCCATGCGATTGGGGAGATGATATGAGACCTTGGCCTTGAGCAACGTTAGACAGCGAAACAGAATCGCAGTCGAAGTCATCCCATCCGCGTCGTAATCACCGTAGACGACGATCTCATCCCCCGCTTCGACTGCAGCGTAAATTCGTTCCACCGCTGCGGGCAAACCGGGCAATTCTTCCGGAGGTCGCAGGTCCGATAATTTAGCGCTCAGAAACCGCTTGGCTTCGTCGGCCTGCTGGATGCCTCGTTTGAGCAGCAACTGCGCCACGACGGTTGAAACATCACAGCGATCGGCGAAGGCTTGAATTTCGTCGCGATCGTGCGGCACAAAATTCCATTTCTTACTAGGCATCCAGACCTGCTCCTATTTGTAGTATCATCGGCCGACTCACTAACCGCAAGTTCCGTCCTGAAGTGAACCTCACGTTTCTATCCCGCACTGTCTATCATACCCGTCCAAAGTGAACCCGTCTGCTCCCAGCCCCTGTTCCCCATTCTCCCCTTAGCATCGTTCGGGAAGTTACTGTCGTAGCCAAGTGGGCACTCTTCTATTTGCAACGCCACCATTGATCAATGGACAAACCAAGCCGCTCCGCAATCGGCTCGATGGCTTGTCGAAAACGCTGGGCATCGACGGGATAGCCCGCTGTGGGACGCAGCTCCGCCACTTGTCCACACCAATACTCGTTGAGAACCTGCATCAACCGCTCGCGCACATACTTGGCCAGCATCGACGCTAGGGCGGTGGGAGGAAAACTATCCCCGCCGACCGAGAAATGAATGGTCAATGGTCGCGTCCCTTGATTGCGATAGCTCGACCGCGCATGGCTCACAGCTAGTTCACTGAACCACTCGTCAGGCATGGCGGCCAAAAGTTGTGGGAGATAATTCTTGCGTCCTCCCTGACGATCACAGAAGATCTCCGTGTCCGACTCGCATTGTTTTAATAGACTGACCACCAACTCCAGCGTCACCCGCGACAACAACTCTCCCTTGGAACCCGATTGGGCGACGGCGCGATTAAAACTGGGTTCGCATATAATCGCGGCGCGGAGATCGAGCAATTCAATCTCACTGGCAGCTAACCCGGCACTGGCCAAGTTGGATAATCGCAACACCTCCGACCGATCTAACATGGCACAGGGTAAAGCTTGAGAAGGATAGTTGGCATACCAAGCCAATGCCTGTAGTTCATCGATACGCTCGTTGGCAGTGACGCGTTTGACTAAATCGTCGAGCGAGCTGCAGCGGCTGTCGATAGTTTGAATCATGGCCAAGAGACCAGCTTCCAACGTGGCCAGTCCGGCTTGAGTCGAATACAGCCTTTTCGAATCCCCCAGCGGTACGTGCACGCAGTTTGGGCGGTGAGGTTTAGTTGAAAAAGCTGTCTGAAAGGCTGCGGTAAATTGTTCTTCAGTGAATCTGGCGGGGGCGGACCACAATGAACCGGCTACCACCAGCGGACCCAAGTTGGGACCATATCCCGCTTCATCCACCCCCAGATAGAATTTTTTAGGCACCGAATCGTCCAATTCACAAGGGGTTTCTGTGGCGTTTGGTTAAGAAACTGTCAATAATGAAGGGTTAGCCGCCAAGGCCTTAACTGTATCGCCATCCTAAAACTCTCTGCATTGAAACCGCTTTGATGAGATCTTCAAGCCTAGTCAGATGGAAAATGCCGTTGCGCGGACTCGTGGGGACGCTTCTGCTGACAGCCTCAGTGCATGCGCAAACTTTCGAAGTCGCGACACCGGATGGCGGCACGGTCGTAGTTAGCGGAGAACTCCCCGGTGCGGCAGCTTCACCACGCCCCGTGCCGAGTCCCGCTAAGAGTGGAGCAGCAGATGCGAAACCGCCGTCAGCGGGCGACGCTAAACCGGGTGCCAAACCCGATGAAAAAAAACCGGGAGATAAACCCGATGCAGCCGCCGAACTGAAAAACGTCACCCGTGGCGCTAAGCCACCCGAGCCACCCGATCCCGACGAATTGAAAGTGGGACTCGATAGCGCGGGGCTGCTCCAATTTCAATTCCGCAACCAACCCTGGCCCGAGGTGCTGCGTTGGTTGGCATCTGTATCCAATCTATCACTCGATTGGCAAGAGCTACCAGGCGACTATCTCAACCTGGCAACGCAACACCCACATACGCTCGCCGAAGCCACCGACATGATCAACCGCGGATTGTTGGTGCGTGGTTTTACGCTGTTGGAAAATGACGGTGTGATGTCCGTGGCCAAGATCGAGGGGATCAATCCGTCGATGGTGCCAAGGGTCAGAGCTGATGATTTGTTGAGCTTGTCTCCCAACCAATTCGTCCGCACGTCGTTTGAGCTGGAGTGGTTGATTGCCGAGGAGGTGCATACCGAATTCGCATCGATGATCAGTAAGAATGGCAAGCTCATCCCGCTGGCTTCGACCAATCGGTTGGAAGCCATGGACGCGGCGGCCAATCTGCGCGACATCTATCAGATTTTGCAACAAGAGCAATCGAGCCTCGCGTTGGAGAATTTGGCACGTGAGTTCGTATTAACCAACGCGCGTGCCACCCAAGTCAAGGAACAACTGGAAGTCTTCCTGGGTATCGAGAACGGCGGCGGTGGGAGCAAAAGCTCCATGGATCCGAATGCCATGCGGATGATGCAGCAGCAAATGCAACAACAGATGCAGCAGATGCAACAGCAAATGCAACAAGCTGGCCGAGGTGCCGAAGCTAAAGGGAGCCCAGCGAAAAAACGTCCCGAAGAGGTTTATATCGTGGCCAACGACCGCAACAATAGCGTGATTGTTCATGCGCAGCCCGATAAGATGGCCATCATCGCTGCCTTTATCGCCCGCGTTGATATCCCCAACGCCAACGCGGCGGACTACCAACGACTGCAGACGCGCATGAAAGTCTATCGGCTCGCTTCGCTGAGCCCCGGTGAGTTGGTAGCTTCATTGACCGCCATGGATGTGCTTGAGCCGATGACCCAGTTGCGTGTCGATGAAAACAATCGCGCCATTATCGCTTATGCTTCGATCGCCGACCAATATCTGATCCAGTCGATCATCGATCGCTTGGACGGTTCTGAACGTTCCTTCGAAGTAGTGCAGCTCCGGCGACTGGACGCCGAATCAGTGGCGGGGAGTATCAAATTCTTGATGGGAGCGGAAGAAGAGGACAGTAGCAAGAGCTCGCGTCGCTCCTACTACGATTATTATTCTTACGGGCGGAGCAGTAGCACCGATGAAAAGAAAGACAAGATGCGGGTCGGAGCCAACGTGCAAGACAATCAGATTCTGCTATGGGCCAATGCGATCGAGATGGAGGAAGTGCAAAACCTGTTGAAGAAGTTGGGCGAGATACCTCCTGATGGAGGACGTCGGAGCACCGTCCGTGTCATTGACGCCGCGCGGCAACCCGAGACCTACGAATATCTAAAACGGCTCAAGGAGGAGTGGGACAAAGTTTCTCCTAGTCCACTGGTGATTCCCGACGCCAGCGAGTTTCAGCCGCCCCCCAAGGAACAACCCGCGACCGAAACACCAGTCGAACCGAACGTGCCCAAGGCTAACCCCAAAGGTCAACCAATCGATAGTGCAAATGAGCGCATAACCAGCACTGAATGACGCTTCTCATCGCAACGTCACTCGCAATCTGGAATGCTTTCCTGAGCTCGACTTGATGACTTCACCACGCGGCGACCGACAAAAAGATGTGCGGCAAAAAGATGAATATACTCGGTAGAAATATCGTTTTTAAGAACTCATGGCTCGAAGTTTGATGATGCCGGTTGGCAAGCTAGCCGAATTTTTCGCTGAGTGCCGGGACAGAAGTTCAACCACAAGCTAGTGCTTCGTCTACCCGTAAATCGGGGTTGGTTCGTAGTGGACGAGGTAACGAGTCCTTGTCGTGAACCGGGGCAATGGGACTCGATGCCTCGTCCACTACCTCGACACTCAGGCTAAATGACGCTCTAGTTGCTTGGAGACACGCAGCATCTTGCTAGCATCCGATCTTTTGGCCGCACATTTTTTTGTCGCTCGACTGCCCGGGTGTGATCAAGGAGGCTGTAAAAATGCGACGCCTCGAAATTTTCGCAAGTTAAACAGTTGCGTTTCCAATTTTTCTTTATCTTGCAAAACCGCCGCTGGAGCTGTCGCTGATCATTTTGTTTCGCAAGGCTTGCAGTCCACGCTTGAGCAGTCCGGCGACTGCCATTTCGCTTTTGTGCATGGCTTCCGAGATCTGCTTTAGTGATTGCCCTTCGACATACCTTAGTCGCAGCGCCTCGCGCTGTGTCTCCGGCAATTCCTCTAAACAATCGGCCAAGAAGACAGCCGTTTCGTCGCGCATCATGCGTTGACTGGGGGAGCTGGTTTCGGCGGGTGCCAAGTCGGTTAGGGCAGGGCGGCTATCGCTGGGGCTATTGGATACTTCGCGTCCCGCCGAGCGTTTTTGTGTGTAGATATGTTTCTGATGGGCCGACGAGACGTTGTTTCGCAATATGTGCCGCAACCAACCGAGCAGCTCCTCGATCTGGTGGCCGCGAAAATTGGGCAAATCGCGCTGCGCCTCCAAAAAAGTGACTTGCACAATATCGGATGCGTCAAGTCGACCGCGGAGCCGCGAATCGAGATAGCGCTGAGCCAGGACGGTCAAGTAAGCGCGGTAGTCCTCCAGCAATTCCCCCAACGCTTCCGCGCTACCAGCCTGCGCTTGATCAAGCAGTTGTTGGTGGCGCGTTCGATTCACAGTATTCCTTTCACCCATCTAAATACGCCTGCATTCTCAGAGTAGAACAGTTGTCCCCAATTGTTTAACAGCTTGGGCGAGCTGTGCTGGCGCAACAATTGGGACAATTGTTCTACAATAGATTACTTCGTCCCCTGAGGTTCACCCAATCGAGGTCGGCTCCCATTATACACCACTCCCCACCCAACACCGATTCCAGGCGTAGTCTGGTTAGCGATGGCTATAATCGAGTGTACGATAGTGGAAAGAAACAACGGAATTGACCGCAACAGTTCGACTATTTATTAGCGCGCTAACTATATCGGCTAGAAAGCACCCGTCACAATGTACCTACGCATGGCCCACCGGCTGATCTGGGAAACCGACAAACGGCTCCTGTGGAAGCTCGTCTACCAAGCGGGCTGGAAGGGGCTGCGCAGTGTCCAAAAGCACAAACGACGATTGAAACGCGGCGAGTTCTTTCCTCCGTTTCTATACATGTCGATCATCAACAGTTGCAATCTCCGCTGTCAGGGGTGCTGGGTCGATGTGGCCGCCAAACAAACCAAAATCGATATCGCCGCTTTGCATCGGACGGTGAACCAGGCCAAGGAGATGGGGAACGCCTTTTTCGGCATCCTGGGGGGCGAACCGTTCATGCACAAAGAGTTGCTCGACTTTCTCGAAGGGCAGCCCGATGTCTACTTTCAAGTCTTCACCAATGGACATTTCATTACCGACGAAGTGGCCAAGCGTTTGCGACGCATGGGGAATGTCACGCCACTGATCAGCGTCGAAGGTTCAGAGATCGTCAGCGACGAACGCCGAGGTCGCGCTGAAGTGCTCAGCCAAACCATGCTTGGGATTGAGAATTGCCTGAACAATAAAGTGTTGACTGGTGTCTGCACTAGCGTCTGCCGCACTAACATCGACGATCTGTTAACCGAAAAATGGGTCGATCGACTAATTGAGATGGGAGTGATGTACTGTTGGTTCCACGTCTATCGACCGATGGGCCCCGAACCGATGCCAGAGCTGGCGCTTGAACCGGATCAATTGCGGCGCGTGCGACAATTCGTGGTTGATACTCGCGCCACGAAGCCGATCATTGTCATCGATGCCTACCATGATGGAGCGGGCCGCGCACTCTGCCCCGCCGTCACTGGCTTTACGCATCATATCGGTCCCGCCGGAGATATCGAGCCGTGCCCGATCATTCAATTAGCCACCGAGAGCAT
Organism: Pirellulaceae bacterium; assembly: GCA_041741715.1. Classification (GTDB taxonomy): domain Bacteria; phylum Planctomycetota; class Planctomycetia; order Pirellulales; family Pirellulaceae; genus Aureliella. The sequence continues at coordinate 5,215 of JBGSJT010000159.1, read as the reverse complement.
TCATGACGCGCGTCCCCTGAAGGAAACCTTTAATGACAGTCAATTCTTGCGTGATTTTCGTGAATTAACAGCGCGGCACACCCGGGGTTGCGTCGTGCTGGAACGCCCCGATTTGTTGATTGAATTGGCCCAGAAGCACAATGCCCGCGACACAACGCAGCGCAAAACTGCCATGGCCGAACTGGCGGCGACCATTCCGCGTCGTTCGCAATACGCCCCAGGGACCGAGATCCCCGAACGGAGTTGGGCGGTTCGTCTTGCCAAATGGATTGCCTTCAATGACTTCGGAGCTTATGGGAAATTCTTCAAGGCCGATGAGTGGATCGACCCAGGACAGCCCAAGACCTTCAACATCGAATCCAACACCAGTGCAGCGGAGCGCTAATGTCGTGGAGCAGTGTCGTGGATCGCTCCGCAGTCCAACGCTCCCCAACGCTCTGGTCATTCCCTGCAACGTCGTTCCGATATCAAAGCACTGATCGGCCCTGAGCACTGATCGGCGGAGCGATTAGCGACTTTAGATTCCTGTCCACGAAAACTCTCCGTATTGTCTTCTATCTTTTTGCCGCACATTTTTTTGCCCGAGCGTTTCAGTCCTGGTCGCAACTGAGCCGCGTTGAAGTCGACAACCCACCCGCATCACTCCTTCACTCCCTCGGTCCCACTGGATGAATCGCAAACCCACCCCGCAACCACCTGCTATCATCGAACAAGCGATGCGGGCCGATCGCTATGCGCTCCGACAGTCGTGGCAACGCCAACGGTCCAACCGCTCCCAGCGACCAGAGACGCAAGCGCAATTCGAGTCCCAGTGGCAGACCCGTTTGGAAGCATCAATCGCCCTTCGCACTGCGCGCGAGGCGAGTCTCCCGCCACTTCGATTCGATCCCGAACTACCGATCACCGCCCATCGCGAAGAGATCGTCCAACTAATCAAGACACGTCAAACGATCGTGGTTTGTGGTGAAACCGGATCGGGAAAAAGCACGCAATTGCCCAAGCTCTGTTTGGAAGCCGGCTTGGGGCTAGGAGCGATGATTGGTCACACACAGCCACGACGACTGGCCGCCCGCGCGGTGGCCAGCCGACTTGCGGAAGAACTAGATTCGCGTGTTGGCCAGCGAGTTGGATTCAAGATTCGCTTTACCGATACGACTCAGCCTGAAACATTGGTCAAGCTAATGACGGATGGCGTGTTGTTGGCCGAAACGCAAAGCGATCGTTTCCTCGATCAGTATGATGCGTTGATCATTGACGAAGCTCACGAGCGTTCCTTAAACATCGATTTCCTGTTGGGCTATCTGCGACAACTCTCGGGGCGGCGTCCAGATTTGAAATTGATCATCACTTCGGCCACGATTGACCCGCAGCGGTTCGCCGAGCATTTCGCCGATGAGCAAGGACCGGCCCCGATCGTCGAAGTCTCTGGGAGAACCTACCCAGTCGAAATGCGCTATCGCCCGACCGAGTCGACTGATCCGAACGGCCTCGACGAACAGCAACTGGCTGCGCTAGCAGCGGCCAGTGATGAGTTGATGGCCGAAGGTCCGGGGGACATCTTGATTTTCCTGCCGACCGAGCGCGACATTCGCGAGACACACAAACAACTGCGTGGCCATTTCACGCGGACTGGCGCGACGGTTGAGATCCTGCCACTCTACGCGCGACTCAGCCAGAGCGAGCAGAATAGAATTTTTACATTGGGTCGCGCGCGGCGTATCGTATTGGCCACCAACGTAGCCGAATCATCGTTGACGGTTCCGGGCATCCGTTACGTCATCGATACTGGACTGGTCCGTATTTCACGTTATGCCCCACGCAGCAAAGTACAACGCCTGCCCATCGAAGATGTCTCACAAGCCTCGGCCAATCAACGCGCCGGTCGCTGTGGTCGACTGGGGCCAGGCGTCTGCATTCGACTCTATGCACATGATGATTTTTCGACTCGCAGTCTATACACAACTCCGGAAATCCGACGCAGTGATTTAGCCAGTGTCTTACTCCAAAGCAAAACTCTGAGACTAGGACCACTCTCCGAATTCCCGCTGCTCGATCCACCCGGTGCCGAAGCCATGCGCGATGCGGAGCGGACGCTGCGTGAACTTGGCGCTTGCGACGAACGAAACGAGTTGACGGAGATTGGTCGTAAGCTAGGAAAACTTCCCTGCGAGCCGCGAGTGGGGCGGATGTTGCTCGAAGCGGCCGAACGCAATTGTCTAGCGGAAGTGGTGGTGATCGCGGCGGCGCTGGAAACACAAGATGTCCGGCAGCGTCCCACTGGTCTACGACCGCAGGCTGACGAAGCCCACGCCATGTTCAATGATCCACATAGCGATTTCTTAAGCTATTTGCGATTATGGGATTTTTATGAACGACTCAAGGGCGACCTGGGGCGTTCACGCTTGCAGAAGACGCTCAGTCAAAAATTTCTCTCGCCTCAAGGTTTTCGCGAATGGTCCGACGTGGCCCGCCAACTCAAAGAGATGTTGGCGGCGGCTGGCATCAAGTCCACCCCCCGCAAATTTCACCTGCCAGCCATCGATCGTGAACAACTAGAGGCACCCAGCCAGCGACGGCATCAAACCGGTTCGAAGTCTCAGAACCTACGCAATGCCGAAGCGACCGACAAACTTAAACGCCCCGCTGGTTACGAAGCCATCCATCTGTCGTTGCTCACTGGCTTATTAAGTGGCGTGGCGCAGCGCGGAGATTCGTACGAATACAAAGCAGCGGGTGGTCTAGCGCTGGCGCTGTGGCCCGGCTCGGGGCTCTTTAGTCGCAAACCGAAATGGATCATCGCTGCGGAGATTGTCGAGACCAGCAAGCGCTACGCGCGAACTGTAGCCGAAGTGGATGTCCAGTGGGTTGAGCAAGCGGCGGGTGAACTGTTGAAAAACACCTACAGCGATCCGCATTGGAGTAGCAAGACGGGTGCCGCCATGGTCTATCGCCGAGCTACGCTGTATGGCTTGCCGATTATTACCGGCCAGCGCGTGGCCTTGGCTCCCATCGATTCCGCCGCAGCGCGTGACCTGTTAATCGAACATGGATTGGTGGAGGGGGAATGGAATTGTCGCGAAGCATTTTACCTTCACAACCAAGAGTTGCTGGCCGACATGCACGAACTGGTACAGCGCACTCGTTCGCGTGAATATATCCTCGATCGTTATCATTTGGCTGGGTTCTACAATAGCCGCTTACCTCAAGACGTACATGACTTGTCAGCCCTGCGGGCTTGGTTGCGCAAGCATCAGGGGCAGCCCGAGGAGCGCGGACTGTGGATGCAAGCCGAAGATTTGCTCGAATCGCCCGAGCCTGCGGTGGGAGTCGAGGAAACATTTCCCAACACGCTGCATATTGGTCCAACCGAATTGCCGCTCGTCTATCACTTCGAGCCAGGACATGCAGAGGATGGCGTGACGCTCACGGTCCCCCAAGCCGCCTTGCGTCAAATCAGCGACGAAGCCTTAGGATGGCTGGTTCCTGGATTGTTGGAAGAAAAAATCCTGCACTTGATTCGCGGCTTGCCCAAGTCGCTCCGCACTAATTTCGTACCCGCTCCCGATGTGGCCAAGAAGCTTGCCGCTGAGCTATCGCAGGTTGCGCACGATCAACCTTTCACCGTTGCACTCTGTACCGCCCTGAGTGCGCATGCGGGGGAGCGTATTGCAGCCGCTCATTTCGCCATCGAAAAACTCCCTGACCATTTGCGCTTTTTAGTAAAGGTACTCGACGACGATGGTCACACTATCGCCAGTAGTCGCGATGTGGCCCAACTCCAATCCACACTATCGCCGCCAGCCGCCGCCTTGGGTGCCGCGAATAACGCTCAGCGCGGCCAAGCGCGCAGTGCCCCATCCAGCAGCGCGGGCTCGAGCAGTGGTAGTGAAAGCGATTGGACCGATCGGGTCGTGACGCCGATCGACTTCGAGGATTTGCCATCCCAGGTGACTATCCGCCGAGGTGGTTTGTTGGTAGCCGCCTTTCCCGCTTTGGTCGCCACGCGCGAAAAGGTCGAAATGCGATTGGCCGATACTGAGGCCGAGGCCGAGCGGTTGAGCCGTCACGGGCTCGCACACTTGTTGGCCATCAAACACCATCGCACATTGCGAAGTCAAGTTAGCCATCTTCCCGAATTCAGCAGCAGTTGCGTGAAGCTGGGTCATATCCTGCCGGGACAAGAATTGAGTACGGCCCTGCAAGAGTTGTTGGTTCGGATCGCGCTGGTGGAAGGCCAACCCTGGATACGCACACGCATCGAATTCGAGGCGCTTAATGCTCGCGCGTCCGGTCAGATTTCGCTCGCCACGCAAGAGATAGCGGGCTGGCTACCCAAGCTGGCCGAACAAGTGCACCAGGTGCGATTGCTGTTGGAGAAGACGCCCCAACCCTGGCGCGAGGTGTTCGATAGTATTCGGCAACAAGTGCAATCGCTGCTCCAGCCCGGATTTTTAAGCGATACACCCTGGATGTGGCTGTCGGAGTTTCCGCGTTATTTTCAAGCCATGCGCGGACGCATCGATAAACTGAAAAGTGGTGGAGTCCCCAAGGATCATAAATTGTCCGAACCGATCGTGGCGGCTTGGCAAGGCTATCAACAATTTTCCAGTAGCAACTCGGCTCACATCACCGGCCTGGATGCTAAATTGGAAGAACTGCGGTGGCTGATTGAGGAGCTTCGCGTATCTGTCTTCGCTCAACAACTTGGTACCAAAGTCAGCGTCTCCCCCAAACGCGTGCAGTCGTTGGTTGACGAATTGAAATCTGTGATACGCTAAATACTAATTAGCTTCGATGGTAACTGTTTCGTTCAATTAAGGGTCGCTTGAGCAGGGCGCTGGTGGCTTTGGAACGGACGCAGCGCGAATAGTGAGACTTTGAAGTTGGGCACTCCTGTCGGTTACGGTGATGACCAGTTCGCAGTGGACTTTTGCCAGTCCCGGTTCGCAATTCCTACGCAGCGACTAACGATTCATCCCAGAGTTGTCGCTCACCGATTCGGGTTTACCGCAGCATCAATATGCCTAGCAGCTGCCTATTCCAGCACCAAACCCCGCTCACCGCTTCGGGTTTATCCCGAATGTCGCAAGGTTAAGGGCTTAAGCCTGGTTTTTGCCTGGTTTCTTCGAACTGATATTTACATGAAAGGCTTCCTTGCCACAGATTGGGTTTAGTTGAACAACCCCAAAACGAGCAAGGAAGCCCAAAGATGTTA
>JBGSJT010000158.1:0-2242 GCA_041741715.1 Pirellulaceae bacterium | reverse complement strand
CTCGATCAGTATCGCACGGTTGCACAGTTTTTGCACTGCGGCAAGATTGTGGGACACGAAGAGAATGGTTTTGCCGCTGTCGCCGATATCCTGCATTTTGCCCAAGCACTTTTGCTGAAACTCAGCGTCTCCAACCGCGAGCACTTCGTCGATCACGAGCACTTGGCAGTCCAAATGCGCGGCGACCGAGAAGCCCAGCCGTACTATCATGCCGCTGCTATATCGCTTGACCGGCGTATCGATATATTTCGAACAGCCTGAGAACTGCACGATCTCTTCCAGGCGCCTCGCGATCTCCTGGCGGCGCATGCCCAGGATGGCTCCATTGAGGAAAACGTTTTCACGGCCAGTCAATTCCGGATGGAATCCTGTACCGACTTCGAGCAAGCTGGATATGGTGCCCCGAGCTTTGATAACGCCTCGCGTCGGCGCCGTCACCCTCGACAGCAGTTTCAGCAGTGTGGACTTTCCGGCGCCATTACGACCGACGATTCCCAGTACACAGCCTTGTTCGACTTCAAACGATAGATCCTTCAATGCCCAGACGTACTCGCCGCCAGAGCTCTCGCGCTTATTGATCGAACCCAGCTTAGCGAGCGGGTCCGGCTTGCCTCGGAAGCGCGCCCAGATACGTTCCAGGTCGCGTGAGAGCGTACCGGTACCGACCTCGCCAAGACGATATTGCTTTCCCACATTTTCAAATCGAATTGCAGTTGACACTGGAATAAAGCGGAACCTAGACCGTGTCCATGAACGTTCGTTCGGCACGACTAAAAATGATGTGCGCGATGAAGAGGGATACTATCGCAAAAAGTGTTGAGTACGCGATTCCAGCCGGGCTAAATTCTCCGGCACCCAGAAAACCGTAGCGAGTTGATTCGAACAGTGGATTAAGTGGATTCCACCGAAGAATGTCAGCAATCTGCGGAGGCATCTGCGAGGCAGGATAAATCACCGGCGTCGCGTACATCAGTAGCTGGACGCCGAAGTGAAGCAGAAAGACCATATCCCGATACTTGGTCGTCAGCGCGGAAAATATCATGCCCATCGATAGGCCAATTAATGCCATATTAAGCATGACCAACGGAAAAAGCAGCGCAGTTGCATTGGGTTGGATCGTGCCATGTGCCCAGTACCAGACAAAACAACTCAGGAAGAGTGCAAACTGGATAGCGAAACGAATCAAGTTGGATAGGACGATGGAAAGAGGCGCGATGACACGCGGGAAGTAAACCTTGCCAAAAAGATGCGAGTTGTCTTTGAAGACTGTGGCGGTTTTGTTGAAGCACTCAGCGAAATAGTTCCAGAGCGTGATGCCGCACAGGTAGAATAGCACTTGCGGTAGTCCGTCGGTGGACAGTTGGGCGATCTGCCCGAAGACCAAGATGTACACCAAGGTCGTGAACACCGGTTGGACGAAGAACCAGATTGGCCCCAGAATCGTCTGCTTGTAGAACGCGACGATATCGCGACGCGTGAACAAGTACAGAAGATCGCGGTACCGCCAGATTTCGTCCAGGTTGGGCGATAGCAGCGAAGTCCGTGACTCGATTACGAGATCCCAGTGCTTGTCATCCCACTTCTTTCGATCCTCGAACCCTCCATTCTGGATTTCGGCATTCTGGGTTTCACTCGCTCCAGCAGCGTAGGGTGAACTTAACTGATCTTTCGTAATTTCCTGTGGTTCCCCCAATTTGATTCTAATCGTACTGGAATGCCCGTGCTGTTTGGATGCGACCAAGCCGATGGGGGCGCACTTCGTTCCCATGGGTGGACAGTCATCCCTTTTCGCCCTTGGACTTTACGTCGACACATGCGAGCTACCACAACAGCAGCGAGCTACTGAATGCGAGAATTTTTCGTCCCCATTTCACTTGATTGTTCCGAATCAGTTTTCACGGAACCTGGAAAAGCTGCCGCCAGCGTCCCAGCGAAGTTATATGCTAGTCCTAGCGACCAAGCGTGGCTGACGCCAAGAGAGTGTATGCTCACGATTCCGCATGCGTCTATTCGGCAGGCAACGGTTTGCCTACTGACGCCGCTTTTGACCGCGAGTTTGAGGATTGAAAGGGTCGAAGGGTCGTCAAGAAAAAAACTATTGGCTCACACCTCGGCGAAGCCGCGTTTTACTGGCGAAGCGACGAGCTGTTTGGGTTGAATGATTCGCTCAATCTCGGGAGCCAAATCATCAAGCAGCTCGACCAGCTTGGCCATGGCCCCGAGGCTGCCAGACGTCTTCGCG
>JBGSJT010000157.1:0-2617 GCA_041741715.1 Pirellulaceae bacterium | reverse complement strand
TCGCGAACCCGATGGTAACCCAATTCTGCTACGTGATATCGCGAATGTCAGCATCGAACCGATGACCCGGCAAGGGGCAGTGACGCGTGATGGCCGCGGCGAAGTGGTAACCGGATTGGTGATGATGCTTATTGGCGAGAACTCTCGCGAAGTCGTCACGGCGGCAAAAGAACGACTCAAAGAAATTGAAGTGACTTTGCCGGACGGTGTCCGACTTGAAGTGACCTATGACAGAGCGGCCTTGATCGGACGAACGCTCAATACTGTTCTGACCAATCTGTTCGAAGGTGGCATGTTGGTCATCGTTGTACTGCTACTAATGCTCGGAAATCTGCGAGCAGGTATCATCGTGGCACTCGCGATTCCTCTTTCAATGCTGTTCGCCACCAACGTGATGGCATTCACGGGCGTGACTGCCAGCTTGATGAGTTTGGGGGCTATCGACTTTGGGTTGATCGTCGACAGCAGCGTCATCATGGTTGAAAACTGCATCCGCAAACTGTCGCACGATAACGGCGACATGAAACATGAAGACGTCATCCGCGACGCAGCCGTGGAGGTCCGCAAGCCAACCATGTTTGGCGAGCTGATTATCGCGGTTGTGTTTTTGCCGATTTTGATGCTTGAAGGGACCGAAGGCAAGTTGTTCCGGCCAATGGCACTTACTGTCTTGTTTGCCTTGGGAGGCTCGATGATTCTGTCGCTGTCGTTCATGCCTGCGATGGCGTCAATTTTCCTTCCGAAGAAAATGAAAGAAGAAGACGTACTATTGGTGCGGATCGTCAAGTTCTTCTATAAACCGCTGGTCACAAGGGCGATCAAGTATCCGTTTGCAACGGTCGCCTTGGCACTGATTGTGTTTGCCGTGAGTTTGCCCATGGCCCGTCACCTCGGCGCAGAGTTCATGCCGCGGCTGGAAGAAGGCGACTTGCTCGTGGAAGCTCTGCGACTGCCGAGTGCGACTCTGGAGGGCTCGATTGAAATGTCGACTCAGATCGAGAACCTACTCAAGAAGTATCCTGAGGTGAAAACCGTATTCTCGAAGACCGGACGCCCTGAAATCGCCAACGACGTCATGGGTGTGCACCAGACCGACGTGTGGGTGCTGCTGAAACCAGTGCATGATTGGCCGGCTGAGAAAACTCGCGATGAGCTGATTGAACAGATGTCGGCGGAACTCAATGCCAACGTGCCTGGCGTTGCGTTCGGTTTCACTCAGCCAATTGAAATGCGAGTCGACGAACTTGTCGCTGGCGTGAAGGCAGACGTCGCCGTACTGCTGTATGGCGACGATATTGAGGAGCTTGGCACCAAGGGAAAAGAGATTGAAGCGCTGCTGCGATCGATACCTGGTGCCGTGGATGTAAAAGCCGATTATCAGGCCAATCTATCGACTTTGACCATTAAGACCAAGCCTATGGCTCTCGCACAGTATGGTATCGACGCACAAACGGTGCTGGACGTCGTGTCGTCGATGGGTGGATATCAGGTTGGTCAGATCTTTGAGGGGCGAGCACGTTACCCGATTGTGGTTCGCATTCCTGAACAATGGCGTGAAAATCTAAATCTCCTTGAGCAGGTGCCCGTAGCCGATTCCAACGGCAAGGCGGTTCCCCTCAAGGAACTTGCCGACATTCAACTCGAAGAAACGCCACCGACGATCGAGCACGAAGGAAATCGTCGCCGAACATTTGTCTCTGCCAATGTTCGTGGCCGAGACGTGGCATCGTTTGTGACCGAGGCTCAGACAGCCGTTGAAAAGAACATCGATTTTGCCCCCGGCTACGAAATTCGCTGGGGTGGTGACTTCGAAAACTTGCAATCCGCTAGCCGTCGACTCGCGATTATCACGCCAATTGTGCTGATGATTATCATGTTGCTGCTACACGCAAGCCTTGGCTCGGTGCGTTTGGCTCTGCTGATTTTCTTAGCGGTCCCAATGGCCGCTTCTGGTGGCATCATCGCTTTGTATCTTCGGGAGATGCCGTTTAGCATCTCTGCAGGTGTTGGGTTTATTGCCCTCTTCGGCGTCGCGGTGCTCAACGGACTAGTTTGGGTGAGCGCTGCCGAACATTCGCGCAAGTCCGGCATGCCGCTGCATGAAGTCAGCCATGACACAGCTCTTGTTCGTTTGCGTCCGGTCTTAATGACGGCACTTGTTGCCAGCCTCGGATTTCTGCCTATGGCAATGTCGACCAGCGACGGTGCCGAGCTGCAACGCCCCTTGGCGACTGTTGTTATTGGTGGACTGATTACCTCTACGCTGCTCACTTCACTCGTGATCCCGACTATCTATCCGTGGTTCGCCCGCGGACTTCAATCCGTCAAATTAACACATCACGAAGAATACGACCCCATGCTGGATTGATCGCTGCTCGACTGCTGAATTAACGGTGGGCGGCGATTGTTGACCTCGCTAATCGACGTTCTTGTTTGTGAATGCCTTTATGACGGGATCGCGGGCGAACAGCCCCTATTGTAAACAGCGGTTGAAAATCAGAGCGCCTGGCGGTCGAAAAGTGAAGCGCTGGGTTGTTGCGGGAATTGTACCAAGCCTCCCCGCGATGGCCAAACGAATCTCCTTACGAATTCTTTCGACGCCGCTTTTGGGCGTCCT
>JBGSJT010000156.1:0-6207 GCA_041741715.1 Pirellulaceae bacterium | reverse complement strand
TAACGATTAGTGGAGTAAGGCTCGAAGGGAGAAATCTGGCGCAAGTGGTCAAAGCCACAGCGAGTGTTAATCACTCCTCACGAACAACCACACTCAAGTTTAATTCGAGTGCTTTTTAAACATACGAGCGAGTGGGGCGTCAGCTCTGCACGTTTTCGGTGGCTGCGGGCCAACCAGCCCGCGACCCACTCGCTAGCGCGTCGAGCTGATATTGGTTATAGCGCTACGCTGTCTAATTCACTGTGCCTGTTCCGCCTCATGCGCGTCGATGAGTCCATCTTGGTCAGCGTCGAGTTGATGAAATACATGCCGCGGCCCCAGGAATTCGTCCCAAGTCAAATCGCCATCCGAATTGCGATCCATCCGTTGAAACCAGATCGGTCCGGTGGGTGGCTTGAGCAGTGCCGCAGGGGTCTCAGCCTCGGGGCGATCGACCCGCCCAAACAGACTGACTCCTCCGCGTTCGATCTCAACACGATATGATTTCTTAGTCCGCGAGGGGTTGATCTTGCCTTCATCATTTCTCGAGGCCAGCAAAACTTCTTCGGTCGTTCGCAGCTCGCGAATCGATATCCTTCCGTCTGAATTGACATCTAGCATCTGAAAGTAGCCACTCCCCATGTCAAACAAAGTCATTTGACATGAGGTGGAGGCCGGTTCGGTATAAGCCTGCACGTAATCGAGCATTTCACTTGCGAAGACACGATCATCACCGTCACCGTCCATCGCGTCAAACAGATAACGTTCAAACCGAGCGCGATCAACTATTTCTTCGCGATCCAAGTAACCATTGGCGTCAGCATCGATGGCATTGAAGGCGTTGCGCGCGTTCTGTTCCGCTTCGGTCATGGGATCACGATTGCGATAACCAATGCGCAAGGACAGTTCGCCTAGCTTGATCCCCAGCACGTCGTCGCGTTGTTGGTCCACGGCCAATTGTTCACGGGCCGCGACCAACGTCATGCTCCCTCCCGATCGAAGCGAAAAATCAATCAACAACTCCATGTCGGGTTGACCAAAGCGAAGCTGAGACAATTCCTGCACACTCAGTAGTCCATCTCCCGATGTGTCCAACTCAACACATCGCTCCCTAGACCAATTCAGTTCGCTAGCCGAAAGATGGGCGTCTTTATCTTTGTCATACAAGCGGATCAAGCGTGGCGCCATAATCGGCTCGACCGCGTTGCGCATCAGTTCCGACAGAATACTCGCTGGTGGTTCAGTAGCGGAGGTAGGAACAGCGAAGGCTTCGACAGGTTGAATAGGCTGATCAAGAAATTCATCAAAGGTGATTGTCTGATCAAAGTCGACATCGCGTGCGGCGATTCTGGCCACAGCCGTTCGCATCTCGCCCCGTTCTACCAGTCCCGACTGATCGGCGTCCAGCACGCGAAACACACTCAGGTCTTGATCGACGAGGGCGTCATTCTGTCGAAAGGTAATCAATTGTCCTGCCGCGCGATCGACGGCCATGCGAATTTCTGATTGGCTATAGGCCTTCTTATCGCGCAGCGAATCGAGGAAGGCGTTGCCAGTGAAACGTCTGCCGCTGACGAACAGCGGATGTTTGGTTGTTTCGTCGCGCCCCAGCAGTCCATCTTGATCGACGTCCAACTGCGCTACCAAACGTTGCATGTACTCCGTGCGCAGTTGCTCCAGCGGCTTGCCACTGTCAACGATTTTCAGTCTCACATGCAACGGACCTGCTGGCATGAGGAGTAGCACATCGTGCTGGCCCTGACTGGCCAAGTCAACTGAATCATCCCCGAGGGCCACGCGCGACGAATAAAGCGCAGTAGTGGTTACGGCCGCGCTGGCGATGAAAAACGCTGTGGCGAATTGCCGACTCATGGCAACAACTCCTGGATGGGTGTACCACCATCTACCATGGGAATGGGGCGGTCTCCCAACTGATTGCTGGCGGAGGGGTCGATGCCCAAGAGGCTCAGCACGGTGGCGAAGAGATCAGCCGCCGACACAGGGCGATCTAGGACTTCCATGCCATCCTTGGTTGTCGCGCCAACCACTCCACCCGTGACGGTACCGCCGCCAGCCAGCGCTACGCTCCACGCATCTGGAAAGTGATCGCGACCTCGGCTGGAGTTTATTTTGGGAGTGCGCCCGAATTCTCCCATCCACACCACGAGCGTCGAGTCCAGAAGTTGTCGAGTGCGTAAGTCGGTGATCAGAGTCGACCAAGCCGGGTCGAGTATCTGACACATGCTAGCCACAGTAGAAGCATTGTCCACGTGCGAATCCCAAGTGGCGTTGGTCGCAGCATCCAACGTCACTTCTACACACGACACTCCGCGTTCAACCAGACGTCGCGCCAACAAGCAACCCTGTCCAAATCGATTGCGTCCGTACGCATCGCGCAATTCGGTCGGCTCTTCATCTAGCTCAAAAGCTCCCTCGCCACGCGTCTCGATCATGCGCAGGGCCGAATCGTACACAGCCGCGTGTTTGGCAGTGGATACGGAGTTAATCGATAGGCCACCGCGCACCACATCAAGCAATCGTTGCCGATCGGCCAAGCTATCGGGCGTAACACCCACAGCGTCCAGATTCTCCACTGTCAAGTTGGCGCGTGTGTTGGGATCGTTACTGGCACCAGAGACGATCAGCGGTGCAAACTTGGGCCCTAAAAATCCTGAACCAAGATTGGCTGCGCGAAACGGTGCCACTGACACAAAGCCCGGCAACTGTTTTGCTTCGGACTGAAGACTACTGGCCACCAACGAACCGAGCACCGGATATTCAATCACTCCACCCATGGGGCGATAACCGGTCAACATCAATTGCGTTGCGCGACCATGATCCCCCTCACGCGTTTTCATCGATCGAATGAGCGCGATGTCTTTCATTTGTTTCGCGACACCGGGAAGATTTTCGCTCAGATGAATCCCGGGGACTGTCGTCTCGATCGCTTTCGTTGCACCGCCGTTGGCGTGGTTGGGTTTGGGGTCGAGTGTCTCTAGTTGGCTTGGTCCACCGGACATCCAAAGCAGGATGCATGCCTTTGGCGGTTGTTTCCCTTGTGCGGCCCAAGCCAGTCGTGGAAGCCAGCCCGACACACCCGCCACACTGGCAGAGAATCCAAGACGCGCGAATTGTCGACGATCGAAATTTAGCGACATAGCACAAACTCCGGACTATTAAGAAGGGCCCACAGAACTTCACCCAGCGCCTGCCGTTGTTCCCCCACGGGGCGCGAGTCGCAGTAGGTTGTTAGTGCCACTGCTTCAGTCGGTGTGGGGCGTCGGGTTAATACTGCCAGGTAGAGTGTCTCGAGCTGATCAGGTTGATCGAAAAACGGTGAGTCTATCACTGCGCGCAGCAGGCGACTCTTCTCCAAGTCGATGGCATCGGTGGTCAACGATCCATTCATCAACAACAACGCTTGCGGAATTCCTGAGACATAATCTTCCGGAGCAGCTCCAGTCGCTTCACTCAGGCGATTCATCAACTGTGTCCCCTCTCCCGAATAACGTGGAGAGGTAGAGTCCAGACGTCCGATCGGCAATTGCAATGCTTGCTCAAGTGAATCAAAAATCTGTTCGGGACTGATTGATTTTAAGGGACGATGAAATTCTTGTTCCAGTGGCTCTGTGCTACTACTGACCGCCGCATACCAATTCGACTTGCAGATCGCCGCAAGCAATTGATCGGTTTGAAAATCGCAATCAGCAAACCGCTGCGCGAACTCGTCCAAGAACTCACGTTCCGGCGGGCTGGCTTGATCCAAATTCTCGACATCCGAGACCATGCCGCGACCGATGAGCTGTTGCCAGAAGCGATTGACGGCGGTGGCCGCAAATTGCGGGTTGTCGCGCGAGGTCAACCACTGGCCAAGTTCAGACCGAGGCTGTCGAGTTGAACTGAAGGGGACAGCGCTCCCTAGCAGTTTGGCTGAGTACTCTTTTCCCTCGAAGCTGATCTTACCTGGGGGATTGATGTTCACGCCTTGTCTTGTTTGAGGAACAGTTGCTCCCAAGTCGCCATAAAACGCAGCCAAGCCCCAGAAGTCAGTTTGCTTCCAATCAGTGAATGGATGATCGTGACACTGAGCACATTCGATCCGCACTCCCAATAGTGCTCGTGAAATATGCCCTGCGTAGTTTTCCGGTAGCGACCCCACCGCTTGAAAATACTGTGGTGCGGCTGATGTGGAATCGAAGCTCACCAGTTTTTCCATCACCCGGTCATAGGTTTCCCGCTTTTCAAATTCCTCAGCTAACCAACGTTCCATGCTCTCTTTCGGGGCACCGACCGTATTGGTCGTGGAGGGTAAGAGCACTTGTCGCCATTGCCGCGCAAGTTGCCTGGAAGATAATCGCGAGTACAGTGTGGCTCGTTCTCCCTCGGCGAAGACAATGGAATCGACAAGGATACGTCGCCGCGCATTGGGGAGCGCTTCGAAATCGCGTATCTCAGACACACTCGGGACGCGGCCCAACAAGTCGAGGTAGATGCGGCGTGCGAACGTTAGGTCATCGCACAATTCAGGCGTGTCACCCCAGAATTCAGCTCCGCGCTCGTTGAGCCATTGTGCCAATTCCTCACCACGTGAATCCGCATGGAGCGGATTGCTGAGTGTTCCGAGAAAAATCGAAAGTGCAATGACCAATAGACAGTAGAGAATCGCTGCTCGCTCCGCGATCAGCGATTTGGCCCTCACGATTCGTTGGGATACGATTTCGGTCATCGTAGACTACCTCAGTGAAAACTGCTGTGCGTGAAAACGGCTGATCGGTTTAACCTTCCATTTAGTTATAGACGATGCGTCTGTGCCTGTCAAGCGAGTAGCCGGAGAACGTTAGGTTATGCCACGATCAGCCAGTCAACTCGACAAAAAAATGAAGACGCAAATTAGGGTTTTTGAAGTCTCGTGACTCCCATTATTCTCATAACTCCCATCGTGGTAGACGTTCCATCCCACTGGTAATCGCACCCGACAGGAGCGACCCACCAAAAACAGTCGCACCCGGCAGGAGCGATCCACTAAAAGCAGGTCGAACTACTGCCAGCGCTATTTTTGAGGTGACAACTCCAGCGGAACAAATTTATCGGGATAGCGAAAGTAAAGGTCTTGCGCATCGTGGAAACCCGTGTCGTCGGGGGTGCGGACACTTTCCCAGATTGATTGTTGGTCCTTAGTAACAAATAGCTCGTGATCACTCATGCGAATCGGCGCGTAGTGCCAATGCAGTTCTGCGGAGTCAAGCCTCGGTTCTAACAACATCATCAACTCAGGATCGCTCCCGGCATCTCCGACCCAGGCGACCAAAGCTCCGAGTCCGGTCGCGGTCTGGTACATCGCTAGCGGCGTGGCCAATACGCGCAGCGGCCAGCGAGCACCTTCTGGATCGATCGAATGAATATCAAATTGCTGAGCGATTTTGCGCAATTCGAGTTTCTGCCGCGTCGGAGATTTATTCGCGGGAGGCGAGTTGGGAACGGGCTTGAATTCGATTCCTCCCTTGGGTTGCCAGTTCGATTGTTGCCCCCCGCGCAAGACCAGCAACTTTGATTCACAGAGCGAATGCCATTCATGTACTACGCGGCGGTTGGTGGGTACGCCTTGCCAACCAAAGCTGAACAACGTCCCGACCGCCAGTGGACGCTCTCCATCTTTCCACAAAAACATATGTCCAGCTTGTCCCCCCGAGCGACGTGGGTTGGACCACACAAACACCGGTTGCTCGTCAAGCTTCAAGGCTTGCTGCTGGCTGGCATCGGTATAAATCGTGAATTCACGCGCCGCCTCCAAGTGAATCGGCAAAAGAATCTCACTGCTCACGTCGGCAATCGATTCGACAGCTTCTTGTGCAACTAGGGTTCCAGGGAGCCATGCAGTAATCAGCAGCATTGTAAGTTGAAGTTTCATCGGTCCCCTTTTGCTTTGCGATGTATTCCACATTCGCTCACAGAATTCGCACTTAACAAGCCAGCACGCGCTCAAACTATGCTACCATAATCCCGTGGGCAGACGGAACGTCTAATACTTGGGCGGCTCTCGCTGATCGCCAATGAGGCCAGACGTACGTCACCCTCCCACCGAAAGTTGCGTCTTTCAGACGCGACTTTCGGAAGGGAGGGTCGGAGCCCCAGCGACGGGGAGGGCAATCCCCCCTCTCCGCTCGCGTTACTCGCGACTCTCCCCAAGGGGCGAGTTGGCTAGTACTGGCGATCAGCGAGAAGTGTCCG
>JBGSJT010000155.1:0-3127 GCA_041741715.1 Pirellulaceae bacterium | reverse complement strand
CCGAATTTACTAGACGAAGCAATTCAATTGTGCAACATCGTCGGGAAGTCAGTCGTCACCTCGAAAGCCAACCAAGAAAATCCCAAACCGCCAACGCCCAAGTAACATCCCAAACAGCCCCCATTTCGAATCAATTTGCATTTTTCACTTCTCATTTTAACTTTTTCAATAGGCGTCGCATCGTGCAGGAAATGACTTTCGCTACGGATAACGCGAATCGGACAGCTATTTCCCGCTCGATGCTTAGTAAGTTTTGGCTGGCCGTAAGTCAGTGTTCCGGTCTTATCGAAAATCGCAGTCTTGCACTGAGTTACCTGCTCCAGCGCGACAGGATTTTTACGATGATCGCTCGACGTGCGCACAGCGATATCGATCCGATGATCGCAATCGGAATCGCCAGCAACAACGGGCATGGAGTGGCGATGACCAAAACCGCCAAAAAGCGAATTGCTTCCCCGCTGAAATACCAAGCCAAGCTCGCGACGACCAGGGCCAGTGGCGTATAGAATGCCCCAAGCTGATCTCCGAGACGTTGCAGTTCCATCACGCTTGTTCCAACCAGGCATGAGCCTCAGTGGATTTGTCGTGATCGAAATACTGGATCTTCGCCTTTGTAAATGGCTTGCAGAACGTAGCCATTCCATGCTCCCATTTTGTTTCGCCGACCATAGCGATACGTTCGATGTCGGAAAAGTGCTTGATGGCGAATTTGGTATCCGCCCACAACGCACCCGCATCCCATCCATGGAAGTCTGCCATTTCAAAAAACACTCGCAACTTGCCATGAAGTTTGACAAGCCGATCGAATTCTTGAACGAAATGATCGTAATCAGAACTCGTCAGTTTGCCGCTGACATGCACATTAAGTAGCTGGCCGCCATCTTCTTCACTAATTCGAATTGTCATTGTCGTTTTGTCCTGTATAGCAAAATATCTGTAGAGGGTCTCGCTTCATAGATACGCTTCGCCTACTGATGTGCCCGCAGGTAGTAAGTCCATGGTTTGTCCTTGTATGCCTTGTGGAACACAAGGCTCGACTACTGCATTTACGATCAGGACGAGCGTTTCTTCAACCCCCGAGCTACCGTTACGACCAGTGACAACTCAGTCATCGCAGTCATCGCAGTTCGTGCTGCCGTTGATCGATGTCATTCGTTGCGAAATCGAATGAGCCATTGTTACACTAAAAACTTTGCAAACGGATGTTTCAAGAACGATGGTCGCTCATCTGTTCTGTGATTGTAAGGGTCGCAGATCAACCACCCTATCGAGTGCGCACTGATACGAAGATGGCGGATTCCGCCAAGGAGGATTCTTGGAAAAGAATGGTTGACGCTAGCCACATGGCCGAATGGTAGTCCCTGAAAGTTATAGAAGCGTTCGCCGTGGCGGAAGATCAGGCTGGAGACGCGGTTCCAAAGTGGTCCCAGCCGATGCGAGTCGACTCCTGAGAGCGGTGCCATGCCGAGGTTAAACCAAGCGTAGCCCTGTTCATGGCCCCAGAGAAGCAACTCGGTAAATAAGTATTCCATGACTCCGTGACCTTCGGCGGCAGGTAATGAACCGGATACGAGAAGAAGTAGACCAGCAATAAAGACTGCACCGGTGATGACGCGCGGCCCCACGATACTTGTCCAGCGCACGGCTTGACTGGCTGCCGCGATGGCTTTGTGGCGATTCTGGCTGATCGCCGAAACTGAGATACCCACGACAGCCAACATTAGCGGGAAAATGTAGTGAATTAGCCGAAACGCTAGGAGCGATGCGACGAGCGGGTGCGACGACTGGGGCAGCATGGTGACCCTACTTGGTAGCCACGACTACCGCCACTGGCATGCTAAAGATGCTCAGCCGTTCTTGTTGGGTAAGTGAGAAGCCAGCCGAATGTACCAAGTGCTCCAGCGGGATAGGTTGGCAATCAACAATATGCGGAAAATGGGTGTGCATCCAAACGTACGTTCTTTCAAGCACACTTGCACGCTCGGCCTCCTGAACGGATGCCATCCCAACAACTCCCATTCGTCCACCTGGTTTCAAGACTCGCCAGCATTCTGCTAGCACGACAGGAATGGTGTCCAATGGAAACAATTCCAATGTAAAGCTCATGGTTACTGCATCGACGCACTGTTCGTCTAGGGGGAGAGGCGGCACTTCTTGGAGGAGCAATCGTACGCGTTCCAAATATCCAGCCTCTTGCAGTCGCTTGTTGGTTACGTCGCGCATGCCGGATGAAATGTCAATACCGGTCACTGTGCCGCTTGGCCCCACCGCTTTAGCCAAAGCCAACAATGTATGCCCAGTCCCAAATCCAATTTCCAGCACAGTCTCACAGGGCTACACAGCCAGCAACTCTAGCCCCCGCTGTCGGGCTTGGTGTTCCCCTCCGTCTGCAATCAGGTCATACGCATGACTGATCCGGTCGTAAAAGTGCTGAGTTGGATTGGTCGTCATGAGTTTACCTTGATTCGTTGTTTAGGGGAGCGAAAACGTCCAATTGCTGGCCAACATACGCCCACTTCACTCCAGATACTCCGCGAACCCGCTGGAACATGGAAGAGGACATTGGTTTCACATTGTCAATTCAAATGCATGTTGCCAATTCCGCAAACACCCCCCCCTCGCAAGAGTCTGCCAAGTTTGGCGACTAAGTTCTTTCAGAGCAGATAGCAAGGTGGCGTCGTTACATGTCGGTATTCGAACACACCAATTTGGCGTTGCGGCGTTAACAACGAGATTGGTCGTTCAGTAAGGCCTCCCCCAGTGTACTGCTATTCGCGTGGGAAAAACGGGAACTGAAGTACTAACTTGGGATAAGCTCTTTTCAGATTGCGTATCTCTTCAGACGTGTAATCGGTAGACGAAACGACAAGCCGCATTTCAGTTGAACCCAGTTCGCACAATCCTGCTGTGGTGATTTTCGATCCCATGATGGCGAGCTCTTCTTTGAAGGCAAGTTTCCTAAGCGCTGGAATAGATCGATCGGTGAGACCCTCGTTCTGAAAGACAAGGCCCAGAGGCTGCCAATCCAGTTCGGACCATGCGGATATCTGCTCGTCGGATACTTTGCAGTCACGCATGAGAAGATAGTTATCACTCATTACGTAAAAGCAGGATGCGACTATAGTTA
>JBGSJT010000154.1:0-4407 GCA_041741715.1 Pirellulaceae bacterium | reverse complement strand
AAGCCGAGCAAGCCGCCGCTCGCTCGGAAGTAGGTAGTGCCGGTTTGCCAGTTCCCGTGCAGATAGTGGCTCACCATTGGCGAGAGGACATTGTCTTGGCAGTCATGTCTGCGATCGAGGGTCAGCTCTCCACGAACACTGACTACCCTGATCCCTCAACGCTGCAACTATAATGAGCGACTACAGTCTGAGACGCCTTTCGCTTGGAGACTCAGGCTTCAGCTGCTTTGTCAAGCGATTTCTTGCTTGGCATTTCAATCCGCTGGGCGAGCCATCAAGCGTCTCGTCGCTGTAGCAAATGCTTGCATCAACTACCGAGCAAAGCTCTGGCTTGACCAACTGCGTTTGGGCCGATTGTAGTCGGCGGTTGAACGCACTCGGTTCTAAAGCAACTTACTGCTGGACAAAGGATGTTATTCAGCGTAAAGGTTCGGGATCGCAAAAAACCACAGTCGGCATTCTTGAGTTGCCGCGTGAGTGAAGCAATCGATAGTGTGTGCAAGCAATTGCGTGGAGGGACATTGAAACGAATTGAGTGGCATGCTGCAGCTTGGCACGCCGAGCAACAAAAGCCGACCGAATCGGTGCCGGTTCCACATCAGAGTGATCGCGTATCGGTAACTGCTAATGGAGATGACGGGACACCCAGTCTCATTCAGGAAGCTGGCCCAGCGGCGAAGTTTGCTTGGGAGGAATTCATCTATGGCAAGATTCGCAATCGGCACACGCGGGCTGCGTATGAGCGAGCGATTCGGCAATTCCTGCGTCACTGCGATCGCCAAAATAGAGACCTGCCGACAATCACACCGATGGACGTAGGCACTTACCTGGACGGTCTTGCGTACGCGACGTCAACCAAGAAATTGCACTTGGCCGCGCTGCGACACTTCTTCGATGCACTGGTCACCAGGCATGTGGTGGTTCTCAATCCTGCCGCTTCGGTTCGTGGCGAGCGACTTCACGTAGTCGAGGGCAAGACACCGGAGATCTCAATCGAACAGGCCCGCCTACTGTTGCGCAGTATCGATGTTACCAACGTTGTTGGTCTACGTGATCGAGCCATCATCAGCATCCTGATCTACACAGCAGCCCGAGCCGGTGCCGTTGCAGGCCTACGTTGTTGCGACTTCTACGATCTCGGCGATCAAAACTGCTTCCGCTTCCACGAGAAAGGCGGCAAGTCGCGGGAGATCCCAGTACGCCACGATCTCAGCCAAACGATTCGAGCTTACCAAACTGCGGCACAACTCACTGCATGCGACAAAGCCAGTCCATTGTTTCGAACAACCGTTCGACGAACTAAACAGCTCACAGAGAACTGGATGACTGCCGACGACATTGGCCGTATGGTTAAACGCCGACTCCTCGCCGCTGGCTTGCCAAGTCGCCTCTCACCCCATTCATTTCGTGTCACCACAATAACTGATCTCCTGTCCCAGGGAGTCCCTCTTGAGGACGTACAGAATCTCGCCGGCCATGCTGACCCACGGACCACTCGCCTGTACGATAGGCGGCAGCGGAAAGTCACTCGCAATATCGTCGAGCGGATTTCGATCTAGCGGTTGTACCCTGAATTTCTCATTCTTCACTTACAGCGGTTATTGCATGACCCTTCATCGCATTTGGATCGAGCAGTGCGAAGCAGCTCGCGGCATCGAGCAGGAATTTGGGACTCAGCAGGCGCTCGCCTACTTGATTGATGAGAAGTTCATCAACTTCCTTGAAGCGGCCGAATCTGACGCGGAATTCCGGTCGGAGATTCCGGCTTTTGTGGCTGAGATCAAATCGTCTTTGAGCCCTGGCAGCTGAAGCAGTGTCTTCAAAACGCCCGCGAGCGCCCAGCATTTGACGCCGCGGACTACGAAGATGATCAAGAGTTTGACGCAGAAGATATTGAAATAGAGCGTCTTTCTGATATCAGGAAGTGCGCAGCGGAACTGCTGTTGGTTGAACGGGCAAGAGAGTGGTTAATCGGCGATGACAATATTTAGCTCGGATTCCCGGAAATGATTCTCAGGCTGTCGCAAAAACTAAGCACAAAAATCAAGGCTGGCAAACTGAACAGCCTACCCCTGGACTCGAATCCGTACGCAGATTGGTCGTGTCATTTGTTTACGGTGAATCGAGCGCAATACATCATCCTCAGTAACACTGTGACGCTATATTCTTGCGTGATGTTTGGAAAGGGAATTACCAACGACAGTATCTTTATTCAGCGTGCCTGCGATTCGATTCGTGAATTCCTAGCTGACGATGGACAACCGTTCGTCTATGAGCGATTTGTCACGCCAAGCACAGCCACGGTTCAATTTGCCAAAGCCCTAAATCGCGGAGTAACCGGTTCGATGAACGAATTGATCGGCACGGCTGAATACCTATTGGCAGATCACGGTCATTCTCCACACTCCGTTGGTTTTGAGCTCAACGATATTCTCCTTAGTTACATCGGCACAAAAGAGACCGGTGATTATGACCGGCCAAAGAACGCTTTTTCCAACCTTGCCGACAAGACAATAAACCAGCGATAGTCGAATATTCGAATGGAAGCACAACAGCGACGGGCACTGAGAGTTCTGCGGATTGTTCACGAGCTTCACAAGCAGGGTTACCAGTTGTTGCGTATTGCCCCTGGAATGTCCGCGTCGGGCTGCCACTGGCGGTGCGCAATCACACTTAGATCCAATGTACTTGAGTCCCATGGGGCAAAGCTCGCTGACGAAGACGGGCTAGTCGCCCGCTATACGAGTGGTCAGGACAACGAGTACTTTGGCTGGGCGGATGCGAAGCATGATGATGTGAAGGAACTTGCGGAGAAGTTTATTCGCCGATTTCCCGAGATCATGAGAGCTGCACAAGGCGACGATTGGAACTATGCGGGTTGGTATGTGAAGATGCTTGGCTATGCCGAGCGTGGAATGTTCCCGATTGCTTACGCAGACTGGTACGAAGAACCGGATCCGCGATTTCTTCCGCTCTCCGGCTTCGAAAGTGATTTACCCATACCACCGCCAGGCGACGTTCAAGGACTCCGAGAAGCGTGACCCGCCGATCACTACTATGACGCGTACTTGTTCCACTCCCGTACAAATTGCCACTGAATTTCAGTCTCCGGCGACCTGCGGAAACCGCGTTCTCGGTCGTGCTGGCGAAGCTGCTGCAATACTTCGAAGACGTTTTCGGTGGTGGCAAGTCCCTTCCGCAATAACCAGCAAGCAACGACGGTGCCGGTTCGCCCAACACCACCCCAACAGTGAACATACACAGCCTCACCATTCTCGTGGTAGCTATCGATGGCGTCCAGAATTTCGCTCATCTCCGATTGCGTAGGGATGTCGCAGTCAACGATCGGGAAGCGAACGCATTTGGCCTCAGGATTCTGGGCAAGCACTTCCGCTTCGTATGGAGTGAATTGCTTGCCTTCGTGATTGGTCTCGTCGGCTTCCATCAGGCTAAGGAAAACTTGAACGCCGCCCTCGAGCAGTTGCTCGATCTTCTGTCGGTGAGCATCCGCTTCGGCAGCACCCGGATAGGCACCGGCAAGCAACTTTTTAGGAACAACCCAGTAACTTGAGTTCGTCGGCGGTAAATTCGTCATTAGCACACCGGTAGCGATAAATGCGGAGGGCAAAAAAGCCCGTTTGCTGTAGCCACGAATTTAGTCCACGAGACGACTGTTAGCTCATATCCTGGCGCTCCTCGAGCGTAAATGCGTTTACTACAGTTTCGCCTTCCCGGCGCTGTTTGCGCATTCGACCGACCTTAGCCGCGGTGGCACCGTAGGCGGCGGCCACTTTATGCTTTGCGAAGTTAGCTGCGCCGGTAGCGTCGATTCCCATGGCGTTGGCTTCGGCGAAGGCGTCCTGATCGGCCCCGAGGAAAGTAAACTGCCAGCCATACTTTTCCTGCTGGTGCTCGATCATTTCCTTGATGCGGGATTTTGAGAACTCTTTGCTTGAGTTTTCAAGTCCGTCCGTCATAACCACGAAAACAACCAAGCCCGGACGATCGGCCTCGGCCAGCTTGGCTATTCTTTCACCAGTTTCGTTAATGGCCCGACCGACAGCGTCCAGTAGGGCCGTAGCACCCCGAGGGACAAGGCTGTACTTGGGCACTTCGTTGATCGGAACTCCGATGTGAAGAAACTCGTACTCCGTGTCGAATTGCACAAGGGTTAGCAACGCGTCTCCAGGTTCTTTTGCCTGGGTTTCGATGAACGCGTTAACCCCGCCTTCGGCATCCGAGCGAATATCTTGCATCGAACCACTGCGATCGACGACCAGGGTAATATCGGTCAGATCAGGTTAAATAGGTTTGTCCTCAATATTGGAGGGAGGAGGTGAACAGCTCTTCAAATTTACCAATTCGTCGACCGTTGATGTCCAGCAACTTGTGGCTCTTCTCGGCCTC
>JBGSJT010000153.1:0-12470 GCA_041741715.1 Pirellulaceae bacterium | reverse complement strand
GAAAGAATACTATCGGCCCGAGCTAAAAGGCGTATCTGAGTACGGTCACACGAAGCTTGGTCAAATCAAGACTCTCAAAGAGCGACACGATGATGTGCCGCTGAAGAATGTTGACTTCGATCACATCGAGGTCATGTACCGGTATTGGCGTCAACGGCCCGCATCCCGCGCGAAGGCGACCGCGGGCAAGCCGATGTCGACCGATTCCGTTCGCCACTACCTCGGTGAGCTAGAACGGTTCTTCAAATGGTTGCACCGATCAAGCGAATTTTTGTGGAGGAAACCCGAGGGTTTCGAGGACCTTGAAAAGCGAGTTGACGTTAGCACCTCCGAGATCAAGGCAAGCATCCGCCAGGTTCCCCTTTTTCAACTTGAAGAACTTCGTATCCTCAACCGGCACGCCACGCCGATGGATCGGCTGTATCTCATGCTCGCGCTCAACTGTGGGTTCGGAACGAAGGAAATCTCGACATTGACCATCGGCGAATGCTACCTGAATCAGGGCCTGCCGCCGGATGAGCAGGAGCTTTTCCAGTTCCCCACGACCACCGAGCATTCGTTCGTGTCCTTGGTCCGAAACAAGACCACGATCGTGGGTAAGTACCTGCTCTTCAAGCAAACTGCCGATATGTTGCGATGGGCAATGGTTCGCCGCCTCAACCAACCCAATCCCGCTCTAGATCAACCGTTGATTCTAAATGGCAACGGCAAACCGCTGGATAACCGCAGCAAGGCCGGTAACCCTTCCCGGCAAATCCCCAACAGTTTCAAACGGTTGCAGGAGCGAGCCGCATTCAACGGCGAGCGGGTTAGTGCGTTGCCGTTCAAATGTCTACGGAAGACCGCAGGTGACTTGATCCGTCGTGCTTCCGATGGCGAAGTGTCTGGTGTGTTCTTGCTCCACGGCAGTCCGGTTGCAAAAGACAAGTTAAGCGACGTTTACACCAATCGACCATTTGGTAAGGTCTACCGCGCGATTCAACAAGTCGAGGATTATCTCCAGTCGGTGTTTGCCGAGGCTCCCAACCCCACCGAAGAGCAGCTACAAGCGTACACACCTCGCAACGTCATTGATGTCATTGCGGAGATGCACCAAGCGGGATCATCCGTCCGCGAAATTGAAGCAAAGGTCCCGCTCTCCCGCTCAACCATCCACCGTCACATCAGCAGGCTGGCAGGAGGAGAACATAGTTAGGTTGTGGTGACCTAGCCGCTCGGTCTTGCGTATAACGGCACGACCGAGCAGCAAGCCTTTCAACCGTGACGTTCTTCTATACCGTCAACGCCATTGTTTTCGCACTGGACGCATCGGCATAGTCATGAAAGTATTTCGGCATTTTGCGAACGCAAAACTCCGAAGGCCACTCGCTCCAATCGCCACCGTGTGCGTCCTTGAGATTGAGCTCGACGCCCTGGTAAACCGGAAGGCGTCCCAGTTGCTTCATGAAGAAGGCGACGCCCTTTTCTTCGCACAGGTCACGCAACTCAATCGCCCATTCCAGCGGGAACGGCTTTACATTCGCCTTGGCTCCGCTCTCGCCACCGACAATCACCCAATCGATGCCGGTTAAATCGATGCGGTCGGCCACCGGCTCCCAGAGCGGCTCCAGTGACAGTCCTCGTACCGGCGCCTCAACGTTTCGAAGCTTGTCGATTCGATTCAAGTGCTTGCCCGATGTGACGGTAGTCATGGCGCAGACGTTAGGAGAAAAACCTCCCAACAATCTTGCGAACTGCCCCAAAATATGCGGCCGTTTTGTAAGCCAGAGCCACAGGTGTCTCTGTCCCTCTGCTGTTTGGAACGCCATCACTTCGTCGCTCAAGTAATCGAAATCCTGCTTGCTTGAAAATGCGTCGCCCATGTCCGACACAAATATCATTCGTGGCAACCCATCTAGCCATGGCTTGTCCAAACGATCGGTACCGCACAAATCTTTCAGTCTCGATGCGGCGGCCAAGCGGCCGGGGAATTGAGTAAGCTGTCCAAACGTGGGAGCGTATCCTTTGTTGGGCTTTCGCATCGGCTTGGTTATGTTGAACCCACGATTAGCATGAAGTTGTGCGGCGTAACATGAAAGCTGTCGCTCGATTGCTGCGACTGCGAGTTTTCCGGCTTTGTCGCCAAACTGTTGTGCAACAGATGCCCCAAAATCATGACGCAGGTGGTGGACGTTGGTCGTGGTAAGCTCGTTTCGATGACCTACGCCTCG
The DNA here is from genome assembly GCA_041741715.1 of Pirellulaceae bacterium. GTDB lineage: Bacteria > Planctomycetota > Planctomycetia > Pirellulales > Pirellulaceae > Aureliella. The sequence goes on along the minus strand of JBGSJT010000153.1, from coordinate 10,260 downwards.
TTCCACGCCGGACTCGAGAAGCTTTTGCCAAGCAGCGGCAATGACCCCCGTCATGTGCTCTAAGGCGGTTCCCTCCTGCCAGCCGCGTGTACCTGCACTTACCAGATCTTGATCAATCCTTGTGAGCAGCTGCTCCGGTGAAGGATAGAGTTCGCAACCAGCACATCCCATGATGGGATTGATCGTGCTGTCGCACCATTGAATTCCTGTTTTAACTGACATCGCTTGTTTCCAAAGAGTGTTTTTTTACAAAGTAAGCTCTGTGGCATGGCAAACGCCGATGCCCGGCTAAAGACCCTCTTGGCTAGTTTTGGAGTAACCGCGCCACTTCTTTGGCAACGGAACGACGGAGTTTTTTGGCTTACGTCGACAACCTGCGCGTTTCGCACATCGGTGTCGGTTTCAGTCCCGAGCATTCAGCCCGACTTGCCAAAAAAACAATCGAAGGGGTGTAAGGCACCTGCCGGTGCCAGTGAACGAAAAAAGGGCTCTCGATACGGACGCCGCATTAAAGATCGCGGCCTTCGCCTCAAGCCATCAAGTCCACAAGTTGAAGTATTCGCGAAGTGCTGGAGAGGATTTGTCCTGCTTTGTGAAAAGGCGGTCTTGCAACCGCGAGCCGTCGGCACAGTGTGCTGGCGGCCGAATGGTACGACGAGGCAAGGTGCGCTTCAAGAGTTGCTTGACTGAATTTATTGAAAATTCACAATTGGGCTGATTAACACCGTTTGATTCTAATCAGCGGGGTAATGGAGAAACTGTCCCAAGTCTAGATTTCATTTTAACGAGGGAGCCGCCGCTTGGTTACCAATTCGTTTTGAATTGGAAGCCGTGGAGATCTCGGCCCGTAATTCGCATCCAGATACTCGGCGATGCCTTCGTACAGCATTGGATCTCCCTTCGCATAGCTACGGGCAGCCTTGATGAAGGCAGGTAGTCCAATTAAGCGGCTCTCTGTATACGTCTTAGACTTGGATCGTCGGGAAGCTGCATCCCCATCGTGAACGAGTTCAACGAGATCGCGAAGGTGTTCGACGTCGACACCAGCCGATATGGCGTGCTGCCAAACGAGGCTTATCGGGCAATGTGTATCGCGGTATTCGGACGCTGCGGGCTTGTGGTCGAAGATCGGTCGATCGGCGTCATGCGTCCGGCCCTCGTCCACCATTACTTGATATCTGCAAAATGGCGTCGGGTCGCAAATTCTTGCTAAGAACGTGACTTGATAACTGGAGTTATTGAATAGTTAGACAAACATCTTGTACGGCCAAACAAAAATTCGCACATCTGCCTTTCGTTCACTGAGGCTCCTACTTTCTGCTGTTTCGATCATGGACTGTATCGGGACGTAGGGCCAGAACCGTTACATTGCTCAGCAAATACCGGAAGGCATTCTCGCAGTAGCCGACGATAAACGCAGCGACGTGGTACAGGGTCAAACTAGCAATGGCTGGGATTTCGTCATCGACGGCGGCGTCGACACACCTAATGCGACAAGGACCGCGAGTAGCAGGAACGACATCAAGCCTACTATGGTGTCGACCAGCGGGCGTGTCACATGCCAATAGTTAAAGCTCGGATCGAAGGTTTCGCCGTGTTGGATGATGCCCTGCAAGCTGCATAGGACGGTGCCTAGCACTCCGAACCAAATCACCAACAGCGGAATGTTGACGACGGTCACCTATCCACGTCAGGCGAACGGATCGCGATCGCACCGAGGCCGCCTGCGCTAAGGCAGAGGGCGATAATGACGATCAGGTCGATCCAGTGTATTCGTTTGCTCAAGTAACACTCGCTTCCAGTCGGGCTCTCGAATTTTTGCAACTCGGATAATTCGTTCTAAACCACATCGACAGGCAGGCCGAACATTCCATCTTCCACGCGACCATACTCACCTTCTAAATCGAGCAGGATTTGCTCTCTCCTCTTGTAGATTGGACGAGCCGCTATCGCGGGCGGGAGGGCTTTGGCACTGTACCATTGTTTTGGTTCGGTAAGTTCAAATAGCTGCGTCAACTCAGAACAATAACCTGTTGCCGCACTGGTGCGTGCCGGGAAAGCATAGTTCATATAAGTCTTCGGATTGTCAGGATACTCTACATAGTGTGTAGAAAAATATCGCACGCCGTGAAACGACTTTGTCCTCATGACCCATTCCAAGACAAGCTGTGAAATCAGATATTCCGGTCGTGCCTCGATGGAGCGATCAGGCACGCGAATCGAACAAATCGCAACTAATGGCCAACAAGTCACGCTCGCCAGCACAACGGCCATCTCAGGCGTATTACTGTTGAAACGATTCGGCTCAGTGGCAACCAGTGCAGCCAATAGAGGTAAACGATGACCAAAGTTCAAAATGCGAAGATTTGTAGCGGGAACGACTCTAAATCGTGACACCAGGACACTGTCGAGTACGGGCTCGCCAAGTTCTCTCCAACAAACATGCGTCGATCCACCGAGATACAGGCAAGGTTTGCCTGCCACGCTGTATCGCATACTTCCAATTCGATTAGGAAGTTCAAAGGGAATGTGAAAGATGTCCTTCCTTTGCAGCGTCGGTTGGTTTGATACCCTGAACCGGTACATCGGGTCAATAAATTGCGACATGTCGCCAGCTGGACAAAGTGCGTTAAAGTGTGCCCCCAGAGTTGCCAAGGTGACATCAAGATGATTGTAAGCGGCATCGTGGTCTCCAGATAATGCAAGCCTGAGTGTTTCCAGTAAGCTGCTGCAAGTGTTTTCGATCACTTGTCTTCTGTTTGCAATGAGACTGCCAAGAAGCGACTGCCGTTCAACCGAAGCAACATGGTTAACATATCGACTGAATAAATCGGATATGAACTGCGGGTAGTCACCGCCATGAGTTTGAGGCAAGTCCACCAAGTCATCGTTCAAAAAATCTATCGGGTGCATTGTCACTCCTGAATTTTTCATGCTGTCTGCCTCACGTACCGGCAGATGTTCGCTTTATGGTCGACGTTATTTGAGACGGAGTCACACACGAACACGCGCTGTCGTCCGAACGCGTGTGCGAATTTGGTTATGAAGTTCTGCAGCATTGTTCTCATGCCAAAAGCGAATCGCCAAAGCGTACGATTGGCCGGGGTCTTCGCCCGTAGGAAAACGCTGCCTGCACGAGACAAGTACATGCAGGACCGGATGGCCTCCCGTTGAATTGGCTCGAAGTTGAGGCTTTCTGGTCCATCTCTTTGTCCTTATCTGAAGTGTTGACCGCTCCAGTTTCGTTCTGGCGGGGCTCGGGTCGAGATCATTTCTGCTTGGCAGGCTGGGTTGATCAGTCCCAGGCTGATGGGCGCGGTAAGACTCAACTTCGTCCTCTGTCAGTCCATGGAGAAGATCGACTGTCATTGTTCTCGCAAGGTATGCTGAAGTGCGTCAAAGAAGTCTCTCCGCCCTCCTTGCGGCAACGCTATTGTGATTGGATTTTCGTTGCGGTAATGGTCAATTTCCTGTTGAAATTGCTGAACGGCGGCTCGGTCACGGAACTGAGCAATGTACCGATAGTGGTTTACATCGTTGACTTTTGCACGTTGCTCGTCGACGACTATGGCACCGAAGCGATCTTCCAATTGATCGCGAAGGTCCTTCCCAACCGAATCAAACTCCAGCACCAACAACATCGTGGGATCGACACCTGAAGCCTGTCGTGACTGTGTAATCTCACTGACGGCGTTACTTGCCTCATCAGTGATAGCTTGCGCATGAGTGGCGCGATTGGTAGGACGGGGCGGAGACGCACCAAATGGTGGCCGTCGCCGAATTTCAGGTTGCCGTGTCGGTTCACGTTGGAATTCAATGTGATCCAGGTCACCCGTTCCCTTCTCGATAGCCATCGCTAGTCCTTATCTACAACCGGAATGTCACCCGTGTCCGCGTTTGTGCGTATGGCTTGTCGATACGAATAGCGGTCCAATGCTTCCGTTAGGTCAGTTTGGTTGAAACTTTTCTTACCCAGCATTGCACACGCCTTTCGCAGGTCGAGGCATACCTGCTCTGCGTCCGCAAAAGTCGCACTTACCATTTTTTCAGCAATCGAATCAACTTGAGACGCCTGAACCGTCAGAGGCTTGAGTCTCTTACGAACCAAAATCTTCAGCTGGTCGGTCGAAGGTCGCTCCAACCGCAGCACATCATCAAATCGTCGCCACAAAGCACGATCTAGCACCGCCTCGAAGTTGGTAGCCGCGATCACCAAGGAGCGACCGCGAAAGTTATCCATGATTTGGAGATAGGAATTGACGACACGCTTGATCTCACCGTGTTCAGTTGTGTCATCGCGCGATCGACCGATGGCATCAAACTCGTCGAAGAACATCACCCACTGTCCACGATCCGCGTAGTCAAACACCTTTCTAAGATTGGCTGCTGTTTCTCCAAGTAAAGAAGACACCACTGAGTCGAATCGGACATAGAGCATGGGAAGCCCCAACTCAGTGGCGATTGCTTCCGCCGTTGCGGTCTTTCCACAACCAGGAGGCCCACATAGCAGCAGTCGTTTTACCGGACTAAGTCCGTTCGCCTCCAGAACTTCCCATTCACGGAATTCACAAATCACTCGATCGACTCCCTTGCGAACCACATCGGAAAGCACAATGTCGTCGAGATAACGATCTGGTTGTCGAACCTCCAGCAAGCTGGTTCGCCGATCCGGGTCACGGGGAGGCGGCTCAAAACTGGTGAGCGACTGACTTTCCTTATGAGCGGTCGCACCGTTCTTCAAAATTCGCTCTAGTTCATTGGCAACAACTGGATGATGTTTCTTTCGTTCCTCATCGATAATCTCTTCGGCAGCAGCCGCAAACGCACGCTCATCGCGGCTGCGGAAGCTGTGAAATAATTTCTTCAATAAGTCTGCTCTCGCCATATTATTTGCCTTCCCGGAGTCCGTGGGACATTCCATTCGGCACTATCTGTAAGTTCCTTGCGATCACGCTGCGTCCTCTTCGAACGTCAGGCCAAAGACCGTGTCAGCCAGCCAGCGTTTGAATCCTGCGTTGTCGCTGTATTGCTTGAATAACTCGGTATCGTCTTTGAGCAGACCGACCATCACACGCAGCAGAGCGGCATCGTGTTCGATACGTGCTTTGCCTTTGTCGCCCTGCTTCCTGGCGTTTTGATACGCCTTGTCCGCGGCGACTTTGGCTGGAATCTCTTCCGTGATCAGCTTGCGGACTCGATCTTCATCGTTCCAGGAAATGTTCCCGAACTGATCGTTGAAGGTCTTGAGGATGTTCGACAACCGGTCGAGTTCCGGTTCGGGCTTCCATCCACCGCCGCCGCTGGGGACGGGATCGATTTCGGCATTTTCGTCGGCCAGTTGGATCTGCATGGCCGCCTGCTTTTCAACGCGGTAGCTGTCCATGTCGATAGATTCGAGAATCCCCTTTGACAGGTCTTCCTCTTTGGGGGCGGGGAGCTTGGGAATCAGAAAATTCAGGAAGATCGAGAGCTTCTCCCAGCCGGGCACTTTATAGCTGGGAGGCAGGATCGAGCCGAGGAAGCCATAGGTCCGGCAGAACGCTTTCGCCTTCCCTTTGAAATAAACCTGGCCATCTTCGTCGAGGTTCTCGTTGTAGACCGCCACGCAGGCGTCGAGTATCGGATCGAGCTTGTCGCGGTCAGCACCATCGAGATACAGCTTCACCAATTCGTCGATGTGCTCCGGCCCGTACACCTGGTAGCCGTCGAGATCGGATTTCAGGTCGTGGAGCTTATTGGGGTCGGTTTCTTTGCTCAGAATCGTCGTGCGGTAATAACGATCGAACGCGTTCTGAATCGTGTCCGTGTCGTTCAGAAAGTCGAGCACGAAGACGTCGTGCTTTTGAGGATGTGCCCGGTTGAGACGTGAAAGAGTCTGCACCGCCTTGATGCTCGACAATGGCTTGTCGACATACATCGTATGCAGCAGCGGTTCGTCGTACCCGGTCTGGAACTTGTCGGCACAAATCAGAAAGCGGTACGGGTCTTCCTGAATCCGGTCGGCGATCTGACTGCTCGGGAATCCATTCAGTGACGCTTCGGTGACCTTCTCCCCGCCGTATTCGTGCTCGCCGGAGAATGCGACGATCCGCTCGTTCACCTTCTGGGCGATATGTTGCGGAAGTTTGTCAGTATCGCCGTCCAAGGTTGCAAGAACGGTTTTCCGCAAGGCGAGTTCGATTTGTTCCACCTTCTCGTCGAGTTCGCGCATCTGTGGTGGTAAGTCCAGTCGTTCTTTGATCAGAAGGTTTTCGATCGCTTCCTGGAGAGTCTTCTGGCGTTCGGTAATGAACTCCTCAAAGTCATCCGGCGTGAATGGATCACGCAGTAGGATGGCCTGTGCGGAAGGTGAAATGAAATGGGATTCAAGGATCGCACGGACGTTGTTCTCCCCGTTTGATTTGATCATCTGCGGTAGGTATTCGTTCGGCAGTTGATCGTTGATGACATGTCGATTTGTTTCGGCTGAGAGCGGCGTTCTGTTCAGGATGGTATGAACAGCGTCTCCAGCCAGATTCTTGCCACCCCATGAGGCTGGCACAATGTGATGATCGTCAAGGTCGTCATGCTGCGGGACGTTGCCGGTCATCCAGTCCCGAGCACCCTGCAAGACGAGCAGATTGAACACGCCGTTATAGACCGACGTACCACGTCGGGTTTCCTTACGCAGGTCCAGGTTCCTGAACCGTGACTTGAACTCCAGAATCAATCCCGGCTCGGCAACGTCATCCTTGAGCCATTCTTTAACGTCCAGGAAATCGCGAGCGCTGGTTGACTCGACCGAGCTCCCGCAGAGCGAGCGGCTTCAATCAGCTTCAGTGTGCCCACGACGTTTTTCTCGACGAAGTCAACGACGTCGCCTTCGGCTCCAACGAAACCGGCCCCCGGCCGGTAAAGGGCGGCATGGACAACCGCATCGCATCCTTCGACGAGGGCCTTTGCGCTCTCAATTTCACCCAGGTCACCTTCGATCCATTCGATCCGGGCAATGTCTTCGAAACCGCTTGTGTCGCTCGTCGAGCGATGCCAGCAGCGTAAGGAGTGACCAAGGCTTCCCAGGTGTTCGACGACGTAGCGGCCAATGAAGCCGGTGGCGCCGGTGAGTGCAATTTTCATGTTGTCTCCCTTCTTTGTCGTCAGCGTCAGCGCTGGCGTTTCTTCAATTTCTTTCAAACAAACAGGAGTTTAGCAGTATGTCTCTTTCAGATCAGCTCGGTGAGTACGTCGCGGCGTGCTTCACTGGTATCTACATCACCTCGCACGAACAGGGCGAAGCGATCCGCGAGATCAGTCAACTTTGTCATGAGCGTGGATGGAATCTCGCAACATGGAACATCGCCTCCGGGCTGCAAGTCGGAGGCCAGGCGGTCGCGGAACCGGTCAACGATCCGCTTGCCGTGATCAATACGGCGGGTGCAATGGCCGATGGTGAAAACACTTCCATTTTGGTGTTGGAGAACTTTCATCGCTTTTTGCAATCGACTGAGATCGTTCAAGCGGTCTCACGGCAAGTCATTGGTGGAAAGGCAACCCGAACGATCCTGGTGGTGCTTGCCCCCGTGGTTCAGCTTCCCGTCGAACTCGAAAAGCTGTTTGTGGTTTTGGATCACGAACTACCATCACGTGAGCAGTTGCAACAGATCGCGGCGGAGGTTGCGACGGAGGCCGGTGAATTGCCCGAGGGCGACGAACTGGAACGGGTGCTGGACGCGGCCAGCGGTCTAACCCGTTACGAAGCCGAAAACGCATTTGCGTTGTGCTTGGTGCGGGGGAGCCGATTGGACCCGGTCACGCTGTGGGAGCAAAAGTCACAAATGCTTACCAAGGCCGGTACCCTGAATCTCTATCGTGGCAACGCGGACTTCGGGGCTCTCGGCGGTTTGTCTTCACTGAAGGCGTTCACACGGCGTGCCCTGTTACATTCAAACCGTGGCAATAAACTGACTCGTCCGCGTGGCGTGATGCTGTTGTCGCCGCCGGGTTGCGGCAAGAGTGAATTTTGCAAAGCACTGGGACGCGAAGTGGGGCGGCCGGTGTTGCAGCTCGATGTCGGTAGCTTGATGGGATCGCTTGTCGGTGAAAGCGAACAGCGGACTCGACAGGCGTTGGCGATCGTGGATGCGATGGCCCCTGCGGTGGTAATGTTGGACGAAATATCGCGAGCATTTGCTGGCGTCGGTGGTCAAGGCGATTCAGGGGTCTCGTCCCGGATGTTCGGGACGTTCCTGACTTGGCTCAACGATCACGAGTCGGACGTTTTCGTGGTTTGCACGGCAAACGACGTATCCAAGCTCCCAAGCGAGTTCATGCGTGCCGGACGGTTTGACGGGGTGTTCTACGTCGATCTGCCAGGTCGTGAACAAAAAGATTCTATTTGGTCGTTGTACCTCAATCTGTTCGAGCTTGACCCCGCGCAGCGGAAACCGAGCGACGATAGCTGGACGGGCGCCGAGGTGCGGGCGTGTTGCCGCTTGGCAGCCTTGCTTGATGTACCCATCGTGCAGGCCGCCACTAATGTCGTGCCGGTTGCTGTGACTGCGGCGGAGTCGATCGAGGGCTTGCGTAAGTGGGCCTCTCGTCGTTGCCTAGACGCTGATCAGGCCGGAGTCTATCAGTACCGCACCAAAGGCCGAGCGCCACGGCGTAGCGTCGCTCGTGGCGAGCCCTCTGACAACTAAAGGGACAACAATGCTTTCGATTCACGAGGCAGCCACCATGAGGGCAGCACTGCGGTACTGGGCGGATGAGATCGCGGCGCATAACCCCAGTGTCGCGAGGCCGTACATGGATGATCCTGGCGCGGTGCCTCTTGGTCTTCCGGAGATCGCAAGTTTGATCGAACGGTTGGACAACGGGAAATTGCGGTACGTTTTAATAGCAAAAGGATCAGACAAGGTGTTTTCCAGTCGGCTGCTTCTCGAACAGGAACTCCCGGCTGTATCCCAGCACATGCAACCATTAACGGTGATCCCGCCCGGCGACGCTACAAGCCCTTCATCAGTTGGCTGAGCGAGATTCCGAGCGTACGAGCGATCAACTCGATGTTTCGTAGGCCCACGTTGCGTTCACCACGTTCGATCCCGCCGACGTAGGTTCGGTCCAGTCCGCATTCCGCTGCAAAATCTTCCTGTGACCAACCCTGACGCGTTCGAAGTTCTCGAACTCGCTCACCAAATCTTAACAGGATGTTGTCGTCGGTCATGATGCCGATAGTCATCATCCCTGGTACAAAGGTCCACGGACTATGAGTATCATTGCGTCAAATCACCATTGGGTGACTGCGTTACCCAACTACAAGCTTTCAGCATCCAAGTCGCTAAACTATGAAAACTGACCAACCTGCAAAACCACCTATTGCCCCCGTGGTAGTGGCTCTGATCGGAGCTGGCTATGCTGTGTTTTTTGGTTTCGGATTCTGTGTTATCGCGATAACTGCTTACATGAACCCTCCTGACTATGGCCAGTCTGCGGGAAGAATCGTTCCGGCTTTGTTGCTTTTCATGGGGTTTTTCGTAGCTATGCAACTACCGAGCGCAATCGGCGTGTTGCTACACCGGAAGTGGGGAAAAACGATGATATACGCGATGACTCTTGGAGCCACCATTAGCTCAGGTCTTGGCTCAATCTTCGCAATTGCTAATGTGAATTTTGGTTTCGGCGAACCGATAATGGGAATGTTTATTGTCGGGTTCGTCACATCGCTTTTTGTGGCGATCTTCACTCGAGTTATGTTTCAGACTGCTAAAATGAAGGTTCTATTTAGTGACCGATCAACGTTAACGAATTCCGCAGTTGACGTCTCTCTGTCTGAAAACGAACGCATCGATGAATGAAATCTCAGTTCTCTAAATTTAGCGCAATTTGCCAATGTGGGGTCTCAGATCTCTCTAGCGGTTGGCGGGGTTTGTGCTTTGATCAGAATCAAGATGGCAGCGTGACCCCACTTGATGCACTTTGGGTAATCAATGAGCTTAGTCGCGCGAGTAGAGCTGCATTAGGCGAAGCGAGTTCTGTTGCGAAACTGGTAGATAGGACAACACTATTGCACGCGGACGCAGAGAACGAACGCGAATACTTTGAGCAATCAGTTTCATTTACCGATCCATCCGCGTTTCAAGATACCCGTACCACGGACCTAGTCCTCGCAACCTTCGGGCTACCTCCAAGCGATGATCGAGACCTCGACCTTGCGTTGCTGTCCGCACAGGACGCAAGCCCCCGTGCATTGGGCTTGATAGTCTGACCGGTCCAATTTACTCA
>JBGSJT010000152.1:0-81278 GCA_041741715.1 Pirellulaceae bacterium | reverse complement strand
GCGCCAGCGAGTGGGTCGCCAGCTCTTTCGGCGGGTGTTCCAAGCAACTAGACAAACCGGCGACCCACTCGCTGGCGCGTCGAGCGGATACGAAAAAAGCAGGCGAGAGGGGATGCTCTCGCCTGCGGATGGTGCGGCACGAAGGTGAAACGTGCCGCAGTGGTGGTATCGTGGCAGGGCGTTGCCGGTTGGGCTTAGGCCTTTTCGGCTTCTTCGACTTTCCAGCCGTACTCGACGTTCCCCTTCTTCTTCCCCTTGGAATCCATCTCGGTGTAGGTGACCTTGAGTTCCTCGTAGTTCAAACTGAAGGTCTCACCAGGTTTGTCCTGCGAGCCGCCGGAGACGGCATAGGAGCTGACCAGCACGTTTTTGAGTTCGTATTTGTAGTAGGTCTCCTGTCCAGCATCCGTGGTGGAAACAGTACATTCGATTTCGACCTTGGGAAATACGCGTCCCAGACACACTGCTTCAGCCAGCTTAGGGCTCGATTTGTCGAGCAGCTTGGAGCACTGCATATCTTCCAGCATCACGCTACCACGGCGACGCGCTGCACCTGTTCCGCCAGATCCAGGCTTGTGAACCATTTGCGAGAAGCTCAGCAGATCGCTCCATCCCTTGTGGTCTTTGTGTTGTGATTCGCCATCGACACCATCGAACTTGATGTAAGCAGCCATTATTCCCGATCCCTTTGTTACGATTGTCTTGGGCTGATTGCCCCGCTTGGGCTTCACTTCGAACAGCCGAAGTAACTTAAGGTGCCCTTTGCCTTACACTACCGTTCTCGTACCAGACGCCGACAAGTTGCTTAGAACTGCCAATCTTTTATTGGAAATCCGAAAGCTACGAGATTTCGTAGGTAAAGGCTTGGTTTGCGTCGATCCCCACCCGTACCTTGGTGATTTCCTTCCCTGCAGCCAAGTGTGCCAGGAACTCGCTCGACAGTTCCGGCAGCAAAGATCGAGTCAGAATGTGATCGATATTGCGCGCCCCGGTGTCTACCTCGGTGCAGCGTTCGGCAATGGTTTCGATCAATTCGGGGGCATAACTGAATTCTGCCCCGTAATTCTCCGTTACTCGCCTAGCTATTTTGCCGATTTTCAGACCAACGATTTTCCGTAGAACTTCATCGTTCAGCGGATAATAGGGAATGACCGTAGTGCGACCGAGAAATGCGGGCTTGAATGTTTTGAGCAGTTCCGGGAAGAGAGCCTCCAAGAATGCGTCCGGGCCGGGGGCAGTCTCGGCATCGGAGCACAATGACTTGATCAGGTCGGTCCCCGCATTGGTCGTCATCAGGATGACCGTGTTCTTAAAGTCAATGTCGCGTCCTTCACCATCTTTCATATTGCCCTTGTCAAAGACCTGATAGAAGATGTCCTGCACACCAGGGTGAGCTTTTTCCATTTCGTCCAGCAGAATAACGCTGTACGGTTTGCGTCTGACCGCTTCGGTAAGGACACCTCCCTCCCCATAGCCAACGTAACCAGGGGGGGAGCCCATGAGGAGTGAGACCTTATGCTCTTCCTTGAACTCCGACATGTTGATCGTGGTCATATTCTGCTCACCACCGTACAGCAACTCGGCTAGCGTAATAGCAGTTTCAGTTTTACCCACGCCGCTCGTTCCTGCCAACAGAAAGACACCGATCGGTGCGCGAGGGTCGGACAACTGAGCTCGTGAGGTGCGGATGGACTTGGCGATGCGATCGAGCGCATGGGATTGTCCAATTATCTGCTCCCCCATGAATTCATTGAGTTTGAGCACCGTGTTGATTTCGTTGGCCACCATTCGTCCCACAGGTATGCCCGTCCAAGCGGCCACGGTTTCGGCGATGGCTTGACAGTCAACACACGGATGCACCAGTGGATTCTCCCCTTGCAAAGTTCGTAGTTCTTTCGACTTCGCCTGATAGTCGGCAAGCTTTTGAGCGCGTTGTTCAGCGGTCAACGGTTGTGGCGGTGCGGCCTGCGCTTTATCGGCAGGAGTTGATGGAGTCTTAGTGGCTTTGTCACCTGCGGGCTTCTCTGGAACATTCGTGGCCTTATCTGCCGCGCTAGCTCCCTCAGGCGACTTGCCTTCCAACGCGTTGGCTAGCGCGTCAATCTCTTTCACCAGCGCACGCTCCTGCTCCCAACGCTGTTTCAGTTCTTCCAATCTGCTCTCTGTTGCTTGAAGTTCAGCCTCTATTTCTTTGACGCGCGCAACGTGATCGGAACCAGTGGCCGACTCGCGATGCAAGATGCCCAACGTTACCTTAAGTTGTTCGATCCTGCGTTGTGCATCTTCCAGCGCGGGCGGCGAGGCAGCTTGGCTGATGCCGATACGCGCACAGGTGGTATCGATCAGACTGACCGCCTTATCAGGCAACTGGCGGCCACTAATGTAGCGGCTGGAAAGTTTTACCGCATCGACAATGGCTTCATCGAGAATCCGCACGCGATGGTGTTTCTCAAGTGTTTCGGTCAAGCCACGAATCATTTCAACCGCTACCGCTTCGGCCGGCTCCTCGATTTTGACAACTTGGAAGCGACGCGCCAGAGCGGCATCTTTTTCGAAATACTTTTTATACTCAGCCCAGGTCGTTGCGGCGATGGTGCGGAGTTCTCCTCGAGCCAGCGCGGGCTTGAGTAAATTGGCCGCATCCCCCTGCCCTGCTGCTCCCCCAGCACCGATCATTGTATGGGCTTCGTCGATGAAAAGAATAATTGGTTTGGCCGACGCTTTGACTTCGTCGATCACCGACTTAAGTCGATTTTCAAATTCACCCTTGACTCCCGCACCGGCTTGTAAGAGCCCCAAATCGAGAGTTCGTACGGAGACGTCTCGAATGCTAGGAGGTACGTCGCCCGAGGCGATACGCAGCGCAAAACCTTCCACCACCGCTGTTTTACCGACACCCGCTTCACCCGTGAGGATCGGATTGTTCTGACGTCGGCGAGTCAGGATGTCGACGATTTGCCGAATCTCATTGTCACGGCCCAAGACTGGGTCGATCTTGTTACTGCGCGCACGCTCGGTCAAATCAATCGTGAATTGATCGAGCGACGGAGTGCGACTGGGGCCTGCCCCCCCTGCTTTGCCTGGCGTCGCCGACGGGCGGCCACCGGAGGAGGCAGTGGTGGTCGTCGGCGTTTCGCGAGTCTCTTGACTATCGCTGGTAAGCTGCCACAAACTTTTACGCAATGACTCGAGTGAAACCTTCTCAAACTCCTTGGAAGTGCCGTTGGCCGAACGTGCCAGTGGCTCATGTCCCAACAGAGCACACAGCAAATGCCCCGAGGTGACGCCCGCCGACGAGTAGTCGATACCGGCCACGACGTACGCTTCCCTAACCCACTCCACCACGTCAGGACTCAGTGCGGGAGACTTTGCGTTGCCGGTTTTGAAACGATCGATGGCGCGGGTGACATCCCTCTGCAATTGAGACAAGTCAACATCGAAGGCCTTCAAACACAACGATAGATCGGATTGCCCATCCTCCAATAACTTGGCCAACCAGTGTTCGACTTCGACATTGTAATTGGTGCGCGACAGGCACAAGCCAGCAGCCGCCTCCAGCGATTTTTTGCAGGTAGGATTCAAACGTTCGATGAGGTTTTTCAGATTGACTTGAATCATGGGAGAGCTTCTTTGAGTTGTGGAGTTGTGAGTTGTGAGTTGTGAGTTGTGAGTTGTGAGTTGTGAGTTGGGAGTCGGGAGTCGGGAGTCGGGAGTCGGGAGTCGGGAGTCGGGAGTCGGGAGTGGTGGTGGAGTGGGGAGTCGGGAGTGGTGATGGAGTGGGGTGGCACTGGCTGAGGCCAGTGTTTGACGAAGCACTTCGGGTCGAAGCGATGTGTGATTAATTAAGCGCTCGAAGTAACGCATTCTGGTTCAACCGAAAATCGTTTGAATTGAATAGTGACCGTTCAATCCTCTCGACCAGTGCATTGTTGCATTCGAGTTAGCATCTAGCATCTAGCAAAACGAGCCACGCACCTTGGACAATTTCCTCTGGGAAAAGTTAGGTTGCAATTAATTCATTACTTCGAGCGCTTAACAATTCGTGTGTAAGTTTCAACTCTCTAACTTCGACTACACTGGCCTCAGCCAGTGCCACCCTACTCCACTACTCCACTACCCCACTACTCCGCCCTGCCTCGCTCCGTAGAGCGTGGCAGCGTCGTGGAGTTCGAAAACGGCGTCATCTGGGTCGTGCTCAAAGGGCCAGTCTCCCAACCACGTGTTCCAACCTAAACAACTGGGTGCTTCGGTGTTTCCCAATTGCATCCGAGGAACTTCGCTGCGGAGGAGTACCGCTTGGATATCAAATTCAAACTGTGGTCCGACGTAGGTGCGAGCCAGCGCGACCAGCGACGCCAATTGTTCACCCAGCGGTGAGAACTGCAGGAATTCGGCGGCTGACAAGGGTCCGATACGGAGACGAAAGCGATTCTCGACATTCCACACTCGCTCTCCCGCCACGGCGTCAATTCCTAAGCGATTGTTGCAGCTATCTCCCAGTCGCACGAACTCCATCCGCGTTTGATCGGCGGGGGGAATGCCTATCCATTGTCCATAAAACTGTTCGACCTCTACGTAAATCTCAAACCAGTCGGACAGGATATTGGCCAGTGTACTCGGCCGCACACGAGCATCGGCCAGCAGGCCACTATAGTGCAGCAGCGATTTTTCCTCGAGTCTCAGGCGACCACGTTGACCGCCGGTCCCCATGCCGATCAACGACCACAGGATTTGGGTTACGGTGTCTTCTTGCTGAAGGCTATGTGACGTTTGGTATGCGGAGGGGAAGTCATGCTTCTCCCAAGCGCGGTAAAAATGTGATAGCCAGCGGTGGTTGAACAAGTCGAGGAAGTCGCGCAGCCCATGATCCTTGTGACGCGAGCGATCAATAATGGCCTGAGTGTAGTGCTGAGGGAGTGCGCCACTGGGACCGAACAATCCCAGAAAGGATACTTGCAGCGTAATGCGTCCAGATGGTTCCGTGGTTGCTTTCGCCAACTCTGTGGCCGGGTATCCCAAGTCAGCTTCGGCTCGCAGGCGAACCGGCTCCTGGCTGGGACGTGTGTCGCATCCAATGAGCGCAGCCTGTTCGGACTGAATCTTGCGCAGGGCTGCAAAAAACGGCACGGTGCGTGGGGGGGGTGGCAAGTCGGTCGGGAGTGGCTCTTTTTTACGGGAGTCGGCTGACATTTTAGATCAACGTTTGACTCCCGGCGCGTGCCGCGCCAACGATTAATGGTTGATCGCCACCTTGCACGCGGACTGTCGTGCGAGTGAACGAGTTGAGCGTAGCAAACAGCCCCATGAAACGTTCGAGCACGCTGGCAAACAGGTAGGCACCCGTTCCGCCCAAACGCTGAGCATCGAGCACGATTTCAACCTCCACGCCACGGCAAAAGCCAGGTGCGGGGCCACCTGGAACGCGAGCCGTGCCGCGACGGTAGGCGACTTGTAGTACGGAATCGATCACTTTCCGCGATTCAGCGCTATCGGCTGCGTTGTACAGTCGCAGAACCTCACGCAGCGCTTCAGCCCCAGCCGCGTCATTGGTCAGCACTAGATGATTGAGCGATAAATGCGATATCAAACGCCAATGCAAGTCGTCGCGATCGTAATTCCGAAGTGTGGGCGTGGGGGGCGTCACACATTGAACACTGGCGGTGGCTCCACCTTCGACTAGAGTGAGTTTGGGTTGTCCACCGCCATATGGTAGCCGCGCTACGCGATCGCGATTCAAACATGTCGCTTCGACATCCAGTACCCAACCATCCGAAGCAGCCGATTGGCCATGTAGGTCCACGACCGACAGATAAACTTCGCTACCGCGATCGTCGTCGGAGACTTTCCCAATAGCTTGAACGCGTTTGGAATACCAGTAACGCTGTGGCTCGGAACTCGCTGGATGTCTTGGTTCGAAAAACGGAATGAACTCGCGCTCTTGACCACCGGCGGAAACGGCGGTAACGCGATCAATCGAATAGATCTCCGCTGCGGCGGGGCCGCGAGCATTGGGGATGACGCGGTATTCAACAACATTGTCCGTCATGCGAATCGGTTCGGCGCGCTTGAAGAACAAATTGACAGCTGGCGTACACTGGGCCCGCAAGGCATCGACGTCCAATTCCCGCCCGAGTTCAGGATGATAACGGTCCAAGAAAATAATCAATTCCGCCTGTTGCGGTCCTACCGTTGGCTGCCAGTGTTCGCCGAAACTGGCGCGCACGAAGCGGAATTTGTCGTTCATCGCGAAGAACTCAGCCAGCACTCGATAGGCAGTCAGGCTGCGCGCGTTGGCTGGCAGCAGGCTTTCTTCATCGCTGTAGCCAATAGGTTCGAGTCGATCAAACGTGAGCCATTGCAGGCGTTTGTGGCCATCGGTTAAAGCTAGCCCGAGTACGTGGCCAAAGAGGGCTTCTACCAGCGCGTTGGAACAAGCCGCTGAGCCACCGAGAAAGAACTGCAGGTCTTTGACTTCGAGCTTGGTCAAATCGACTTTGGGAGACAGAGCACTCAGCCGGACGCGAATCGCCGCTTGCACGTCGCGGTTCCACGGAGATTGCGCGAATGGCAACGGCGGGACCAAGTATTGAACTTCGCTCACTGCCAGTGGCCACAGACGCAAGTCATAGCATGTGCGAAAGCGACACGGCTCCCCTTCGATCGGTTCGCTTTCAATTCGCGAGCCACGCGGAATCAGCGTCCCCTGCGCCAGTTCGGCCGTCTTATCCGACACAGACAATTGCACGATGGTGGCTGGAGGAACAGGATTAAGATAATGCGGATAGAGTGTTTGCAGAATCGCTTGGCAAATATCAGGAAACTCATCATCGATCTTCAGTCGCGTGCGGGCGGCCAACAGTGCTGAGGCTTCAACGAAACGCGAGACGTGGGGATCCTCGATCGCATCCGCATCCAGTCGCAGTCGCCCCGCCAGCTTGGGATGCTGTCTGGCGAACTCGCTCCCCATTTCGCGGAGGAAGTTCAGTTCGCGGTTGTAGTAGTCGAGTAGTTTGTCTTTCATCCCGAGATGGCTCGCACTTCAAAATCACCTAGCTGTGGACGCAACTGAGAATCGAACGTTACCGGTTCTGGAGCGGGCTCAGCGTATAGGAGCCCCTCGATGCGAAAATGAATCGTGCGGTCTATCGCGCGTTTCGAGTGACTCTCGCTCGCCACGTCGACGCGGACGCTGACAAATCGTGTCTCGAAACGCAGGATGGCTTCCTCGACCATCTGCCGCAGCTTGTCCCGTTGCTCGCGACTCCCCATCGACAGTCCAGTGAAATCGGGGATTCCGTAATTCAAAACCGATTTCTGCAACTCGGGCAAATCGTCTGGAACGGGATAGAGACAGATGCGAGTGTTAAGTAAGTTCTCCAAATCACGGCGCACAGACTGCTTGAGCTCGCGCAGCAATTGCGCGCGGCTTTGTGGCGCTTCGACCTGTGAATCGGGCTCTTGGTCGAGCAACCGGTCAAACACCGAAGGGAGCAAATACTGGTCGGGCCTGATACGACTCATGCCGCAGCTTTCGCGAACGACAGGGTTTCAATTTCCATGATCGACATATCTTCGTCGCCGACCAACAAGGTTCGCAGGCCGCGCCCCTGTACTAGTCCCCCATCTTCGCCGATCCAATCGGTGGCCCGGCCAAGTTGAAGTGCATCGTCGAGTTGCTCGTTGACGGCTGTCACATAACGCGTAGGAATATGAACTTCGCCATTGGGGCCGCCGGCAACTTCGATTTGGGTACGGCGGTAAATTAAATCGAGCGGTACCTTAGGTGGCTCCATCTCCAACGATTCGATATTCCGCCACGGTACCCAGTAGTACTTGCCGGTGGAAGTGATCACCTCCAAAACACCGGCAACGCGGTCGTCTAGATCGCGAAACTCGCTGAAGTCGCGACCATTACAAGTTCCACTCACGGGCTGGCGCTGCGATTCGGCCTGTGCCAAAAGTCGCGTGGCTTCGTCCTGTTGCCCAAGTCTCAGGGCCAATAGAGCTTCGAGCGTGCTCTTGGCTTCAGCGGGTAGCTCCTTAACAATCTCAGGTGTACGACCTTCGCGGAGCACCTGTTCACGGGCCACTTCACCACGCAAAATTTGTCGGTATAGTGCCAGCGTCATGGCCGACTGCGTCGACTGCATCGAAATTGTTTCGAGCTGTTTTTCTACGCGATCGAGCTGACCATTGAACCACAGCAGCTCAGCCAGGAACAAGCGTTGGGCGACGTCGGTGGGCTTAGCTTTTAGATCGGAAGTGGCTGCCGCGATGGCACCCTGTAGGTCTCCCGACTGAAACAATTCACTGGCGTTCATGAGTTGGCTTTCGAGAAGTTCTTCAATAAGGTCTATAGTCGGACGGTGTCACTTGCATGCCTAGCCCACTCGCTCGAGCGTCCGGCTCGCATTTACAATGTTTCGACTTCCAAACTGGCACTATGCAATCAGATTTGCTCGCGAGTCAGACGCGGCTCTCGGACTCTTTATTGGTAATCATCATAGCAGGAAGTGACGCGGTGAACTCTCGTTGCGAACAATCCAGGCCAAACGATTTATCCATCACTCCATCACTCCATCACTCCACTCAAAACTTGCGAATCAACTCGGTCCGCAGCTTGATGGAGGCTTGCATGTCCTCTAGTTCGTAGTGTGGGGTCAATTTGAATACGCAGTCGAAGGCACCGGGCTTGCCAGGGACGGGGACAACTTGGAGGCTAGCTTCGCGCAGCGGGTAGCGAGCTTTGACGCGCGCGCTGGCTTCGGAGTCGGCCGTGACATAGCCATTGATCCAATTCTGCAGTTGATGTTCGAGGACGGGTGCATCGAGGAAGGCCCCAACTTTATCGCGTCCAATCACTTTGACATAATGCGCGAAGCGCGAGACACATAGCATGTAATTGGTCATAGCTGACAGCCGCGCATTGGCGGTGGCATCCACTTCCTGATAGGTCTTGGCTTTCTGCGTTGAGGGACAGGAATAGAAGGCGGCTAGGGGCATGTCTTTGCAGGCACACAGTGGCAGGAAGCCCAGGTCGACCATCTGTCGCTCGAGGCCAGCGCCGATTTGCAACTCAGTCAACGGTTTTTGAGCACAATCGGGGCTGTCGGTGGAGAAATGTTCAGGACCAATGCCGCGGACAATTCCGCCACCCGAATCGGAGCGTTGGGCACCGCGAATATCGGCTAACCAACGACTGTCCGCAAACGCCCGCATGAGAACTTCACCGAACGCGAAGGCAGCCCCCCCCCACAAGCAATCGTCGCGACCGGTGATGGGTTCACTATAGGGGAAGTCACCCTCGCGATCGGTGCGATCAGCGTACGCGTGACGGAGTTTCATGCGTGGCATAGCGAGACTCACGAAACGCGCATCTTCCGTGTCGCGAAAACTGCGCCACGATAGGAACGACAAATCTTGATGGATCTTTTCATAATCGACCGTGGTCTGCATCCCCCCGAAGCTATCGTGCCCAAACATGGTCGGAGAGGCATTGAGCACAATGGGACAAAAGGCGGCTGCCGCGACTTGTGAAAAGGACCGCAACATGGCCATATCGTCGAAGGGATGCTCGGGACTGGGACGAGGATGGATGTCATAGTCGGCCAACAAGACTCCATAGGGGAGGCCACCAGCCGTTCCGAACTCCTGTTCGTAAATCTTTTGAAACAATTGGCTCTGGTCGAACTCAACCGCTCTGTCAAAGTCCCGACAGAGCTCCGCATACGACACGTTTAGAATGCGAATCTTGATCTGTTCGTCGCTGGTATCCTCGCGGGCATTAACTAGGTATTCCAACCCTCGCCAACTCGCCTCCAGCTTTTGAAAAGCGGGATGATGGATAATCTCCGAAATCTGTTCCGAGAGTAGTCGATCGATACGAGCTACGGCCGATTGAAGTTGTCGAGCGATCGTCGACCACTGGGTACCAGACAATCGCTCAATCGCAGTTTGCCCCAGCCAAATCCGCAGTCCTTCGGAGACCGTCTCCGCTGACAGGAATGCTGTGAGCGTGTCTGTGCTCGCAGTAGTTGCGGCATCCGCCCCTCCCCTCCTCTGTCGCGTCGCCGACGGACGAGTCTTCTCGACAAGCTGGTCCAACAGCCCAAGTGGTAGTTGCTGCGCGGCTGGGGCTTCCTCTACGACTTCGGTAGCGGCCACTTCCATCGACGGTTTGGAGGAGGAAGCGGAACTCAATGCAACAGACCCGATAGTGAACGATATTGAAATGTCAGCCAGCGATTCGTCTGGCTGGCGTGGGTAGCGGAACTCGTCACGAGTTTCGGCCGTAGCGTGAACCGCCGAAAGCTTTGGCGAGTTCCGCTACGGCGTAACTTTAAATCCCTAACTGCAGGTGCACTATTAGCCCTTACCGCTGGGCATCTCGGCCACCAGTCGCAAGGACGTAGTCAATTCCTCCAATTGCAACCAGGGTCGCAAGTAGGCCACGGCGTTGTACGAACCGGGCTTGCCAGGAATTTCGCGGACCTCAATGCGGGCGTCAGCCAGTGGGTAACGGGCTTTGACGAACTGATCGGCTTTGGAATCGGCGGAAACGTAATTCATGATCCAACTGTTCATCCACTTCTCCATGTCGTCGCGTTCTTGGAACGAGCCGATTTTGTCGCGGGCGATACACTTGAGGTAGTGTGCGATGCGCGAGGTAGCCATGATGTAAGGGAGTCGCGCGCTGATGGCCGCATTGGCGGTGGCCATGGGACCATCCTTGCCTTGATATTCCTTCGGCTTTTGACAAGTCTGCGCGCCAAAGAAGACGGCGTAGTCTTTGTCCTTGTAGTGACACAAGGGGAGAAAGCCCAGGTCGCTCAGTTCTTTCTCGCGGCGATCGGTGATGGCCACTTCTGTAGGACACTTGAGATCGACGTCGCCATCATCGGCCTTGAACACGTGAGCTGGTAGCCCTTCAACCTTACCACCACCTTCGGCACCACGGATGGCAGTGCACCAACCAGTTTGCGAGAAAGTATCGGTCATTCTCGCACCCATGACATAGGCGGTATTCATCCAGCAGTAATCGTGGTGGCTAACCGACTTGGGCTTACCATCTTTCCCCAGTTCGACTTCCTCAAAGCTGAATTCCTCGATGGGTTTCGTATTGGCACCGAAGGGGAGTCGAGCCAACGTACGGGGCATGGTGAGCGTCACAAACCGCGAATCTTCACTTTCGCGAAAGCTACGCCACATGGTGTGTTCGACAGTATCGAAGATCTTAGCTAGGTCGCGAGGTTTGGTCAGTCCCTGCCAATCCTCCATCCCGAACAGATTCGGCGAGGCGGCGGATATAAATGGACAGAACGCTGCGGCGGCCACGCCAGCGATGTTCTTCAACATTGTAATGTCGTCGGGATGGTTCTGGAACTCATAATCACCAATTAGCGAACCATAAGGTACGCCACCTGGCTGGCCAAACTCAGATTCGTAAATCTTCTTAAACAGTTCGCTCTGGTCGAACTCGACTGCTTTTTCAAGGTCCTTCTGCAGATCCTTTTTGCTACAGTTGAGCACTTTAATCTTGAGCTGCGTCCCCGTCTCTGAGTTCATGACCAAATGGTTCAGCCCACGCCAGCTTCCCTCAAGTTTTTGGAAGTCAGGATGGTGCATGATGGCAGCCAACTGCTTGGAAATCTGCTGATCAATCTTGTCGATCGTAGCCTTGATGGAACGCGTCAAGTCCTTGTCGAAGGTGACGGCGCCTTGCAGGGCCTGCTCGGTAAACGTGCGCAACAATTCCTCAGCCCGCGAACGCTCCGTTTGCTTGGTGGCGCTAATGGCCGATTCAAGCAAACTAAAGCCAGCTTCCTGTGTTTCAGCTTCCGCCGCAGCGGCTTGTTTCTCTTCTTTCGCCATCAGTCAGGTTCCTCGATCAGTTGTTAAGTTGTTTGGTTGGCTGACAAGCACTCTACTCGGGCTTGTTGATGCCCAGTTCTTCCGCCAGCTTGGCGACGTTTTCGGTGTTCTTCAATACGTCCTCGAGCGTTGCTTCGAGGTCGCTGCTGACATCGACTTTGGCGAGCAAGTCGCGAAGTTGATTGCGTGTTTCAACCAGTTTCTTGAGCGGTTCGACTTGGTTGGCTACCTTGGCAGGTTCGAAGTCTTCCATCGACTCAAACTTAAGCTGCACCCCCAGTTCACTGCCATCTCCGGCCAACGTATTTTCGACGCGGAGATTGAGTCCCGGTGTCATCTTTTTGAGTACATCGTTGATGTTATCGCGATCAATCTGCACAAACTTACGATCGCGCAGTGGCGGTAACTTCGTCGTCGGTTGACCCGAAAAATCTCCCAAGACCCCCATGACAAACGGCAACTCCCGCTTTTCCATCGCGTCGCCAGTCTCGACCTCATACGTAATGTGAACACGCGGCTTGCGGACTCGGCTCAGTTTTCCATGGACGGAACTACTCATCGGTTCACCTCTCGAAAGTTATTGTAAATGTCGGTTAGGCAAAAGTACGTCAGGCCTTCTGGCCTGACCGGTGTTCTCTATCAACTCGCGCGGTCAATCCGTGGTTAGCACCTACCTATGTCAGGCTGGAAAGCCTGACGTACGTTCGAGTTTTATCTAGGTTATCCTAAACTTGTCAGCAAATGTTGCTGAAAAACTTAGTTTTTTACGCTCTGAATCCGGTTAATAGGATCTTTGTGTTTTATTCGGAGGGCTCCTCGGGTTGAGCAATTCCCATACGTTTGAAAACTTCTCCCAGGACCGTTTGGTCACTGACCAAATCCTTGAGCAAATCTGGGAGGGGCATACGTCCCCAACGGACAGCTTGTTCGAGTGCATAGGAGACGGGCGAATGCGGTTCGGCTTTGCGAAAATAATCGGCCACACGCAGTAAATGCTGTAGAGCTTCGTCGCGGGATGCCACGGGGCGCTGCATCAGATTGCCACTGGCTGCATGCTTACCACCGACAGGATGGTTGCTACCGCTGTCGGTCAACTCTCCCGTAATCGAGCCGTCGACGCTCTCTCCTTCGACCGCATCGACTAGCAAACCCGCAGTGATCGTATTGAACGTTTGCATCAAGCGTTCGAGGGTGCGCTGCATGTTGGAAGTGGAAGGTCCGAGGGGATACCCCGATTCATCCTTACCACACAGCCCATCCATGGTTTCTGCAAACAGCTTAAGTTCGTTGGTGGCTTCCGTCAGATCGGCTTGGGTGCACAACAACTCTTCGCGGCTGGCATCGTGAATGGCTTTTTGGAAGGCTTGCATCGACAATGCCCCTTCCTCCAAGCGGACCGCCCGTCGCTCGGGATTCATTTGGTCCAAGTCGAGCGCTTGTTGGTAGCTAGCCCATGTAAGCTGTCTGTCATTGGGAAGAATTGAGGTGGCTTCCAGCGCTGAAGTGAGTGTGTTGTCGAGCCCTGATAGTTGAGCGACGGTGTGCGCGGTCCCTTCGTCTTCGTCGGGTCGTGGATGAACGGACTCCCAGAATTGCTCGCTCATCAGCCGGCAGAGCTTGATGCCATCGCGAAAGCCAGCGATCCCGGCGAGCCGTGTGGTGGCTTCGATCAGCCAGCTCACCGCCCATAAGTCCTTAGAATGCGAGCAGAGGAGAGCGGTTGCCATATCGGAGACTTTACCCCAATTCGGTACGGGGCGGGCTTCATCTTGACCACTTGGCTCGCTATCGAAATCGCTTTGCTGCATGAGTGCCAAACGGGCCAAAGCGCGCTCCGCCTCCATGGCCATATTACGGGCTTCGCGAACGGCGTAAAAAGTACGGCTCAGTTCGGGATGCTCGCGCAAGCTGGCACCGCTGGGCGCGTCGTCCGAGATGGGGGAGAGGAGAGCTTCAAAATCAAGGGTGGTATCAGTGGACATATTAATCGTGTAAATCCAAGCGTCGAAGTTTTTGCGCAAGCTGTTCAAGAATCTTGGCATGCAAGCGGCTCGCCCACGACTTGCTTATGCCCACTTGATTGGCTGCATCCTGCAGGGTGTAGCCTTCAAAATATACCGCCTGAATGACGCGGCGCTCGACCGGCTCGAGATCAGCCACCAGTTCTCGTAGGCGTTCGCTAGCTTCGCGATGCAACATGACCTGAGGGGGCGAATCGCATTTATCTTCAATGGCCGCAGCCTGCTCAACGCTTTCGTCACCGCCACTGGCCAAGTACACAACCGCCAGTTTTTCCGTCACCCGCGCAAACCAATTCCCTGATTCCTCGAGCGAATTTGGGTCGCTGGCAGCTTGCTCACGTTCGTCGGCCAGGGCTTCGTCGGCCATACGCTCATAGCGCAGACGTCGATACCGCGCGCGGCTGGTCCAAGTCATTTTGGCTAGACCGTCATAGATGGCTCCACGAACTCGATAGTAGGCAAAGGTGCAGAACTGCGCCCCCTTGCTGGGATCAAAATCTCGCGCCGCCTCCGCCAAGCCAACTTCACCATAGGCAATTAAATCATCCAAATCGGCTGTGGCGGGCACGCTGCGATAGACCTTCAGCGCGAGCGAGCGCACCAGCCCCTGGCCTTCTTCGATCAATTCATCTCGAGTTTTTTTGGGTGCGTTCAAGTGACTGAATGTCGCAATTGATTCCAGAGTGTTTTGAGACGTTGCATCGAGGTTGGGTCACCACATAAACTAGCGGCGATCCGTTGGCACATTTGCCGATTGGCTTCGACATTGGCTAAATCCGGAAAGCGAGTAGACAGTAGGCTGGCCACCAAACGTTCGGCAATTTGGACCATGTCGAGTTGTCCAGTCGAGTCCGCGCGCAAGCCGTCACGAGCGACAGCCTGCAAGTTTTGCAATTCCTCGGAGGACATATCTCCTGGCCCACGAGCCAAGGTGGCTTCGAGCACATGCCGCAATAGATCGGGAGAAGACTTTCTGACCGAGAACGGCGCTTCACTGCCTGAATTATCGGGTGCTGGTGCGCCGGCTCCGCTAGACATCGATCGCTTTGCTTTCAAAACAAGAAATAGAAAATCAACAGGCCCAGGATGGTCACGACCAGTAACGCGTTGATGATCAACATGCCGCTGACTACTTTATGGAACGCAATCTCTTTTTTCCAGGCATTATCGCTCCACTCCAGATCCTCTTCCAATTCGAGTAACTTGGCGAAAACACTCCGCACAAACGCTTGACGCATCCGCGAGCCCCCCGCTGCTCCAAAATAGCAGCCGCAGAGTAGAGGGCCTCGGCCACCGCTCGGGACGCAGGCACCCGACAAGCTTGTCACCAATTCGACCACCCGAGGCTGAACTTCACTCCGCATCTTGCACAGCAGGGAGTACAGCTTGTCGTTGTTCGTCCGCCCCAACGCCTCCGGATGTCGGAACAATTCGTAGATCCAATCCTCAAAGGCTCCGCAGGCTTGCTTTGCCAGAATCGACAGTTGACCAGCTTCTAAGGGGGCCTGGTGATTAAAACCATGGCCAAAACGGTTGTCGCGAGCGCGACTCTCGCCAACTCGACGTGTCAATTCGATGAACCCCATTTCGTCATCCAAGCCGATGATTAACAGTGCCATGGGGGCATGCAAGTTGCTGGCTTCAATCATCCGTGTGGCATCTTCGCGGAGCACGGTCGAAAGCTGGCCCGTGGGCGCGCCAACCAAGGTTTGCCAATCAACAATCGCAATCGTACCGTTGACCGGACAGAGCGGTTGTCGCGACTGAGCGGCCAATCGACAAACCCGCGCTAGTCGATCAGCTTGAGCGGCAACCTCCTTGCGATCGAGATTGACGTAAGCGGCCGCGTTGGCGACGGGACTTGATACCGCAGGGCTGTTCCCGGCGAGCATGGTTCCGCGAATACCTACCGAAGCCGGCGGTGGTTGTGCCAGAGGTGCCGCTGCAGCAGCCTCTCCGGAAATGATCGTGCCCCGAATTCCAGTATTGGGTGCAGGGGCGTCTCCTTTCGAAGACATCGTTGCTCCAAGACCTCCACCTACTCCCACCAATGTCCCGCGGGCTCCACCGCTGGCTCCAACCGAAATCCCACTTGGTGGAACCGCAACTTGCGCCTGCTGATGCAACATCGAATTGGCCGAGGCATCCAAAAGATAGACCACCACCGCGTCGCGACTGGCGTACCACCGCAACGGCGACTTACCCGTCGGTTGTCCATCGACTAACAAATCCCAATCGACAGCCTGCATCAAATTGTCGGCGTCGCGAGGCTCAGCAACTCCGGTTGCTAAAAACAGCGGGCATTCATCGATATTGATTCCAGCCTTGGAAATTGCTGCCACCCCCTGCTTCCAGGCTTCGTCCAGGTCTGGGTACTGACTTGGCTCAGTCTCCAACCAAGCCTTGACCGCATAATAGGCGGCGATGGGGATGGCAATGAGCAAAACCAGCCAACTAAGAATAAAAAGGGGATCACCTTTAGGATCGGCTACGGCACCATCAGAAGTCCAGGATGCAATGTAATATCCCAAAACGCACAGCGAAAGAAAGACGAACAGAATTACCGCCACGCGCAGCTGCAGTGACCATCCAAAAAAGCCACGTACTCCTCCCATCCACTTGGCTGGAGCGGCTAAAAGCCATCGGAAGGGAATTGCCAACCAGTGCACGGCGAACCTTTCACAGGCAGAGAAGACTCTATCAAATTCGGCTAAGGTACTGACTGAAG
Source organism: Pirellulaceae bacterium (assembly GCA_041741715.1). Taxonomy (GTDB): domain Bacteria; phylum Planctomycetota; class Planctomycetia; order Pirellulales; family Pirellulaceae; genus Aureliella. The sequence continues at coordinate 64,658 of JBGSJT010000152.1, read as the reverse complement.
GCGCTGTCAGCGGCGTAATAAGTCAGGTCGGTCGATAGACGGCGCAAACCAAAGTATAAGCGAAAAACTTCGGTTTGTACCTAGTAGGTCTAGGGATGCTATCCCCCCGCACCTTTCAGGATATGGTAGCCCAAAAGGGCGGTTAATACAAGCAACATCAACATCGCCATGGCTGCCCCCACAATGGTGAATCGACTCTCCAAAGGGGGGGCACCCTTGACTGGATTTGGGATACCCGACAGGGCCTCGCGTTCAGAACGAAAACGCAACAGCCCTGCCGTATTTCGCGTCCAGTCTTCAATGGTGTTGGGGAGCCCGAACTGTTGAGCCAAGAACTTCGATTCGGGGAGCGCGAATAACCCGCGAAATCCTAGGATGACGGCCACATAATAGACTTCGATGGCATCTCGCTGGATTAGCTGCTCCGCCTGTTTCGCGCGCTGGAAAAACCCGGTTCCCGCCTCGTTGCTTTTAAAGTACTGAAATTCAAGCTTGTGGTTTTCCCACCAGCCACCACCGTCCCAATTGGCGTTGATCATCACGTCGTCGATCCAGGCACACAGGGCGTATCGCGCTAATTCCCAAGCTTCGCGGGTGTGCCCCTGCGAAAGGCGCTCCTCGGCTCCGCGCAGTTTGGCTTGCACCTCAGCCTGCACTTGACGAGGTTCCACCCTTTGGTGCGCGGCAACTTGTTCCATTGTCGAAAGCACATGCAGAAAGATCGGGTCGACAGCGGTGGCAAACTCGGGGCTCATACACAACCTTAAGGTATTGGATCAATTGTCTTTCACGAATTGTTCGTGGGGACCGCGAACAGTGCAAATTCGAGAATTGCACGTTTATCGTGATGTAAAACTTCCAGTTTTCGCTGACCGGCCAAGCGTTCAAAGTTTGCGATGACATTCGTGTTAAAGCGCATCGCCAAGGTCTGCGTGGCCAGCACGTCCTTCCAAGCCGGCCCCTCGCGTCGGACTTCAAAATAAATCCAACCGCGTTGGGACGGCAATGCTCTGGGGGGAGTTCGCAATTCATCGTCAGCCTTAACATCGGGCATGCGATGCTTGAACAGTAAGTCGACCTGCTGATTACTCCCCATCTTCCAGTCGAGCACGCCCGGTCGGAGCAATTCACGGCACATGTCGGCGGGGACGTTTTCACCATGGACCCCCACGAACCAATTCCAGTGCGCATGCAGCCACTTCGGATCTAGTGTAACTTGCATGCCCCGTTCGACTCCGACAAAGAAGCGTTGTTCATATTCTAACTTCTTACTTGATCCAATCAGTTCGCTGATTTTACGCTTCAGCCACCAAAAAACTTTGGCTAAGTCATCGTGATCATAAGCGGGGAGTTGCGGATCAAGCCGTCGTGTGGGATCAAAGATGCTCAACACACCGACAATTCGACACAGTTCCAGATAGACCCAATAGGGGTGCAGGCCAATGGCAAAGGTCATAGAATGGAGCGTTGCCAGAACTTGATTGAGCTGCGAAAGCATCCATAGATCGTCCAATTCCCCAGGCTCTTGACTGTTAAACGACAGTCCACGGGTGGTCGCCCGCTGCGCCAGTACGTCGACTTTTTGACTCACTAAATCGAAGATTGCACGGACTACGCCTTGGGCTAAATCCTCCCAAGCCTCGGTGGCCAGCAATGGGGGGAAATACTCTGCGTCGATCTCAGGGACCGATTCATCCCCCGCAGCGCGGACGATGCGAGCAATCGGTAGGGTTTCGTACCCTTCGGCGTTGTCGGTCGACAGTAACAGGCGCACATCGAGCTGCCGAAATTCGATTTCGCTTTCGCCCCCCCCCGTATTCTCGTCACTGACCGGGAGCGGATTGACGACCAATCGCGTGGCTGCCTCCCCCGGAACGCCCGTGTTGGCCCGGCCAAGCACTAGTTTCGAGACCGCCAACAGTACCGTTACTTCAGTCTGTTTTTGAAACGCATCTTTGAGACTAATCCGTAGATCGCGGCCCTCCAAGTCGATCAGAGTCCCATCTCGCAACACAGCTTGACAGCCATTCAGCTGAAAAACGTTCGCTCCTAGTGCTTCGCGTTGCAGACGAAAATTCCGCAAGCCGTAGGAGTAAATCGCTTGCCACTGCAGAGCCGTGGAGAGGTTGTGGTGCCAGTAGCGATCGGTGGCCTGAAAGTGTTGCGGCTTGAGGAACATCCCCTCGTACCAATGGACCGGTTGCGAACGCATTTGGACTAACCTAACTGAAATGATTTCGGACGAACTGCCGTGGGAAACCAGTATAACGGCTAGAATGCAAGCTTGGCTTCCAGGTTGACTGTTCCGCGTACATTTGGCTCGAAGCTAATGCTGCGGTAAGGTGTTTCGTCCTTCGTTCCGCTGCGTTGTAATTCGATCGACACGGCTTGGCATGCAGCGTGCTATCGGCTACTGCACACACTCTACTGTTATTTTATTTACTGGAGATACAGAGGCATGCGGACCTACCGAAACGTTGCAGTTGCCAGTTCCTTAACCTTCCCCACCTTAGCCTTGGCCGGTGCACTGTTGCTGAACCCGGCCCGTGCTCAGGACTCAACCACGACTAAAGCAGGCCCCGGTCCGGCAGTGCCGCTCACTTTCGGCCCCGTGCACGAGTCTCTTGGTCCAGCTAGCCTCATGCCGATCGAGACAAACCGACGTGTCTTGCAAAACCCGCCCGCTGTAGATCCAGTGCTCGAGCGACCGCCACAGTCATTTCCGAATTCCCGCTGGATCGATGGCTACTGGGATTGGCACCCAGCGTTTAAAGAATTTGTGTGGATCCCTGGAGTGTGGCGCATTTATCCACCTGGGCAGGATTGGCAATCCGGCAAGTGGGCACCCGCTCCCGATGGTGCCGTGCGTTATCCAGGCTATTGGTTCAAGGCAAGCCAGAGGCCGACCATAAAACGCAATCCGCCTCGAGATAATTCCGAATCGCTGCGGGATGGAGGGCGCATGGCCACTCAAAAGATGGTAGGTCAAGACGGCTTTTGGGTCCGCGGCCATTGGCAACTCGACCAGCAGGATGATTATCGTTGGGAACCCGGCTATGTGGCAGCCAACGATGAAGGTTTCCTGTGGCAGAACGCTCAGGTTGTTCCGGTAGTGGGTGGTTACGCTATCGTTGATGGATTCTGGGATTATCCACTGTCCCAACGTGGACTGGCCTACGCGGCCATGCGACAGCCAATCTCTCCCCCGACCAGTTTGACAGCCATCGACATGTCGTCCGTGACTCGTGCAGCCACGGGAGAGGTAGTCTACACGCAGTTACGCCGCAACTCGCAATCCGACCGGGCAGCGGGACCGGTTCGCGTTGAAACTTCAATACTCCCCCCCCGTCCGCTAGATCGAGAGCTGTCAGTCGACGGCACGGCGACAATCCAGGGAGTAGTGCGTAAAGGTAAACTGATGCCTCAATACATCGAAGTCAAACTGGTGGGAGGTACCGCACGGGTGACGGAGTCGGACGAGCAAGGTCGCTTCACATTCAGCGACATCCCCTACGGCACTTACGCCATCGTTGCCCAAGGCCCAGTGCAAAACTACGCCAGACGCGGTTCCATCTCAGTTGATGTCGAACAACCCGTCGTCAAAGCTGAAATTGAGCTTGAATAAGCCGAGACGCGTGTTTCCCTCGCGACGCTTACTTGCTGGTTTCAGTCGACTTGTCGATCGTCAGTTGGTCCAGCGAGTCGATCTGCATCACTTTCAGGATTAGTCGATCGATCTGATCAGCGGACGTAAGCCGCTCAAGCTGTTCTTGCAACTTCGTCTCAACCGGACCAAATTTCATCCCCAGAAGAAACAGCAAACTTTCGATCTTCCCTTCGATCTTCCCTTCGATCTTCCCTTCAGACTTACCAATTTGTATAAGATCCTTGCCAGACTGTGTTTCACGTAAGTCTGGGAACGCTCCAATCATCATGTCTTCAATCTCCTGCTTTCCATACTCGAAAAAACGTTGCTCTAGCCAATTGACATATACCTTGAGTGCCTCAGTTTTGATCACGTTCGGCAAGTCGCTCTGCTTTATCTGATTATAGTCGTTAGCCGCGTGTTTTTTAAGCGTTCCCAGGTCGGCCACCATGACAGGGCGGAAAACAGTTACAAGCGGGTGCTCGGGCGACGCACTTAGGAGCGCGTTATATAGTTCGTTGAAGTAGAAGACTTTGATGAATTCACACCACGGTTTTGTCTTTGGATCGAGCAACTCATTGAAGAAAATGACGACCCCTTCGACCGCTCGGTACGCATTCTGCTGCTGAAGCAGAGCCATTTCGATCACAACTCGCGTATAGATGTCTGCTGAGAATGAAGCTTGAATTTCAGTCACGATTAAGGGTTGGTCGACCGAATCGGGAGAGATCACACCGTCTGCGGTGCGTTCGATGGCCTTAAATGCGACCGAACTCCACGAACAGGGTCCAGGCCACTCAAGTCCAGTGAGATCGAACAACCAACGCGGATTGGCCGAAAAAATCAGGTAGATTTGTTTGTCTGTGTCCATTTCTTCCTCGATGCCAGCAGTCGAATATATGTCACATTAGCCTGCCTCTATTTGATGTGGTCGTCCCGCAAGACCTTACAGCGAATGTCATTCTGTCCGTAACAATACAGAAGTTGGCTCCCAGCTACAGCCAACTGGACAAAGTGCTCCTCGATCAATCGCATGTGACTTGGCCAAGCATAAGTGAAATAGACATCGGCTTGGTCGCGACGCTCCAAATAGTCTCCCTGCGCAATGCGTGCCTTGAGTCCCTGCTCGGCCAGAAGTTGTCGCGAGGCGATGACCAATTCTGGTGCCAACTCAATGCCGAGCGCCTCGAACCCTAGCAATTCTGCTAGGCCAGTGGCGATCCCCCAGCCACTACCAAATTCACAGAAGCGACCGCGCGGCAAGGCATCGAGCTTGTCCCATAACATTTCGTAGTTGCTCGGTACAAAGTCGAAGACATCGACCGATTTGAACTGTTCCCTCCCACGCTCAATCAACTGCCGCGCGGCCTCGGACAATCTACGTCCTGTTCCCTGAACATCCACGTCGACCAATGGTTCGTCTTCAGTCATGAATAGTTTTCCTTGCAAGCATGTTATGATAAACTTGGCTCCAGACTCGGTTTCGTTTTTTAATTCTCTCTGCGAAGTTTCGGTTGATGAGTATGCCAAGTGAGGCTCGCCGACAAAGTTGGCGACAATCAGGTAAGCCTGCTGCCGCCGGTGCAAGTTCGGTCCGGCGACGGAAGATACAGACCACCGCATTACTAGTCCTATTGTTGGTGGCCGCCTCGTTGCTGGTGGCATTCTTGTTCAATCGACGTGATCAATATACTCGCGTTGCGTCTCTGCTAACCGCCGCGCCGACGAAAACGAGCGAACCTGAACAAGCCTACACTTGGCTACCTTTGCGATTTGGCAGTGAATCGCAGGCCCCTCTACTGACTGAAAACACGGACCAGTTCCAAGTCAACTCACTGACTCAGGACTTTGATAGCGAGGAGAAGTTGACGCGGGCCATTAAAGGTCAAATTGCGCAGTTGCACCGCCAGGATGCCTTCATCCTCTGGATCCGCGCTAAAGGTGCTGAGTTCGATGGACAAGCCTATTTGCTGAGTGGCAATTATCGCTTGCCAGAAACAGGCGAAGAATTAACAAGTCCGCGCGGTGCGGTCCCCTTTAAGTCGATCGTGGAAGCGGTAAGTCAGTGGACGGGCCCTGTGTTGATTTTGCTCGATTGGGGGAATCAACTGTGCGACCCGAGGGCTGGCATGTGGGACAATCAATTCCTGTGTTCCGTTGCCGAAGTCATCCAAGCCGCTCCCCAGCAAGTCCATTGTTTGGTCTCGCATCAACCGGGTGAGCTGTCGCTCGATTCATTGGCCAGTCGCCAAACGTTGTTTGGACGCGCGTGCGCCGAAGGGATTGTTGGACCTCGCCGCCAGCCCGCAGAGTTTCAACCCGATGTCTGGGCTAGCAACAAACTGCTTGTGGGTGATTTGGCGGAGTACGTTATCCGACGTGTGTGGACCGATTCGGCTCAACGACAAAAGCCCTGGTTGATCCAGGGCCAGAGCGGTTGGCTGAGTGCTGATCGCAAAAACTGGTTGGCACGCACGCGTGTGTCACTGGGGGAACTCAAAGAGCAACATCGGCTGGCCAGTTGGAGTGATTTGCCGCAGCCAGAGGAGACCGCTGGAGTTCAGGGCGAAGGCCCAACAACGCAACCATCGACTGCGACTGAAACGCCGGAAAATAGTACAGCGGTAGAATTGAGCGATGAGAATTGGCCCACCGGTAAGCTCTGGACACGTCTTGACCAGTGGCGTGCAGGTTCAGAAAAACTTGGGGGCTGGTCACTGGCTGCCTTGGCTCCGCTGTCGGCTAGGCGGCTGGCAACGATGGCAGTTGAGCTAGAACATCGCTGGCTGGCTGGCAACGACTTTCGAGGAGAGGTCGACGGAGTGGGCCTGCGCTCGCAAATCGACGAATTGGATCTGAAGATGGGAGAGGAAGAGAAGCGGATCGAGCAAACGGCACGTGCCACTCCCTTCGCAGCGGTATTAGCGGAACGCCCGGTCAACGTTTCCGCCGCCGAATTTCACAATTGGCGACAGCGGGTCGAGTCGCTGGCTGCCTACCGACAGCTTGCGTTAATCCTGAGCGACTCGGCTAGCCTCTGTGACAATTTAGCCAAACTCGGTGACATTCCCATCGATCTGAGTCGCGCCACTGAGCGGGGGATCCTTAAGGCTCAAGCTTTTCTACGCGACATTACCGCTTCTTCTACAGAGTCGCTCGACGCACTGCGACCATCCGACGCGAAGAGCCTATCCGGAGAACTAAGTTCACAACTTCCAGAGATCGAACAGAGGATCGCTGAGTTGGTTTCGCGCGCGACTAGTAATCCAACTCGGGAACGACCGCTGGCGGAACTGCTATCTCGCTATGCTTGGCTCAGCCATGCCCAACGCAGTCCCTTACTACTGTCGATGCTGTCGCCCGAACCCGTCGATCCCAACATCGATTGGCCAACAATGGATTTGTCGCTCATGAAAGCTGACCCGCCGCAGCGCCCCACCACCCCCCCCCTGCCTCCTAAGCGGTTGAACTTGCTCGAAACAATGATGAGCAGTGGCGAGTCGCGCATCGTCTCTCCAGCCGAAGCCGTGGACCAGTTGAGCGCTATCGGGCAATCGCTGAGGGATTCCGCAAGCATCACCGAAGCAGCATGGCTGAAATGCGATGGTCGAGATCTCTGTCAAAAAGAAGGGGGCTGGTCCCCTGCGATACAAGCCCCAAACCTTCCCGCTCCCCCTCAGCCTACCCCCGGTTGGCAGCTCACTTGGGAAAACGTGGCAGGTGGACAACTGGGGACAGATCGCCTACGACTCCACAGCACTAGCGAGCCAGCCAGCGTCGATGTTGTGCTGACTCGGATTGGCTCTGCTCAGGACATTCAATCGGTGCAAATCAGCTTGGCTGGCCTAGCCGCACGGATTGCCGGGGACGATACCGAATTCAAATCCGGCACGCTCAAGCTCGACCATGAGGCCTTGTTGCGCGTCGTCGATTTGAAAGCTGGCGGGCAGCGTTTGCCATTGCAATTGAAGGCACTTAGTGCAGACCAGCAAACGCAACGCGGAGTGCGGATTGTGGTCGAGGCGGGGGACAATTCTCCGTCGCCAGCCACCTTAGCTTGTCGACTCCCCGTCGATACGCCGGTCACAATCAACGTTCAGCAGTTCACATGTCGCGGTGGGATCAGGTCTTGGGAAAACTGCGAACGGCAGGAGACGCTCAGCACCATTAATCCCTTTCCCGGACGCAAAACGCAATTTCGCCTGTTGGTCTCCAATCAAGACAGCCAGCCGCGCGTGGCCACCGTAGAGCTTTATCGCCTCCCCTCGCGGGCCACCACCAATGCCAAAGGGCGCATCAGTGAAATCCCAGGGGAGATACCACTGGAACTTGAGAACAAACTCCTCAGTAACTTTTCCTTAGTCGCGACCTCAGCCCCGATTCCCCTAGAACCCAATGCACAGGACCTGGAAGTCGACTTCTCCTCGGCTTCGGCGGCTCCCCCATCCGCTAACTCGCCAGCCACCGCTCCACCGACGCCCCCGCCAGCCAACCCGAGTGCTGGTGGTGCCGACATCACCTGGGGACTGCTGGCCGTCGTGCGACTGGCGTCTGAACCGACACAAGCCTGGCGGAATTGGATTCAACTCCGCCCCGTGGAAGCTACCGAGTTTCTCACAGCCAGTTCCGCCGTCAGTCGTGACGCTAAGACGATCGAATTGGAAGTCGCCTTGAAAGATTTCAATGGCGACAACATTCCCGATTGGATCCCCACTGACCTAAGTGACGAACAACCCATCGCGCTGGAGTGTGAAGTTGGCGCGGGGATCGATCTCCACCATGCAACGTTCGCCGTCCCGAAACATCAATTGACCAAGGACAAGCGTCGACAAGTATTTAGTATCAGCGCAGAACGCAGGATCGAAGATGAAGTGGAACTACAAATCAGCGTCGATGGCTCGTCCCGCGCTCTGTTCGAATTCGTTGACGTAGGGGGACACGAAGTTCGCCGTGAGCCACCCGACCGCATCAAACTGCGTTCGATCGGCGTTAAAGATGGGCCACGCTATGTGAGTGATTTTAAATACAACTTGGAACCAAATGAACTGGTACTTGACAACAACGGTGCAATGTTCAAGCGGCCCATGGCCGCTCCGCTAGAAATGTTGTTAGCCGTGGATGCCGAATCACGAAGACGTGTGGGAGCAGCCCCCGAGCAGGTCGAATTCAAACTAGTGGGACGCACGCTGAACCAGCCGATTGAGATCGCCAATTTCTTTGGTGATCGCGATCTAGTCGCCAGCCTGGCCTCGTCTGGGACGACACTCACTGTCGAATGCCAGGTGACCGACTGGAAGTTTTCCTTCGATCCAAGCTCCTTGGGAGATGTCGAAGCCTCCTTTCAAGGCTCAATCGGGACTGTTCAGGATCGACAACTTGCCAAATTAATTCTCGACGGTCGCGGTCCGAGCATTACTCAGTCGGTACGGATCAACGAGATTACTGCGGGACAGACTGCGCAGCTTACGTTTCAAGTCGTCGACAGCGTACCAATGGGAGAGGGGACGCTCACCATTGCAGAGGCTGGCGGAGGCACGCCCCCCGTGCCACTGGGAGCGAAGCTCTCAACCGGTGATTTCGTCCTCTCGAACAAAGGCTGGCAGTTAAGATCGCGAACTCTGCCTGTGCGAGAACGCCAACCAGGTCTGTATGAAATACGCGCTCAGTTGGCGGACGTTCTGGGAAACACATCGGAACTGGGGCCGTGGGCGTTGAGAATTAAGGCCAAACCGATGGCCATACCCGGCACCCAAGGAGGGACCGCAGAAACGCCCCCAAAACTTACAGGGGATATCAATGGCAGACTGTATTTTGGCTTCACAAAAAACAAACCGGAAAACGACGTCACGGTGAAAGTAAAAGATCTCCCGGAAAAGACAGTCACCAGTAGCGATGGCAAGTTTACGATTTCTGGTCTCGATGCGGGCGAATACACGCTTGAGGCAACCACCGAAGTGCGAAACACAATCTACAAAGGGGAGGCACAAGTCAAGCTACTCAAAAAGGCCGACTATCAGAAAGAGATCGAGATCTCACTGAAAAAATAGATGTTTGTCCCCCTAGCCGGAGTTGTAGAAGCTACTGGTTGGATACACCTTTAGGCGCAATTGCATGTCGATCGCGACCAAAGCGGCTAAAGCCTGGACTCCAGCGCCCTGCGGCGTTCCCGTAGTCACTCGCGCTTGGTCGACGATTGACGAAAGCGAACTAGGTTCTCGCGGTAGTGGCTTTCTCTAGGGTCTAGCCGCACGCACTCGCGCATCGTCTCTACGGCGCTCGCGATGTCCCCCGCGCGAAACTCGATCTCAGCCAAGGTATCCAAGAATATCGCCGACGAAGGTGCCAGCTCAATGGCTTGGTGCGACAACTCGCTAGCGCGCTCCAGCTTGACGTCGCATTGCGAATACATCCACGCTAGATTATTGAGAGCCGTGGAATCCTGGGGCCAACGCTGAAGCTGCAATTCCATTTCACGTTCATAGTCGGCTAACAGTTGCTCAGCCAGTTCTGTTTTTCCCGCATCGCGTAGCCGACGATAACATTGACAAACCACTTCGATGTCTTGCGACTGCAATTGCCTAGCGACCTTGACAGTATGTTGAAAGCCCTGCCAGTCCTGCTGCTCGATGCAGGCGATGGCCCGCGCCAATTTCTCTTTTTGGGCTGAGAATCTCAGGCCGCTGTAATAGCCTTCGCCGATCATGGTCTGCATGGAACTGGAGAAGGGTTGCAGCGCTTCGACCCATGCCCCCCGCAGTACATCGGCGCGGCGCTCGTGCTTTCCGAGTTGCTCCAGTACGTCGCCATAGACGCTGGCTGCCCAAAAGCCGTCGATGCTGGCTAGATCGGATAGCATGAATGCTGCTTCTGCGTAATCCTCCCCCCGCGCGTACTGTTCGGCCTGGACAAACTCGCGAGCGGCAAAAAAATAGTTATAACCCTGATATCGGGCCGACGTGGCCAGCGGGCGCAACCAACGCGATTGAGCCAGAGTTCGCCCCAGTTCGAATTGGCCACTGAGCATCACCGCATGAACCTCTTCGACATACACGTGCTGCGGATTGACGCCCGTGCGTCGGACAGCACTCAATAGTGGTAACGCAGCCTCGGGCTTGCCACGCTCAATCATAATTCGGGCTGCCTCGCTCCAGTGCAAATTAGCCGAACTTGATCGTCCATAACCGGGTGACAAATCGGTCATGAGAATTTCGACGGCCAAATCCATCTCACCGTAACCGTTGGCCACATCGGCGATCTTGGTTAGTTGTTCGGAGGTGAGCGGATCGTTGGACAATAATTTCAAGGCGCGGCGCAGCCACGTTTTTACGACGTTGGAATAGTCTCGGCCCCAAGCCGATCGATCGAGAAGGTACAAGCGTTGCAAGTCACTCCATTTCCCCGCCTCATCCTCTGCCGGTGCCGTCTTCCACACTGCCAATGCCGCGTCATCCAACGCGGGGAAGAGCCCCTTCATCACCGCCGCTTGAAGTTCGTTCGACATGCGTGGGAACTCATCCATCGCAGCTTGCAAAGCCATTTGACGGGTTTCCGATCTAGCGAGCCAAGGCAGTAACGAACGACTCCACAACTCGGTTTGCTTGGTCCGGCTTTGTCGCGTTAGTTCGACTAATTCGCTCAACATCTTTTGCGCTTGCTGGCGGTAGCCTAAGTCGGCCAGTATCGCCGTCAACCGCGCACACTGGTCGAAGTGGCTGTCTTCGATAGCGCGTTGACCAAGTTGCTCCGTGATCAAAAGCTTGCGCTGCAAAAACCACTCATCTAAGTTCGAAAGATCGGCGTTGACACCAATTGCCTCCAGCGCCTGGCTCTGCTGGTTGCCAGCCAAAAAAAAACCGAATGCCGCGTCAGGCTCATATTGCTTGAGATACTCCTCAACCGGTTTGACCCGGCCACTAAACAGAAGCGCTGCAATTAACTGGTTCTTGTGAGCTTGCCCCCCAAAGCCCCCTTGATCAATCGTTTCGAGCAGATTGACCGCCAATTGCGTTTGCCGATCGACCTCCGTCAGATCAACGGGCGCTTCATCAACTGGCGCTTCATCAACTGGCGCCTTATCAACTGGCGCCTCATCGACGGGTACCTCATCAACGGGTACCTCATCAACGGGCAGCGGATCTGATTGGCGATTGGGTTGGGTGGTATCGCGCGGATTTGGATCACGCAGTATTTCGTTCCAAAGTTCTGTGGCACGTGAATATTTCCCGGCCACTTCGTTCAAGACTGCTTGCGCTGCCAACTGAGAAGGGCTCGACTCTCTTCCAGCCAGGATAGCCACTACCGATTCATCCGTCATCCGCTCCCAACGCCCAGTGCGCGTGAGCATGGGAACCTGGACTACCAGGGGTACTTTCACTTTTAGCGCCGCATCGACGTCCCCTTCGAAATACAGCCGTTGGGCAGTTGAGTAGGGATCGCTACGCTCTAATTCAAAACCAGTTTTGTGCGCCATGAAAACTGCTTGTGCTGGCGAAACAACCTGCCGAATAATTGGCCAAGCCAACGCGACTTGCTCTTGCTCCACCGCCGCATCAACCACTCGACAAAGTAGATAGCGCCCATACGAGTCTTGCAATTGACGCACTAATTGGGGATTGCCCGCGAGCACGCGTTGGGCCACGGTCCAATACTTAAGCGTGCACAGTTCGAGAATGGTTTGCGGCGTGGGATTGCCGAGAGCATCCAATAGTCGCGCCGATTCTTGCAGCCGTTCTGGGGCAATATCCAGGTCGATCAAAATCTCCAATACCATCGCCGCCTCCACCACCCGCCGCTCGTCCGAAGACTTCGCTGTCACGATCAGCGGTAAGGCCAGCTTACCCGCCCCCCACAATTTCAAAAACGCCTGTCGTCGCTGCGCGAACTCGCTCGACGCCAGCTGCTTAACCAGTCCGCCTAGCTCGACCTCCGACGGGTCTGTCAACTTCTCCGCCGCTTCAACTGCAGCATTCTCTGCCGCAATTTGGCCAACTTGCGCTAACGGATTCTCAGCTCGTAGCTTTGCCGCCAAGCCCACCCCACAGGCCAGAGCTAGGACCGATCGGAAAGCGATCTGTAGACCATAGCCGACCATGTTAATATTCCTTGCGAGAAACGTACCAGCACGAAACACCGAGCACCACCGCCACAAAAATGAGGTTGGAGATGAGGGGGGTCCAAATATCGATCTCCATTTGGGCCGCCTCTAAATCGTTCGTCACCAATCCCAACGCTTGCGTGTCGTTGCCTGTCAAGACATAACTCATGGCTGTGTCCAACGCTGCGGGCTTGGGATTCACCGAGTAAAACGGTTTGAGTCCCCACCGAAAAACGCGTTCTAGAATTGTCGCTCGCGGGACGTATTGCTCTTTGACTTGATGGGTCGCCACATCCAGTAAGGTAACGCAATTAGGTTTGATACCCAGCCAAAGTTCATTGTCCCCCTTCCATTGCAGGCAGGTGATCTGCCCGTGGAATTGCGGAGCCAATTCCGTCAAGGTAGCGGTACCGCAGGCGAGCCGATAGCCGTTTCCAGTGTGGCTCAGAATTGACAGGTCCAATGTGCCAGGAATCCAGGTCATCTGCCGCACGTTTTGATCCTCGGGTAGCCGCACTTCAGTCAATGGCTTCAACTGAGCGTCGAGGATTTTTAATGGAAGTCCGTCGCGGGCAATCACGCAATAAGCTGTGTTCATTTCGACCAACGTCGCTTCCGTTCCATCCCCCTCTAGTTTACCACTACTGACAACTTGCAATTTGTCACCATCGTAGGACAGATGGTCCAAGCTACCAGAGCTGTAAACAATCAGACCATTGCCAGCTTGTGTGGGAGAGGCATGCGAATTGGCACTCAGGAAATAATCTTTGGGAGCGATGTTCTCAAAGGCACTTTGCGTTACCCAAGGGATTTTCAGTCCAAACAAACCCTTTTGTCCCCCTTCGGACAAATCCAGCTTGTTGAGATCCAGCCGAAACAGACCGCCGCGACAAATGGCTAGAATCGTATCCCCCAACTCGACCACATCGAACAATTGCGAGGGGAGTTCCGGTCCGGTATCGCCCGTCCACACCGGTGTCTCTCGCGCCTCACTCAATGTCGTCAATTTGGAGTCGGTCTTGGGATTCGATGTGTCTTGCTCCGTCGTCGTCGCGTCCTGCGGCGAATCCATGCCACCTTCAGCCTTGGCCTCCCCATTCTCGCGAGCGCTCTTCTGCTTACCTTCAAGCCAAATGAGCGACAGCTTTCGCGAACGGGCTTGTAGGCCACCAAAAGGGACGCGAAAAAACGACTTGGCAATGACTAACCCTCGTGCGGAATTGTAGATCGGCCCGAACGTCCGCGCTTGCCCACGCACATCCAACTCCAACGCAGGCTGCCAAATGGAAAACTCCGGATTCCAAACCCCCAATTCCCCACGCTCGTTGACTACCATTACTCGACCTTGGATCGTGCGGATGCGACTAATCTGTGGCAAGACCTCGATTTGTGGTAACAAGGCGTCGTGCATGAAACCCAACGCAAAACAGAACAACCAAAAGATCATGCATGTTACGACACATACGATCGCGTTTCCCCAAATCAAACCAGCCAACCCCGAGACGCTGTAAAAAATGATGAACACAAACATCAGAATTGGAATGCAAACCAATAGGCCAGCATTCCAAATCTCAAACCGCAGGCCAGCAATAAAATATAAGCCGATCAATACGAAGGTGATGTTCACCAATACAAAGATGCAGCCCCCAAAAAATTTAGCCAGATACAACCACACTCGCGAGATCGGTTTGCTCAGCAGTAGATGCAACGAACCAGAACGAAATGTGTCGGGAATGATGGGACTGGTGACGACAATCGCTATGAACACAGCCAAAATGCCTAAGCCGAGTTTGATGATTGTGGACAGCAGCAGCGGTTCGAAAAATTGTTTGATCTGTCTGCGACTGACAGGCAATGGATCCCCCAACTTGAATCCCGCATAGCCCATCCACAATTGTTCCCCCTGCGGGCGATTGAGCTCCAGTGGAAAGGCCAACTGCAACAGTTCGCGATTGAGTTCTTCGGTTTGCGCCTCGGAAATGTTCTGTTGTTCGGCTGCTTCAATCAGTGGTTGCAACCGCGGTCGACGCGCTGCCGTCGGGAAATCATCCGCCGTGTAGAGTTGCTTGTCTTGCACCGCCCGATTGAGTTGCTCTGCCAATTCGCTGCCATCGATCCTCCGCGCCCCCTCCCCTTCATCGCTGTTGGCAACCTGCTTGAGTCGCGTGACGAACTCCGCATCCAGCCGCTCAGCTATCGCCTGCGCCGACGCGTTCCCCTCGCGTTTGGCAGCCCTGGCCAGGTTCGTAACTAACTGTCCGCGGTTGTCGATGTCGACGCTCGAAAGCTTGTAACTGCGTTCCGAAACGTAACCGAACGGTGCCAGCCCGAGCAACACGAACGTCCAACCCAGCAGCAGAGCCCAGAGGACACGATTGCCAATCGCCTCCCAAAATGAGTCAATCAAAATCGCTAGGTAAGGCTTCATGCAACTTCCACTTGTGAATTGACCGCCGACAAAAAGACTTCTTCCAAAGTCGGCCGCGTCCGCTCCAGTTTCAACACACTAATGTTCAATTGTCGAATGTGGTCTATCAACTGGTCGATCTCAGCCTGTGATTCGTAAGCCGTCGCAAACTGCCACTTCGACTCGGGCAATGGCAACAGTTCACACTCGCGGTCGGTTCGCAATTGTTCCACCGCGGCTGACTCTCCCGCCAATTCCATTCGCAGACGCGATGTCAGCGCTCCATGAAACTTGGTCGTCAGTTCCGCTGGAGTCCCCACGCCGCGCAGCGTGCCTCCCACCAGAATAGCCACGCGATCACACACCAGTTCGACTTCTTGCAAGATGTGACTGTTTAGAAACACGGTCTTGCCTTGCGCCCGCAGTCCAGAGATCACTCGGCGAATCTCAGAACGTCCCACTGGATCCAAGCCATCAGTCGGTTCGTCCAAAATTAACAGTTCGGGCTCATGCAACATGGCTTGCGCCAAACCCAAGCGTTGTCGCATCCCCTTGCTGTACTTGCGAACTAGTTCTCGCTCGCGACCCGCCAGTCCGACGAGCTCCAGTAGCTCGCGCGATTTCTTGCGAATCACTTCTTCCGGGACGCGACTCAGTCGCCCGTAAAGCTGTAGCGCGCGTGTAGCCGTATGATGCGCGGGAAAACTCAAGTTCTCAGGGAGATAACCGATCCGTTCCCTAGCAGTTCTAGAGCCAGCGGGCGCTCCGAGCAAAAATGCCTCGCCGCCAGTACAACGCACGATCCCCAGCAAGATCTTGATGAGCGTCGTCTTGGCCGCGCCGTTGGGACCTAGCAGCCCAAAAACTTCACCCCGTTTGACCGTCAGATCGACTCCGCGAAGTGCATCAAAGCGCTTCTTCACAATCCAACCGTCGCGGTACGCCTTACGCACTTCACGCACATCAATCGCGGGGGAATCTGTCATGAGTTGCGTTGGGTTTATCGGGAAGTTTTACAAATGTGGCGAACCGTTGCACTAATTCTACCCGAAATAGGGTTTCTGCAACGGGCCTCTCGTCACAGCGGCATTATCCAAGGCGAGGGTCAGCTATTAATTTACCTTAGCCGACGTCGCAAGACTTTGGTCGGGCTGGTCCAAAGTCTTGCGACTTCGGCTACAAAAAGTTATTGATTGAAACGGGCAATCACTTTGAATGTAGGTCAGGCAGGAAAGCCTGACGTACGATTTGATACCAATTGTTGGAGTTCGTGGGGAGTGTTAAAGGTCCAGTCGCCCGGTGTTGAGTCGGCGCGGACGCCAGCAGCCGCCACACCCGCGAATAGCTTTTGCAGCGATAGCTCGCGGCGCTCAAGTCGTTCTAAGACTGTGGGTAACAGTCGGGTGTGCAGCAAACTCGGAAGTGGCTCCACCCTCCCCTCCCCCGACACGCCCCCACTGACGAAATGCACCACATCATGTTCTATCTGTTCTTGCAAGCGGAGTTGCGGATTGAGATGTTGTTTGAGATTTTGAAGTTGGCTGCTGACCGCATGTAGGGCGAGTTGTTCAAACCACTCTGGTCGAAACACAAGCTGATCGCAACTGACCAGCAACAGCCATCCCGGTCCGCTCTGTAATCGTTGCTGCAGCGCCGTCGCTACTCCTCCCAACGGCCCGCAGTCGGGCGTGTGGTCGACTAGACAAGTCAGCCCCAGTTGTTGATAGCGGTCGGCCCGATCGGCGACAATTGACACTTCTGAATGTCCCTGCCGGTGCAACGCATCGACCAGTGCTCGCAGGAGCGGTTGTCCATCGACCTCGACCAATGCCTTATCACTGCCAAATCGCGAACTGTGGCCTCCCGCTAGCACAACCACTGGGCAATCGACCGCTCGAAGAAATTGACTTTGGCGATCGGCAGGATCAGGATGCATTTTCGCCATGCTCGCGTTCGAACTGCACTCGCGCCCAACTCCAGGCCGCCACGGTACGTGGAAAACCGATCGTGTTCATTCCTTGAAATACCGCCTGCTCAATCTCTTCCTCCGAAGCCCCCGCTTGCTTCGCGCGACGCACATGACTGCGAAGCGCAGACTCAAGTCCAGCCCCCACGGAGATACCAATCTTGATTAGTGCGCAAGTCTTCTCATCGAGTGGCCCCGATCTCTCGACGGCAGTCGCCATTTGATCATGAGCCGTCGTAATCTCAGGGAATTTTTCCATCAGCTCTCGATAGGTTCCTGGAAGCTTCGATTTATTTTCAGCTTTGCTCATCGGACTCTCTATATCTCTGTAATCGAACGGTCGTGATTTTAAGTGCACAGTGCAACTCCCGCCACCCTAACAGCTCGACGCGCCAGCGAGTGGGTCGACTGTATAGCATCGTACGGAAAATAACTGTCGTAGCTGCGTTCGCCAGAACGTAGCCGCTCTGCGGTCTGGCGACGGCAGCTACGTTTGAGAAGCGACAGTTATTTATCGCTCGACACTCAGTTGGAGGCCACGGGCCGCAAGCCCGCTAGTTGGGCAACTCACTCGCTGGCGCGTTTTGAAGTTGAACTTTTTGAATTTAACCCGCCCGTGTGCGGGAGGGCCGGCCGTAATGCGGCCGGGGAGGGCCCGATTTGCCCCTCTCCGCTCGCGTTACTCGCGACTCTCCCCAGGGAGAGTGAGTTCGTTTGATCAACCAATTGCATGGTCAAACCCACTTCCTCGATCAAAACGTGCAACTTCAAAACTGGCGCGTCGAGCTGATATGCCTTACGGATTTTCCACTCCTCCGCCCAGTTCCGGGGGCCAAGGATCGAGGTCATCGGGCGTATTGAAGTTTTGATGCAGCCACTCCAATTCCTTCTCACGCTCCGCTCGCGGCAACCGCGCCCAAGCCGCCTTCTCAGGCCCGAAGGCTTCTTCCAAAAATTCGTAATAGTCGTCTGAGTACAACGGATCATCGGGACCACGTTCTGGCTGTGGTTCAAGCGGGCTCATGGCAATAGTACTCGCAACGGTGGTGCAATTTGGTCGAGTTCTTCTATCGTAGCCGCAAATACATCAGATGCTTCATGACGAGAGTCGCTCAGTGCGTTTTCCTTAGTAACAGAATCCAGCAGCGATTCTGGCAGTTTGTACCGAATTGCAGCTTCCGTCAACCGATCACACTGCGTTTCAAAGCTCGCTTCCACGGGCCATTGAAAACCAGACTCGCGACGCCACTGTCGAAAAAACTCTTTCCATGCTTGTTGATAGGTACGATAACGACTGCGATTGACCGCCTGCCAAATGAACTTTTCGATCATTACCGCGCGACGCAACTTGGTGGGTTGAGTGTCGATGAATTGCAACAGAGGTCTGTCAGCAATCAGTTCAGCCCGTCGACTGGGTTCGATAGCGATCCACGTCTGGATCAGCCACTCCACATCTTGACCATGCAAAACACCTCGCTCGTCTCCCTGCGCGACAGCCTGTCTCCCCAATGCCGCGACAAACGGCCAATCTTTTTCGCGATCTGTCTTTTTCATTTGAGCCACCAAAGACCGAGAGGCATAGTCGGGATCGTCCTGGTCGTACTCGACGACTGCCACACGTGGGGCTTGTCCAAAGAAATCGAGATGATGTTCGACCCCTTCGGCATCGGTGATGCGGACATGCGACGTCCAGCCATTGCCCAAGTAGGTTTTTGAACACGGCGCGCCACAGATAGCGCGATACGAAACACTCATGCCAGGATTCGCATCCAGTTCCTGTAGTAGTGCCACCAACTTTTCCAAGTCCTCTGGCTCGACGATCCAATCACTGTCCTTGGTGGTTTGCTGTATTCCGTAGTACACGCAGGCTTGCCCAGAAGTGATGGCAAAGCGAATAGTGGCCTGATGCAGGCGTTGGCGAAAGAAAACTAGGAATGTCTGCGGCGAACACATCGAGAGATCATTTGATGAGAGTTCTTAACTAGGATATCGTTTCCCATCTCAGCGTGCTAGGATGATGAAAACTTAGTGTTGACTACCTGCGTGCGATCGCGATGGGCATTCGCACCGCTTTCATGGGACACTGTATCGTTCGCTGGCAACGCAGTTCTCCGATAGCCAGGAGTGTTGAGTGCTATTCATCTTTTTGCCGCACATTTTTTCGTCCGAAAATAAATAATAGTAGCGGCTGATCTGGAGCGACTGACCAATTCTAACGAATTCCGAAGCAGCCCAGGCTCAACTCGCCGACAAAAAGATGTGCGGCAAAATGATGAATGCAGATTTGTTCGCGGACAGTTTCCCGGCCGCTTGAACTGTTGGACACTCAGCTTAGCATCGGCCAAAATATAAGTGGCGCAATCAGTAGTGGATGAGGTTACGAGTCCGGTGCTGCAGGACTCGCAACCTCGTCCACTACGACAATAATTGATTTGTCGATGTTTATCGTGTTGGCGGCGCAGCCTCCTTGACAACGGCACCTAGCTTCTCGTCAAGGATTAATAGAGACAGTCGCTGAGTTGTGTCGAGGTCGGAAGTGCTGAGAGTGGCGTAGTCAAAGTTTCCATTCAGATCAGTGTAACCATCCTTGAAAAAACGAATCGAGCCGTCAGCGTGACGTGCGAAAACTTTTACGTAGGCAGTCGATACCGGGGCACGCCCTTCGCGACTGAGAACTTGCACCCGACCCATCTGCTCGGCCAAACTCACGACCAGCGAACTGGCGGTCAGCCAAGCGGTCCGCGAGATGCCACCTGCGGTCACCTCCATTAGTAAATTGCGATTCTGCATGGCGGTAGGCAATTCCAACACAGTGGTCCCCTCGCTCCCGCCCAGTGTCACTTGCTCACTCAGATTGGGGCGTATCGCAGGAACCTGCTCCGTCCCCTGCGATGCAAATGGATTGCGACTAAAGAGTAGCTCAATGTCCATCAAATAATAATTGACGGCTACTTGGTCAAGGTTGCGGTGCCGCACAGAGACGGTCCCGTCACGCGATTCAACATCCAACGCGGGTAACAGTGCGGTAACAGCGGTCTGCAGCTCGCCGCGACGATCGGTCAGTAGACGCTGCGAACCATCGGAACTGACGGTGTCTGTCTGCGTGGTACCATCTCCTGCAATGCTGTTTGATCCTGCACTCACAACTTCGCCCCCTAGCAATCGCTGCCGCGTGGCGACTTGTTGACCAATCTGCGCGAACAACTCGTCCCAACGCGGAACGGGATAAGCAGAGTAGCGACCAGCGATCTTGGCAGCCCGCTCATAGTCGCCGCGATAGAAATCGAGATAGGCATCAAAGTAATCGTACTGCATGCGCGTGGCCAACTGCTCTTGCTCCACGTTTGAAAACCACTGCAACGCTTCCTCGATGCGATTCTGCAACAGCATGTAGTAACACAACTGCAGACGCTGGTCATTGGAAACATTGGGCTGGTGGGCGATAACGTCCAACAATGCCATGTACTGCCGATGTAAACTGGGGTTGAGGATCACTGCTTCGCGACCCAGGCGATGCGCACGGGCGACCACTAAGGGCTTGTAGTCAAGATGTTCGTAACTCATCTGCACCTGCGGCTCGAGCTGAACCAAGGGACTGTCGAAGGCGGCACCGAGTCGGGCGATGAACTCGGGACGATTGTGCAGCAACTGCGCAATCCCATTTCGATCATTGTGCTGGATGGCATACGCCCATAGACTCGGTTCGAAGCGGCCACTGGCGGATAACAAATCAATTAACCTGCTGTAGAAGGCTTTATCGCGCAGACGAAAGGCGATGCGCGATAGATCTAGCCGCCGCAGGTTGTGGTTCTGCAAGTACTCAAGTACTTGAGCGTTGGATCCCCAATCGGCGACATAGCTCCACGTCGTATCGTCGATCGACTCGGGTTCGTCGGTTACGCGGTGGGCGAGCGAATCGGTGGCAGCCACATGCGCCCCGCCACTGCTGACTTGGGCTCCATAGTGCGCGAACTCGCCCGCCTTAGGAAAATAGAATACGGTTTCCGTCTGGGCGGTGCTGTAGGGTTGCAGTTCGAGTGCAGTGCTACGCGTGAGTTTGCTGCCAGCTAAAGGGAGTGAACCGGCGGGCAACTGCGTCAGGACTTCGACTCGCTGTGGGCGACTGGTCGGATTGGTGACGACTACATTGGCACGATACGGAACTCCCGACAAAAGTGCTGTGTCCCCGACTGGGAGATTGGACTCCGCATCAGTGCTTGGATTGGCTAGGTAGATGTCCTGTCCGACCATCACCGACGATTGAGCCTGGTCAACCGTCGTAGGTTCGATACTCTCGAGAAACACTACTGCCGGTGACTGACTGGTAATCGTTAGTTGCTCATCTTCAACGGCCAAAGTCAATTCGGGACGGGCCAGTGGCAAATCGATCACCGCCAACGCGCACAGCGCTTCGTTGATTGAGCCACAGGGTAGATCTAGATTTTTAGGTAAGAACGTGCGCGAACCAGCGGCCAAATACTCTTGCCAGAACGCACTAGGCCCAATGAGCTCTGCGGTTTGATTGGCCAATCGCACGTGGTAGTACTGAGTCTCGGCCCATTCACGCGTCTGATCAAGGGTTTGGAAGAAGCGTTCTTCTCTCAGTCCTCGTCCCAGTCGATCCATGCCAAAAAATTCCGCCTTGAGTTCTTTGTCTTGTAGCGATGCGTCTGACTTAGACATTTCGGATCGTCCCCGCGAGCGTCGCAACTCACTGATTCCATTGGAAGACATGGGTTCCATCAGCGAGCTATCAGCGAGGCTGTGGAAATCCATCATTGCCTCTTGGCGTTCGAAATTCAAACCCAAAGCTATCGCTCCGCCTGAGCGTGCGTCGAGCGCCGAACCGCGTAGCGCGATCTCAAATCGCCGTTGCCGACCGGGGGCGGATAGTGGATGAGCCTCGAGCATTTCACGCAACCAACGCTCGGCACCCTCGCGCTGCTGCTCACCTCTGCCGGCCAGCAAAATGCGTTCGAGTGTATTTAGCCGCTGCACGCGCCACAGTGGCAAGTGTTCTTCCAGCGATTGCTCGAGCAGCCATTGATCGACCAACTGCTTGTCGAGCTTATGAGCCAACAACGGTTTGATCACGCGCTCAAAGAACGAGGGATCTTTGTGAACCAGATAAAAATCCAGCTCGTGACAGGCCAATTCGTTATAGCGCTTAAGTTGTTCTGCTGGCTGGAGTTCATGCCAATTCGCCACACAGCGAAATTTTTCCCATTCAGGATTGGCCAGCAGCGTGCTGTACAACTGAAACACATCGCCGATCGTGGCGTAGGCTTGCAATCGTCGCGTGCGAGGATCGCCGAGTACTCTTTTCTGGCCAGCGACAAGCTGTTCCACTTTTTGGACCTGGGCCAAATGAACTTGGGAATCAAACGCTTCGCGCAGGCGTTGATCACGAACCGCGACATCTCCTGCATCACGGACCAGTGAACGCGAATCGCTAGAACCAGGATGGACGGCAACGACGGTCAAGCTACTAAAACCGTCCAGCTTTTCGAGCGGGATGGCGGCACTGCCAGCGCTTAATTCCAGATTGGCCAACAACACAGTTCCACTGGCCAGAAAATCAAAACTCTTCCAGTCGGGACGTGCACCTTCTCCCAAGGCTTCGGCTTCAGCTTGCATCTGCGATCGCGGTGCTGCCATCGCCGCACTCGGAGGGAGAGCGTCACCAGCGGCAGCTTGCTTCTCAATGTTTTCGGTAACCGAAATTTCCCACGGGTGGACTAACAGCGTTGGTTGTGGAAGTAAATTGCCGGGATACTTTTTGGCCAGTTGACGATTGAGAATGTAACTATACTCTTCGTCCAAACGCAAAGAATCGACGTAATGGCTTTGAGTCACGGAGTTGATCCTTGACATCAGCGGCAAATAGGGCATTTGCAACTGTCGGCCACTGGAAACTTCCGGCTTGAGTGGAGTCGCCACCACATGCAATCGAGTTAATGGATCTGCACCGTCGACACGCACCAGCAGATTCCCGTTCTCTATTTTCGCTTGACGGATAATTAGCCGCTTCTCCGGAGAAGCTTGTAACAGTCGATGATTGGCCGCAACTAAATGATCACTTCGCTGGGCATCGCCGACGATAATTCGCACGCGCTGTCCCGCTTCGTGATCTTGCAACAAGTAATCACCAGGGGGCAACTCATTCAGCGTGAGACTGCCATCTTTGAAACTTAGTGATTGTGGCAAGCGATGACTAATCGTCTGTCGACGGATCTCGGCGATTGAGAATTGCCCAGCTTCCGCAGTATCCTTACCCAAGGGCAATTCAATTGTTTCACCACGACCAACTTGAATGGTGGTTGGCCATTGGCGATGAAAACGCGAGAGTGCGACACTTGTGGACTGAATATTATCGGCCGAAATGTCGATGTGCGAGACATTGACCAATGGCCCCAGTTCCACTTCTCCCCGCGCGTTGGTAGCCAGTGCGAAGTATCGCGAGTTGGTGAACTGTTGTAACTTCAATGACAGATTGACGGGCAGGCGCGCGATCGGTTCTCCATTGCGTCCCATGACCAGCAAATGATAACCACCAGTTGTCTGGCGCACAAAGAAATCAGCGATCTGAGCCGATTGTTGGATACCATTGCAGTTGAGTGAGTAAGTCGAGCTAACTTCATCGCGGCGGTCGCGGCTGCGATTGTCAACTCGGCCGCTGAGCGTGAATGCCAATTGAACCAAGCGTTGTGGGACCAGGAAGTTATGTACCAATTCATCGCCATCGTCCAAGTCGAGACTGTCTATTGTTTGTGTCGTCGCCACTCCATCCGCGTCGGTCGCCACAATCGTCAGCTTGGCATTTTCCAACAGTCGCGCGCTGATGGGACGGTCATTGCAAGTTAACCTAGTGCGGATGGTCACGCTGGCCTGCTTACCTGCCACCAAAGATTGTCGATCGACCAAAAAGCCAGCTTGCAATGCGTATGCTTCGCTGTGGTGCGCGATCGTCATGGGAGAAGCGAAGTCGCCATGGACCAAGAGCACGTTGCGCGTAACCGTTTGCTCAGCGTAGGGAAGTAGGATAAGACCTTCCGCATCGGGTAGGAACTTGCGTCCATTGAGCTCAATATGTGCCGTGGGAACGCTAGCACCCGCAGCGTCAAGCACCTGAAAAACTTGCCCCGCGTCCCCCATGCGCTCGAAGGCTTGCAAGCGTCCTTTTTGAATCACGGCGCGACAGCGTTGCCCTCCTCCCAGCAAATCGACGACCCACGTCCCTGACCCCACAAACTCCGGAAAATGGATCGTCTCTGAGTGACGACGCTGCGCGGGCTGCGAAAAGCGTAGTTGACGTTGCAGATTGGGGACGAGTCCATCCAAATCGATGTCGGTCCCCGGGGGCTGCTGGTGGTTGCGATAGTAGTTGAGCAGATTGATCTCATAGATCTTGACCATCAACTGATCGACGTTTTTTAGTTCGACCTCTAGACTCACTTCGTCGGTGTTAGCAAACGTGTGCGGATTGTGCGGCGCGAAACGCACCTCCACTTGCTCGCGCAGTTCTTGTTGATCGCGAGGCGAAAGTTTGGCGTACCACGTGGCTTCTGCTCCAACGCCATACAGGATTTTTGTCTGCGCCCAGATGCGTTCTAAGAACTCGCGTTTGAGATAGGATGCAAACGCATCGACACTATCGTCGGCTTGCAGGAAATGTTCTAGGTATCGTCGTACTAGGTCACTGTCATCCCCCATCGCCGGAAGTGGCACTTGGGGATTCATCGCAAAACCGAGTTGTACCAGTCCGAAATTGAGATTGATTAGCCGCTTGGGTTCGTAGTAGTCCGCCGAGCGGGGCAGTTGAAGATACTCCAGGAATAACTCGCGATCGAATTTGGCTTCGCTCAAGTCGAGCCGCAAGAGATTTCCCAGCACTAGCGCTTTAAAGCTGTTCTGCGAAGGAGGGAGCGTTTGCGTCCAATTTCGCAATCGTTCCAAGTAACGCCGCAGTTCCGCTTTGTCTGCCAGTGAAGAACCTTCGGCTGGTGACAGGCGCGCGGTGACAGCCCGCACGTAGTTGTCGCTCTCGAGCAGTTGCGGTAGGAGCTTTTGCAGTTCCTGCAGTTGCTCCAGAGTCAGCAGTGCATGCACGCCCGCCCATCCATAACCGGCGGAATCCTTCAGAGTCAACTCCTCCGCGACGCGTTTGACAGTACTCGGATGATCGCCACGATCAAGCCGCCCCAACAGCGCTCGCAATTGCTCTACCGATAGCTTGCGATCCAATAGCAGCCCCAGCGACGCGGTTTCAAATTGGGTTAAGGTCCGATCCTGCGCGAGCGATTGCTCGATCACGCGATCAATTGCAAGCTGCGTGTTGTCGAGAGTGTCCGGAAGTGTTGCAGCGCGATCACGGGCTGGTGGCGCATGATTGAGGTTCAATCCCAGTTCATGGCGCAGATAGGCGAGGGTCTGCTGAGGATTGGATGCATACTCAAGCAACTGTTGTCGCGCGAACATGTCGGGAACTTGTCCTGAATCGCCGAACTTGGCCCGCCAGGCTTCGAGAGTCCGCCGCGCGTCGGCTAGCTCCCCTTCGTTTTGCGAATGTAGCGCGTGAAAATAGAAATAGCTTTCGGTCTCTGGAATCAGTTCGCTGAGGACCACGCGGCGATCAGGTACCGTAGCGAATTTTTCAATAAAGCCAATTGTCTCTTCACCTCGCACGTTGCCCCCCTCCCCTGCTCCGCTCAGCACGATCATGGATACCGATAGCACCATGCTATGAAATTTTCGCAACATCACGCTTCCCCTTTGGAGGATTTCATCGAACGATTAGACAAGTATTGGATATTTCCGTCCACCTTTTGCGGTGGGATAGCTAGTTTTGTAGCTTGCGGCTAGATCTATCGCTGCTGAGTTCGGGTTGTAAGGCGAGAAGCAGCAATTTTTGTAACCGTTCACGCCCCAGAACGAAACAATAGAAAGTAACCACAGATAGACACGAATGAACACAGATAAATCTCTTCAGTCGATCTGTATTCATTTGTGTCCATCTGTGGTTAAAAACTTCAATCTCGAAAAGTCGTGAACGGTTACCTGTTTTTTTAACGTAGCCGAAGTCGCGAGACTTTGGTCGGGCTGGTCCAAAGTCTTGCGACTTCGGTTACGGCGGGCCGCAGGACCAACTTGAGGCTAGACGCCTGAGGAATTGATCTAGTTCCCAGAAATGCAGATGACCGTCGTAGCTGGAGTCGCCCGACTTTAGTCTGCTAGGACTGAAGTCTGGCGACTCCGGCTACGGGTACGGGTAAACTTTTATCTGCCGCTCGTGTAATCGCAAATTGTTGAGTAATCGCAAATTGTTGAGTCGAGCGAAGATTCGCCAGATTGGGTTTTCCCCGTTCTTCCGTGGTTTAGAGTTCGCCCGTAAAATAGGAGTCTAACGTGCCCGGAGTCGACAGTGGAGTCTATCCCAGCGCGGGCTTTCTCGTTTTTCCTAGGAATTCAGGCTTATGACAACTCAAGTCGCCCAAGAACGTCTCATCAACTTTTCGGCTGGACCCGCCGTGTTGCCTGTTCCCGTGCTGGAGCGAGTTCGCGAGGAAATGCTCTGTTTGCCCGGTGCGGGGGCCTCGATCCTGGAAATTTCCCACCGTTCGGCCGATTTTATCGCGGTCCAAGAGCAAGCTGAGGCCCGACTGCGGAGGCTGCTCTGCGTGGGGGATGAGCACGAAATACTGTTTTTGCAGGGGGGAGCTCGCCTGCAATTCTCGATGATCCCCATCAATTTACTGCGTGGGCGCAGTCAAGCTGCCCAGTATGTGATCACCGGCACTTGGGGGAAAAGTGCCCTAGACGAAGCCAAAAAAGAAGGGCCCGTTGAGGTCATCTTTGATGCTAAGGAATCGAATTACGACCACTTGCCCACCGCCAGCGAATTAGCCTTCAGGCCAGATGCCTCCTACGTCCATGTCACCAGCAATGAAACCATTCAAGGTGTTCAATTCCCCACCGACCTCGATACCGGCACCGCTCCGCTGGTATGCGACTCGTCCAGCGATTTCATGTACCGGCCGTACGACATGAGTCGTTATGGGTTGCTATATGCCTGTGCGCAAAAGAATGCGGGGCCGGCTGGCGTGACGGTTGTCATCATCAAGAAAGAATTGCTAGAGCGCGGCGCAGCGAACTTGCCCGGCTATTTGAACTACAAAAATCACGCCGACGCCGATTCGATGTGGAATACGCCCCCGACATTCGCTATTTACGTGTTGGGCCTAGTGGCGCAATGGTTGGAGGAGACGATCGGTGGACTCGACAAGATGTACGCTCACAATAAGGTCAAAGCCAAACTGCTCTACGATGTGCTCGACGAGTTCCCTGAGTTTTACGTTGGCCACGCCCGTCGACAAGACCGCTCGTTGATGAACGTCACCTTCCGCTTTTCCAACGAGCAAGCCGAAAATGACTTCCTGTTAGGTGCCGCCAAGCATGGCATGGACAACTTGAAGGGGCATCGTAGTGTAGGCGGAATTCGCGCCAGCATTTACAACGCCATGCCCATCGAAGGTGTGCAAGCACTGGCCAGTTACATGACCGATTTCGCCCGCCAACGCGGGTAGGACGGGGGAGACAAGGAGTGGGTGGCACTGGCTGGGCCAGTGTGACCGAAGGGTGAGAGTTGGAACTCACTCCAAAGTTATTAAGCGTTCGAAGTAATGAATTGGCTGCACCCTAACTTTTTCCAGAGAAACTTGTCCAAGGTTCGTAGATGCTAGATGCTAGTGGGCCATCGCAAAAAGTAGATCTGTCGGCCGCTGATTCGCAGAGTCGGTGGCGTATTTCGACAAAAACATGTGCGGCAAAAAGATGAAGAACTCGATGTAGCCTTAAATCTGATAGTCACGATCACTCCTTTACTCCTTGTCTCCATCACTTCTTCACTCCATTCCCCCAAGACTCTGAAAGCTCACCGACCCATGGCCAAGTTTCGTATCGGCGTTCTCGACCCTATCGCCGCTGAAGGTATCGATCTGCTCAATGCCGATAGCTCGTTCGAGTACGAAGAGCGCGTGGGACTCAAGGGGGAAGAACTGCGCAAGGGACTCGCCGAGTTCGATGGTGTGATCATTCGCAGCGGTGTTAAGATCACCGCCGAGTCACTAGAGGGAAACAAACGTCTCAAAGCTATCGTTCGCGCTGGCGTGGGGACCGATAACATCGACAAGGAAGCGGCCACGCGGTTGGGTATCGTGGTGATGAATACGCCAGCGGGCAACACGTTATCGACCGCCGAACATGCCGTGGCACTCATGCTGGCGCTATCGCGGAGTATCGCCCCCGCCTATCAATCATTGTGCAACGGCAAGTGGGATCGCAAGAGCTACATGGGCTCGCAACTAGCCGACAAAACGCTTGGCGTGGTTGGGCTTGGTCGCATCGGTCGCGAAGTCGCCCTGCGTGGTTTGGCCTTTCGCATGCGCGTGATCGCTTACGATCCGTTCCTGACGGACGAACAAGCCACGAAGCTGGGGATTGAACGCGTCGAGACCGTGGCGGAAATGTTCCCCAAGGTCGATTACCTAACGGTCCATACGCCGTTGACTGCTGAGACCAAACACTTGGTGGGGATGAAAGACCTGCCGAATCTCAAGCCGGGGATTCGCTTGATCAACTGCGCTCGCGGTGGGATCTACGACGAAGCGGCATTGGTCGAAGGGCTGAAAAAGGGCCAAATTGCCGGTGTCGCACTCGACGTTTTTGAGGAGGAGCCATGTACGAACAGTCCACTATTTGGCATGCCGGGAGTAGTTTGTACACCCCACTTGGGCGCCAGCACTGAAGAAGCGCAAACACAAGTGGCCGTGGAAGGGATTCACTTGCTCATCAACTTCTTCAAGACGGGTGAGATCCGCCACGCGGTCAACGTTTCGGCCCTTGATCCCAAAACACTTGAAGCTCTTCGCAGCTATCTCGATGTGGCCCATCGATTGGGATTGCTGCTCAGTCAATGGCACGGTGGCGCGGTTTCGGGTTGTCATTTGACCTACCGCGGCGAGGTTGCCGGGCGGGATACAAAACTCTTGACCAACGCCTTTTGTGCGGGACTACTCGAACGCGCGCTGGAAGAAGATGTTAATATCATCAACGCTGAACTGTTGTTGCGTGAGCGCGGAATCGAATTGAACGAAAGCCGCAGCCTAGAGATGGGGGCCTTTAGCTCGTCGATCACGGTTGAAGTGACTGGTGGCGAACGGACCGTCAAGGCGGCAGGGACTGTCTTTGGCCACAACATGCCACGCTTGGTTATGCTTGACGATTATCGATTGGAAGCTTACATCGACGGCAATCTGTTGATCTTCACTCATCAGGATGTCCCCGGCATCATTGGCAAAGTAGGGACCGCTTTCGGCAAGCACGAAGTGAACATCGCGCAAATGTCGGTCGGACGGGCGGGAGATAAACCAGGTGGTAGTGCGATCGGAGTGCTCAATCTCGATAGCCAACCCACCCAAGCTGCCTTAGACGAAATGCAAGCCATCGACGCCATCGTTAAAATACAGACGATTGAGTTGCCGCCCGCCGGACAGTTGCCCGTTTGGTTGCAGTAACCCGTTTGGTTGCAATAAGTTAGCGATCGTAGCTTGAGAACTGGCATTCAATAGGAAAAAAATCGTTGGCTCGCGAATCGATCATGCAACCCCCCGGCAATCCTCCACCTGGGCCGCCAACGGATGCTGGGGGTGACGAGAACGACGTCGCCCTACGTCCCAAGCGTATCGCTGATATGGTTGGACAGAAAGATGTGATTGCCGTACTGCGGATTGCCATCGATGCCGCTAGCAAAAGAACCGAACCGTTGGGGCACATTTTATTCGATGGACCGCCTGGACTAGGCAAGACCACCTTTGCCCTTTGTATTCCGCGCGAAATGGGGGTGACAGTGCAAATGGCCAGCGGACCTGCTCTGAAAGCTCCCAAAGATATCATTCCGTATCTGACCAATCTGGAGGATCGTTCAGTCTTGTTCGTCGATGAGATTCATCGCATGCCCAAGGCGGTGGAAGAGTATTTGTACACCGCCATGGAAGACTTTCGCATCGACATCGTGCTGGGCGAAGGAGTCAGCGCGCGAACTTTGAATCTGCAATTAAAGCCCTTTACGTTGATCGGTGCCACCACTCGCGCTGGCATGCTCAGTGGCCCACTCCGCGATCGCTTTCAAATTCGCGAGCACCTCGGCTTCTATTCACTAGCCGAATTGACCGAGATCGTGCATCGCAACGCGAAGAAGTTGAATGTAGAGATCAACCACGAGGCAGCATCGGAAATTGCTCGACGCAGCCGTGGTACGCCGCGGATCGCCAACAATCGATTGCTGTGGATCCGCGATTACGCAGTTAGCAAGGCGGACGGAATTGTCGATCTGAAAATTGTTCAACAAGCGCTCGAGATGACCGGTATCGATCAACGGGGACTCGATCGCCAAGATCGACGTTATCTCGAGACCTTGATTCGAGTGTTTAGTGGTGGGCCAGCCGGTATTGAAGCGATCGCCCACACGATGAACGTCTCCTCCGATACCTTGGTCGACGAAGTCGAACCGTTTCTGCTGCGCAGTGAATTCGTCATACGCTCCACTCGCGGTCGCTGCGTCACCCCCAAGGCCTTCGAGCACTTAAAGCTCACCAATGACGCCGCCACCGACCTACCTCTGTTTCCCGAAGAGTAGCCTTCACGCTCCGCGTGATGAGCCCCTGCGCACTTCACGCGGAGCGTGATGGCTACTTTGGTACGTACTCACTTACCGATCGCCCTTCATCTTTTTGCCGCACATTTTTTTGCCGCACATTTTTTTGTCGGAAACGGAGCGTGGACGTCTCCCTCGATCCCTCCATTGCCCACCTACTGCGCAATTCAGTCCCTCTGTGCGAACTCATGCAGTTTGTACTTCTGTAGTATCCAACTAGCAAAAATGCAAACGAGATAGCTTCCAACTAGCACATAGTTGTTTAGCGGCATCGGCCAGTGAAGGCTAGCGATCAAACCCATGCATACCATCAACAATAGCATTGAATCCAAGAACGCTCGGGGAATTGGCGAGCATTCCAGATCTAACACGGGCCAAAACAACCAATATCCAATTACTAAAAAAACGGGTGGCAATACCAATAAGCAATAGCCAAAGACAACATCTGGAATAAAGGGTATCGCAACTCGATGAAGCAACATCGCCGTCAGTGCCAGTACTGTCGACCACACAATTATGCTGGTGATTCTCGCTCGTCTCGACGACGGATGGTTCGAGTTATCACGGGGCCATTGCACTTTATCAATCCACCCAACAAGTAGTATCGTGGCTGGAACGAGCACACTCAGCAGAACCCACCACCGATTCGAATTGGCAAACTCTTCGTAGCCATGCAGCTTCGTCGTTCCATCAAACGCGTTAACTGCCGACCGCACGATCGCCAACCAGATCGGGAAACCGGCCCCCAGGATATAAGCTCGGTTGCTATGACGCTTACTAGGTCGCTGTTCGTTGTCTTCCTCGGGGCTGTTGAACAAATAGTAGGCCAAGCCGAAAGCCAAACCACCTCCTAAGCCGATCGACATCTCCCAATACTTCCACCAATCGAGCTTGATAGTCGAGCCGTTGAATGTCTGCCAGTAGCCACCCACGCAGAACGGCACGGCAAAACCCAGGCTCATGACCAACATCAATCCGACTGCCTTCCAATCGCGCCGCACCAGTTCGAACGCGAAGAAACCCAGAAATAAGCCGACGTGAGGGGCGATTTCACGTATTGTCCGCTCAGCACGCAAGCATGTCGAGTTCTCGGCCAGACTATAGAGCCCTTCCGAGTAGAATGGCAGCACGTACTGCGGAAACGATCTGACAAGCCACAGTGCTAATCCAGCACCGAGGGCTCCTGCCATCAACCGCAATAGCCAGTGCCACCACTGCAACGAAGCCGACGGACGGCACCATGCCATGAAGGCCCCAGTCACGCCCCCCCAGTGCAGACCGCAGACAAACAGCATCGCATAGCCGGTCCAAGCATCAATCTCACGTGCGCCTTGGGGATAATCCAAGTAAAACTGGCCACGCAGCCATCCAATGTAAACTCCGTAGCCGGTCATGCCGCCGTAGGCTATGCCCAGCGTGATGGCCACGATCATCCACGGACTTGACAGGCGTCCCCGATACCCAGCCAGACTTGAGAAACGGAACCATAGGATTCCCCATCCCACTCCCGCAAACAACCCACCGCTCGATCCGCCAAATCCACCTGTACCACGAATGGCCCAGAAGAAGGCACCCATCAAACCCATGATCAGAGCAACAGCCCAGTACGACTGGCGCAACTCACTTCGAGTTGACAATGCACTTGAGCTATTCATGGCTGGCACCCTAGAGCACTATTTCTAAAACGTGTCGTTGAGCTGATCCGGCTGCCACGGGAAACACTTTTCCGATCAGTGTGAGCAACTCAGTGATGATGGTCTGCGGGCTGAGATGTGAGGAGACCGTTCACTTCAAGTTGTACGATATTTTCACCACCTGGTTTGATCTCGACCGTCAGACCCGACGTGGCATAGCTCGCGTACTTGCGGTCAATGACACCTAACGTGCTTGGCTTGTGGCGGGGGAGGCCTTCAGTCATCACAAATTGCACGATCACAATCAAAACACCGTATCCCAAATACAAATCCAAGCGGCGCCCCGTCGTTACGCCCCTAGCGTCCGTACCTCTAATTCTAACTTTCAAATCTAGGATTGCGAGTCTAGCCTCAAAACTGACGGCCAAAACCACATAACTGAGGGTGAAAGTTAGCGATCCCAAGCACTTTCTCACACCCTTTCCAGCAATCCGCTTCAGCCTCCAAAGGCCGCAGACAATCGCCGCGCATTGTCAGAAATCTCTGTCGCCAGAACCTTGGCTTCCTGGAGCTCTTCTTCGAGTACGATTTGGCTGGCTGCTGTAGCCTCATTTTTGGCGTCCAGAGCATGCTCAATCGCATGTTCAAGCAGCTCCAACTTTTTGCGCAACAAATGAGCCTGCATTTGTTGGTAGGGGCGCAATTCAAAGTGGCGGAGGGCATGCCCTACCTCCAACTTCCTAGACCATTCGTCCAGTATAGGAATCCAATGCAAGGTCTGTTCAAAGTCCCGGCTCGATACCCCACTGAGAACATCGACACGGGCCAGACGCATTTCTTCGAGCACTTCACGCGGAGCCGGATAGTAGGCGTAACAAGCCACGACACTGAAAGCAACTAATCCTACTAAGCATGTCACCCCTACCACTCTCGGTGAAACATGCCGGTCGAGTCCGGCAGTCGGAATTTCTGTCGCTTGTGATGGACGATGGTTTAGAAACTTATCAGCTTCTCGTTTCAATGGGGTTTGTAAAAGCAAACCGATTAACAACACGCAGGCCCCAATTCCAAGTCCGACATAATCCGCTAAACCGACTGCTTTGCAACGCGCCATGCGGCAACAACATCCCGAGTCCCAGCAGTCCTACCAAAGCGATCAAGGTCAGTATGCCAGTCGGACCCCATAACTCGCGTCCCATGAAAATCACGCAGGCCGCTAATCGCCGCAGCCCGATAATCGGCGCATCTTCAGCTATTGGAACGTCGGGCCGCCACGCAGTCGCACGATCCCAGATGAATCCCAACGCAGTCACCACGGCCAACGAGGCGAGCGCGAAGCCCACGATCACCATTGGTCTTGAAAGAGTCAAGCCATACATTAACGAGAGAGGATTGAATAGCGGTGCCGAAAGTGCGAAGGCGGTGATCGCTCCAGGACGAATACCAACTCGCCTCATCTCTCGAATAACTGGAATCACCCCGATCGAGCACACCGGGAGCAGCATGCCGATAAGCCACGATTGCGGCAAAGATCGCAAGCTGTCACCGCCAAACAATCGCAACGTCCCGGCGCGACCCAAATAGTAGCGCAGTACGGCCGCAATGAACAAACCCACAATCAGCGTCGGTGCCGAAGCTGCAAGCCCCTGAAACGCACGCACCAAACCACCCAAGACTATGACTGACATCGCGAACACCTCGATCGAAATAAATGTTTTGAATCAAACTGGTGGAAAGATCAGCTCGACGCACCAGTTTTGAAGTTGCACGTTTTAATCGAGAAAGTTGGTTTGACCATGCAATTTGTTGAGCAAACGAACTTACTCTCCTTGGGGAGAGTCGCGAGTAACGCGAGCGGAGAGGGGCGAGTCCAGCCCTCCCCGGCCGCATTACGGCCGATCCTCCCGGATACGGGAGGGTTAGTTTCAAAACGTGCAACTTCAAAACTGGCGCGTCGAGCTGATATGCGCAGCCTGCAACAACTCGCACAACCGTGAAAAGTCTTCTTCAATATCTTCAACCGCCAAATCGCCAGCGTTCAAGTGTCCGCGCAGCGTTTCACTCAAGCGATAGATCGGCAACCACTGCGCTTCGGACATATCGGTATCTGCGGCAATCTCCGGTGCCCATTCAATCAAGTCTTGCAATTCCTCCCGCACGGTTGGTGGCGAAGTGCTCGCTTTGACAGAAGTTACGCGCTGTTCGATTTTCTCCGCCGCGTCTTGCAAACTACTGGGCCAGTGGGCTGGGACCACATGATCCAATTCATGCAACGATTCTTGACTTTCATTGCAACCCACCACAGGCATCAGCACTAAGCCGATGAAAAAACTTTCTAATGCACTGCGGATCGCGAAATTCACGACGAAAAGATGGATAAGCTTCATCGGTAACTCGGTACTGCGGTGGATTCAAGAATGGAAGCAATGACAGACTCGGGAGCGGCACCGCGCGTCACCAAACGCACGCTGAGCACGGGACCAGCGACCGCCTGTAGATCGTCGGGAATCACAAAGTCACGATTCTGCAAAATGGCCCAGGCCTTGGCTACTTGTTGCCATAACAACATTCCGCGAGGACTAATCCCCAACGCTATCGATTCATGTTCCCGCGTCGCTTCGCACAGCGAAACTAAGTATTGCTGCAATGCTTCAGCGATCCGGCACCGCGAGACTTGTTGCTGTAGCATGAGCAGCGCCTGCGTGGTCAACTGTTCGCTCCCGGCAGACGCGTCTGACGTCTGCGCCTGATTGAGTATGGCTAATTGAGCATGGCGGTCTGGATAGCCAATTTCCAGCTTCATGGCAAAGCGATCGAGTTGTGCTTCGGGGAGCGGATAGGCCCCATGACTGTCGATGGGATTTTGTGTGGCGATCACGAAGAATGTGGCTGATAGTCCGCGTGTGTGGCCATCAATAGTTACTTGTCGCTCAGCCATCGCTTCGAACAAAGCACTCTGCGTGCGCGGTGTGGTGCGGTTGATCTCATCGGCCAAAAGTATGTCCGCAAAGACCGGCCCACCATGAAACTCAAATTCACGCGTCTTCTGATTGAAGAGATTGAAGCCGGTAATATCCGTCGGGAGCAAGTCGGGCGTACACTGAACCCGGGAGAATTGTGCCCCAAAACAATTGGCTATTGCCTTGGCTAAAGTAGTTTTCCCTAGTCCAGGCAGGTCATCCAGTAGCAAGTGCCCACCGGCCAACAAGCAGGCCACCCGACGTCGGTCGCCAAGCAACGCAACCAGCGGCCAACTCAGTTGACACAACAACTCGAACAGCCAACGCCGAAACACATAGACGCCGATTAAACTCGTGGAGGTTAGAACAAAAACCCAAGCAATCGCACTCTTCGCCTTATTCAGTCGATACTGCCAACTGGCCGTTGTTCTCGGCTGTCGGTAGCCGGGGGTCGCCTCCAGCGGAATCCAATAGCCGTGCCCCGAATTGATCTCAAGCCAAACGTGCGCGTCGCGCGGCAGGACAGCTAGGTCACCCGCCGAGCCTGCGTGGTTGGGGCTAACGTAAAATCCACTCACCAGCCTTGTGTCATAGCCCAGGTGTTTTAGCATACGCGCGGCGGTGGTGGCAAACAGGTAGCTTGGTCCGCGACGGGCTGTCAAGAATTTCTCCAGCGGAGTTGCACCGGATTCTGTCGAAGAAAATTCCGCAACCTTCTTCGCCAACGGGCGTGTGCCTTTTGAAGAGACGAACCGATCGTGTTTGAACTCGCTTCTGAGCCCTTCGATCACCGCCGTGACTTGATCCCAACCACGCTCTTTGTCGCTAGCCAAACGATGCGCTAGACTCGCAACTGAAGACTGGCACGTTTCGGTCAGCCGCGTATGGGACTTTCCAGGCGCACAGTTTTCCAGCAAGCTCTCAATGCGCTCGAGGTCCATCAAGCTGTTCACAAAGCGAACCACGGTGTAGTCGGGAACTTGTTCGCGTCCGGGCAATGTCAAGCAGCCATCGGACGCCATCGAAAAAAAGTCTGTGCGCGTCAGTTGATCGACGCTCCACAATTGCATGCCAGCCCGTGTGGGGATATTCGCGGAATTGTAGCGAGTGAACTTGATAGCCTCCGGTATCGCATCGACAAACGGACTGATGGAATTCTGAATCGGTGCTCCAGGAGGCTCAAACCAAGCTCTTTCGCCCACTTGGATCAAGGTCGGTGCTGACGTATCAACGTCCGAAGTTTGTTGCCACTCGATGCCGTCAAACTCTTCAAAGCGCGCGACAGCCAAATGCACCCGCGACTCGCCCGACCAGAAAAATAACGCCTCGGAGGCCAGTTCATTCAGCTCGGGACGCTGGCGAGGCGGTTCCCGTTCGGTCGAAAAAGACTCGCCGCTCGAGGAACGATTAGCTTCGGAGAATTTGCCTTCGTGGCTGCGCGTTTCGTTAGGCGAAAGGGCTTGCGCCTGTTCGACACGATCCTTCTTGCGCGGCTCGCCAAATTCATCGCTAAACACATCAAACAGACTTGGCTTCTCTGAATCCAAAAAGAGATCAGTCTCTACTGCGCCAAACGAAGTGGCGTGCTCGCGCGCGGCAATGAGCGCATCGCCGTCCCCTACCCCGCTCCGCGCCGCTGAGTCTTTTGCGCCTGTTCCACCGCTCGTCGGCATCACTTCCGCGCGCAGCTTGCGCAGCACAGGAACGCGATCCGACACGGCCGCCGTCGCGATTAGAAATGCTAGGCAGCCGATGCCGAGCACAACCCATCTCTGCGACTTGTCTGCCCAGACGTGTGTGGCAGCGCACGCTTCCACGCGTTCCCAGTGATTGGCCACTAGCCACCACAGGCATAGTCCCCCCCAGGCATAAGCAAATAGCGTAGCCACAGAGTTGTCAGATATAAACGTTGTGAAGAGAGTTAAGAATCCGCTGCAGACGATCGACAGACCAATCGTTCGCGCTTGCCGCCCCACACTGGCGGCTGCCATTCCACCCCAAGCCAGACTACTGAGCATGACAATTTCCATGCCATTGCCGAAGCCATTGTTGCGCGCCATGCGATCCACCAACCAGGGGAATAGAATGCTCAATGCGACCAAAATCGACACACTGGAATCAGTCGCCGAGCATCGTGGCAGAGTATGTGAATTGTTTTCAACCCATCTGCGCAACGCCAAACAGCCCGCCAGCGCGATCAGTCCGCCACTGATCAACAATTCGGTGAACATGACCCACGGACTGTCATAGTCTACGCGGCGAAAACTCAGTACAGAAATTCCGATCATCGCCATCGCGATCGCACCCACTCGGCGTCGGCGCGATATTTGAAGCATGGAAATCTCACCGACCAATACGTTCCGACGCACTATCGCCCGTGGTGTAGCGCTGACTGGTTCGATGAACGAACGATCCCGACTACGCAACATGGCTGGCATGAGAGGCCTCCATCAGCATATGGTCGAGTTGGGCAACGATATCTTGGTCCAAATTGAGCAAGCCGCTACTCTGGCGGGCATTCCTGCGAATTCCCTGGATTGCAAATTTAACTTCGAAGCGAATCAGATGTGCGGGGAGCGGCTGTCCGTTTTCCAACTCTGAGCCAACGCAGATTCGGCTCGCAGAATACTTCGCTTGAGAGATCAATCCATTAGCCGCTATCGTATTTTGTGCGCCCGTTTGCACGCCATCCAAGGGAATACTCGCCAGTCGATCCCAGGCAAGTCTCCGCGCGGCCTCCCCCTCTGGCAGAAGTACGCGAGTCCCGTCGATCGTCAATTGGAAGGGCAAATGGCGCGCGACCAATAAGTCGATCAGACTGGCCGCAATGCGCACTCGCCAAGCTAAGTTCTCACGCCGATCAGCGGCCACATCTTGGCTGTTGGCTGTCCACAAGTGCAACTCGACTGCTTGTTGCTCCGGACCACCACGCTCGCACACGATCAATCGATCGTTTCGCGCCGATTGCACCCAATGGATACTCTTGAGCGAATCACCTCGACGAAAGTCGCGGACCCCAAGGAACTCGCCATGGGTACTCGCTCGCCGACCGCTCCCCACCTCGGCTAAACGATTTCCTGAAAACTCCAATTCACCCTTAACAGGAATTAAGAGGGGCCACACAGTTACCGGTGTCACTTTGCCAATCGGCCTACGCGCCGTCCAAATCCCGAACGGAAACGCACAAGCGGCATGTGGCCTGTGGCCTGTGGACTGGATAGAAACCTCGATATTCGGGACGGATCGACAAACGGTAGGCTGCCATACTGAGCGCTGGCACCCGAGCTAAACCTACGTTGGGAACAGCCGAATCAAAGGACATATTTGAATTAGACTCAGCTCGCGTCAAATAGCCTTCGACCATCAATCCCATAATCGGAAAAGGCAAACGATTGCGAACGGTCAACTCCAACTCGGAGGTTTCCTGCTCATGGTGGACCGAGTTGACGGGGCGCAATTCACAAACGACCGTGCGTGTAGCCAGCCAGGGGAATCCCAAACCCAGCAAGAGAATAACGCTTAAGCCCGCCGCAACCGTCCAGCCCAGCGGGCTCAGGAATGCACCGACTAGTAGGCTAATCGCCAGTGCCACCACGAACCAACCTGCGGGCTCCTTGAGCCAGTATACGTACCGGTTCAGCCATGGACAAAAGTCATAGTTCGTGACTCGGTCAAGCTGGCCGAGTAAGTTGTGGCGCTTCAAGTCCTGCTTGAATCGAACTAGAGTTTCGAAGCGCATACGTCCCCTCGACATCTGCGGTTGCGAACGAGTCCGAGAGATGCGGCAAACATTCCAAGCAGGCCGAAACTACTCGGTTCGGGGACCGTAGCAATTGCCGCTCCGGTTACAAAGCGAAAGGAGGCAGTATCAGAAAAGGTTTGATTGAGAGTGGCGTTCGTCCCACGAATGCTCAGACTGACATCGTAGACACCCTCACCTGTGAAACCAATATTGAAGTGATCATGGCTGAAAGCATTCTGCGCCCAACTATTAGCCCCTAGCGCATTGGTAGTAGGCACCAGCGAAGATGCGAAAACGGTGGGAGTTCCCAGGGCATCGTTCTGCCAAATCGCGAACTCCGAAGCGGCACCTGAGATCGTGGTGATCGAGTTGACTGACCAAGTCAACGGGGTCGTCCAGCCATCTGCGCTCGATAGCTCTTCCGTCCCCAGCCCAATAAATGGCTTGTTCGAATCAGAACTCTGAGGGAGAAACCAAACTGGTTCACCCGCATTGCTGGCCAGAAAACTCCATGTCGAACCGGCGGGCCGTGCGATGAAAGTTCCCGGCACACCGATCATCACTTCGTCAGGATCGTACTCGCCCGCCGGTCGCGTACCACCACCAAACAGCCCCAACGTGTCCTCGGCATGGAGGTGCAAATGCAGATTGTTGTTCTCGAAGCCAACACCTAAATCTGCGTGACCTGAGATGTAAACCTCAGCCTCCGCGCGGGCGATAGTCAGCATCGCAAAAGCTACGAGCAGCAGAAGATTCAAGCAAAGTTTCATGATGATTCATCTCTTTCTATGGAAACGGATTTGAAAAAACAGGGTTTAAGGAAGAGCGGTGGTCGTCTCACCGCCATTGCGCGAGCCAATGGCCCACCATACGACAGGGTCAATACTCTGACTAACAAAATTCACGTGTCCGTCAGTGAACGCCAGTTGAGCGCCGCCAACATGATTGCTACTGGCCGAGACGATATTCGTGCCATCATCTTCGCCACCGTACAAATGGCAGTTCCTGCCGTTAATTGGCATCACGTGCATGTACAGATTGGCGGCTAGGGTCCAGCCCGAAATCCAACTGCGTCCATGCGGTAGAGAGTAGGTAGCGTCGGGTACCGACACCCCTTGGCAGTACGTCACCCAATTGGGAAGCGAGCGTGCGCCGCTTCCTCCACCAGCGCAAAAGGACATGACCGATGGCTTCAACTGACCCTGCATCGACGTACCGAATGGTCCACTGCTCCCTTCTGCATTATTGATCAGTCGTTCGCCAACCAGCGCAGTGTGCGAAGTGCCATCGGTAAAGTCACGGAGCTTGATCGCGGGTACTTGCCAGGCGTCGCGGTGAGCCGGATTGATCAGCGGCATGGCCCCGTTGGCGATTGCCAAAGGAGCAGCGGTTCCACTGGCACCCGTAGCCCCGCGGACCCAGCCCACGTTCCCCGCATACGAGCTCGGTGCCACTTGCGCAGTACCCAACGTGGTCGTGGCCGTAACGCTATCCGACGGGCACAAGAAAGTCGCAACCGATGTCGCGGCTGCAGCCGCGTTGACATGCGTCGACGAGATTTTCAACTGGGTGTAGTCTGAACTATTGGCAAAACTCTTGGCATCCGCCATGGCTTCGCCAAATTGGATCGAGTTGTACAGCGGCGCTTGTTCGACTTGCGGAAGCAGCATGGCCATCCAACTGTAGAAGCCACTGCCAAGTCGCGGTGTGGTGCGGCTGGGCCCAGTGGTTGTTAGCGGAAATCCACCATGTACCGATTCGTAATTGTGGACCGCCAACGCAAGCTGCTTCAAATTGTTCGAGCATTGCATGCGCCTAGCCGCTTCGCGAGCCGCCTGCACAGCAGGAAGCAACAGTCCAACAAGGATACCGATGATGGCGATCACCACCAGCAATTCGACCAGCGTGAACGCAGGTCGACGGTGATCAGTAGCATAAAACATGTCATCTCCGATTCAATTAATAGATGTATAAAATGCGATTCGAAACGAAAGGTCGCCCGGGTAGCGCGATGAGCGCACAACACTGGTTGGTCGGACCGATTACGGCGCACCGCGCATACCACGGGCGATTTCCGTCGAGAACCTACATGACACTTAATGCTCGTTGCCTAACAGCAGCCAACCATCGCGCAGCCTATCGGGCGGAACGCGGCGCGCCCCACACGAGGGCAAACTGGCGATATCAGCCAAGAGTACAACCGAATTTGCGGCGCAAGTCCGCTCAAAGAAATCGGCTGGGAGGCCCACGGGCTTGGCAACCCGACACCAACTGAGACAGAGCTAGAAACTCTGGTACTGGAGAAATGGCGATCAGCTCGCCACGATTGCATACGATAATGCTTACGACTGGTGTTTGCGCCTGTGCATAGAAGGCACAAATCGAGCATGGCCCATGCTCATCTGCACATTCCCAGGCAATGGTTTCCAACGAGCCCTGAACATGCACCTCAATACAAACGTCGGCAGTTGCGGCCGTCTCCACATGGGAATGTTCGTGGCTGTTGCTGTTGGCTTCTGCGACTGAAGAGTGAGAATCGGAAGTGTGAGTAGCTGAAGAGTGAGAGCACGAAGAACTTTGACCTTCGGCTGGCTCAACAGACGAGCACGATTCGTGCGCACCATGGTGACACGAAGCTGCGTGATGGTGCCAATGTGGCCCAATAAATGATGGCACTCCGTAGAGTACCAACAAGCATATTGCTATGAAGCGCTGCGAGAACACTGTTAACTCCGCACAAACGGGTGCGGTCCGACCGGGTTTGAGTTTAGTTAATGCCTGCACTCCCGTCAACAACCAATCGCCGTTTCGGTCCAGTTGGATACCAACAGAGCCAACAGAGAGCCGGCGTCCGAGCTGAGTCCAGTACTCGCTTTGGCAGAATAATGGAGGCAAAATAATGACGAACTGGAATCATTTTGCCTCCATCATTTTGTCAATCGCTGCATCCAATGGGCAAGGGCAATCGGCATTGGGACACACTTCTTTATTGGGTGGTGCGATCACCGCCCGTTCACGATTGTAGCCTAAGGTTTCGGCTGTGTGGCATTGCATTCCCCAGCTCGGCTGTGTACGATCTACGAAAACGTAGGACTATCTACGTTCCTGTAAGAGGAGTCAAAAACGATGCATCCCCCAACGCAAATCTCGGCCAACATCTCAGCC
The DNA here is from genome assembly GCA_041741715.1 of Pirellulaceae bacterium. GTDB lineage: Bacteria > Planctomycetota > Planctomycetia > Pirellulales > Pirellulaceae > Aureliella. The sequence goes on along the minus strand of JBGSJT010000152.1, from coordinate 22,333 downwards.
GAGACTCGAGAACTTCTGGAGCGATATGTTGCGACGCACGGTGTCAAGAAATCGCATTTGATCGAAACTGCCGTGCTTCATCATCTCAGCGCGCTGGATGCGATTCCCGCAGATCTGATTATCCCACCCACGATCGAAGTGTCTCGTTCGGCTGGTAAGTCGATCCTGGATCGTATCGCCAACCCGAAGCCTCCAACGGTCGCGATGCGCGAATTGTTCGATGGTTGAGATCCGAGCATTACGAGCTGATGACAGGCGAGACAGCTTCCGCAGTGGCGACGTTGAACTCGACCGCTTCTTTCAAAAATTCGCCGGTCAAAACCAATTTCGATTACACATCGGCACAACGTACATCGCCGTTGGGGAAATGGCGATCCTAGGGTTTGTCACCTTAACGGCGACTTCGATTGTAATCGCGAACCTGCCGAAATCGGCGAGGAAGCAATTGCCAAAGTACCCTTTGCCGGCTCTGAGACTCGCGCGTCTGGCAGTCGCCGAATCAGCCCAGGGCCAAGGTGTTGGAAAACAACTTCTGAAGACCACTTTCAAAATAGCACACGAGATGGCTGAGCGAGCTGGCTGCATTGTCGTGGTTGTGGATGCAAAACCTGATGCGATTGAGTTCTATGCTAAGTTTGGTTTCGAATCCTTCGAAGTGCTTTCTGGCGAATTGGGTGACCGTCCAGCACACCAGCCCATGATCTTGCCACTGGGGTCCATCCCCCGACATCCGGGAACGCAAGCCGACACAGCCCGCTAAAGCAGCTAATTCTCTAAAAGTTTGAGACTTCTCGCTGAACGCCACCACGCACAGGCTCGTTCCCAGGCTCCTGCCTGCGCTGTGCGACAAATAGCAGTTCAGTAATTTTGTGTTGATGTGAGTTTTGTTCCCTAGGCAGCGTGGGTTGCTTGTCGAAGCGATCGACTGTTTAACCGCGTCAGCGCGCTCGGCGGAACGGCCATGGCAAAGCGGTCCAACAGCTCAGGTCGCCCTATTTGGTGCTGCATTACCACCCCGCAGTTGCCAAGCACCTAAGCGTGCGCGCTGACGCGGTTAAACAGACCAGTCTGGCGTCGAGCTGGCAAGGGAGCGTCGGACATCGCAAGCTATCCAGGAACAAAAAACACAGGAATGATTCTGACATTTTACTACCCAATTTGCTATTTGTCGCTCAGCCCAGGCGGAGCCTGCAATGCATCGGGTTCCCAGGCAGTGGCGTTGAGCGAGAAGTCTCAAAAATTTTTCTGAGGTCTTGACGAACTGCTTCGTCCAGTGGATCGTATGTGGGTTGTAAGTCTTTGGTCGGACTGATTATTATCGTTTGCATTCGAATGATGCGATGAAGTCATTGTTTCGGCCAACTCTAATCGCTGTGCTCTGTAGCCTGCTCGCCCTCGGGCATGGGCCGGCCTATCTGCACGTCGCAACCTGCGATGGCCATCGCGCGACTGTCGACGATGACTCTGAATCGGCAACCACCGAGTTGGCAATCTCGGAGTTGACTGGTTGCTGTAGCCATTCTTGTGCGGCGCATACGTGTTCGGCGGATACGCGCCACACCAGTTCGCCGGTAACGCACGCTTCCGATAGCGCCCCAGATACCGAACACCCGACTCATGATTCCGAGCACTGCGTCGTTTGTCAGTCATTGGCCTTGCCCGGTGGCGCCGTCACACTCCCCACCACGCTCGACTTCTCCGCCATGTTGGACGAACGTTGTGTGGCTTTCCAGCCGTCGTCCCCCATGGCAGACGCGCGTGGTCCCTTTCAGCCTCGCGGGCCACCGGCCTGCGCTTCTTGGCATCACGCTTAGCGATCGAGTTTGAACATCAGGGACTGCTGGCCCGTGTGCCGGTAAGCTCACGTGGATTCGCTCGTCGATCGCAATCGATTTTTCCATAAGTCGCCGATTTGTGGCGGCCCCGCGCGTCGAGACTCGCTGCGCAATCCCCAGCTACGCAGTCTCGTTCCTAGGCTCTTGCCTTGGAACGCACTGTCTTGGAGACTCCGCCTCCCAAGTCCTTGGAACCGACGGCACTTCGGCAGGCGGAGCCTGGGAACCAGAGGGTGGCGTTCAGCGAGAAGTGTCGTTTTCGCATCATTTATTTTTCAGAGCCGAATGGTATTCGCGCCTGTTTCAACTATTTCAACAAAGGATCCTTCAATGGTTAAGAATGTTCGTCAGTATAGTCGCGCTCGTGTGCGAACTGGGTTCACACTAGTTGAGCTGCTGGTGGTGATTGCCATCATTGGCATTCTCGTCGGATTGCTACTACCGGCCGTGCAAGCGGCTCGCGAAGCAGCCAGACGTATGCAGTGCTCAAACAATCTGAAACAGCTCGCCCTGGCGACTCACAACTATGAATCGTCGTACAAACGCTTCCCTGCCTTAACAGGTTCCAGCTCCTTCTCCCCGCAAGCTCGGATACTGCCGTTTATCGAGCAGGGCAATCTACAAAACCTGATCGATTTCAGTCAGCCGCTGTACGTGGGGCCAGCTTGGATGGCGCGTCTCAATACGCTGTTCGTGCCTGCCTCACAGACTGTCGTTCCGACGTTCCTGTGCCCCAGCGACTCGATCGAGCCGACTCGCACGACAACCGATTCGGCAAATATTACAGTTCGTATGGCAGGGCTCAACTATATGTTCTCGTACGGCTCGGGAACGTTGACCCATTACGACGATCGCTACACAACCGACGGCATCGTGTGGGAGAATTCGTGGGCCAAGTTCGGTGATATCCCGGACGGTACTTCGAATACAGTGCTCGTTAGCGAAGCGCTGCTGGGAGATGGTCAGGTTTCAACATCGGTTCCGACTGGAAATGCACTTGCCCGCAGGATCGCCTCCTGGCCTGGCTCCAGTGGTAACCCGGCCCCACAACCCGGTTTCCGTATGGGTGGTGCCACGATTTCCAATCCCGATTTGAGCACCGTCTTTCCAGCGCAGATCACTTCCTATCGAGGGAATCGTGGTGAGTCGTGGATTCGCGGTGTCCCCTACTCTGTCGTAGGGAACGGATATTTGACACCCAACAGTCGCATCCCGGACGTGAATGTGCATGGTCGTGGTTGGTTTGCACCGCGCAGCCAGCACACCGGCGGAGTCAACATTGCCTTGGGCGATGGCAGTGTTCGCTTTATGTCCGATAGCGTCGATCGCAATCTCCATTGGGCGCTGCACTCGCGCAACGGCGGAGAAGTGGTAAATCACGATGCGCTGTAGGGCTACATCAATAGTTGTTCGCTGCTGGCCGCTGTGGCTGCTGGTAGCGACCGCCGGCTGCGGTTCTGGCACAGCCTTCGAATCGGGTGTGGTGGGTTGCCAAGTACTGATCGATGACGCTCCGGCCAGCGATGTGCGGGTCGTCATGACCCCCACTGCCAGCACCGACACAAACGTGGTGCTCGAAGGTGTGACAGATCACAGCGGCGTGGCCCAAATGAAGTTGGTCGATGGCGCTCAGTTCCCCTTGGGGGACCAAGTCGAATTTAGCGTAGCGGTTGAGTCGCTTGGGGATTGGGTCATCGCCAAACCCTGGGCTGATGTTCAGAAGTCGCCACTCAAAGTTGTGTGGTCGACGCACGATAAGCAGGCGCAGTTGCAGGTCGTCATCCCGCGTAAAGCGGTCAAGGCTTTGTAAGTCGAGTATCGCAAACTGTTCTAGGAAAACATGAAACCAATTCAAATACGAAAGTAAGGGAGATTTTAGGCATGAGCAAATGTCCTATCGTGAGAACGATCTTTTTAGTGAGCGCAGTGCTGAGCTTCGATGACCGCTCTGTGGTGGGTGACTGGGCAAGTTTTCGCGACGGTGGTCAGTCGCAATCTGCGGGCGAGTTGCCTGTCGAGTGGTCCCCTTCCAGCCGTATCACATGGCAGTGTGAATTGCCCGGCTACGGACAATCGACGCCAGTGATCATGGGTGACCGCGTCTTTGTCACCGCCGTCGAAGGGCTCATGAAAGAAAAGTGTCTGGTCCTCTGTTTGGAGTTATCGACGGGGCGCGAGCTGTGGAGAGCGGAAGTACAAGCCGCCAACCCATCGCCGTCAAGTTTTATGGCTTCGCGAGCGGCACCCACACCCACTGTTGATCAAGCTGCCGTTTACGCCTTCTTCGAAACTGGCGATGTCGTGGCTATCAACCACGATGGTCAGCAACTTTGGCACCGCGAGCTGACAGCCGACTACGGCAAGTTTGATAACAATCACGGACTTGGCTCTTCTCCGGCGCAGAATGCGAGCTTACTCTTTCTGAATATCGAGCATCGCGGACCGTCGTACTTGGTCGCGCTCGATAAGCACAGCGGCGAAACGAAATGGAAGGTCGAGCGTGGTTCCACATCTTCCTGGGCCTCACCAATCCTGTGTGCGGTCGATGGCCGTGAGCAGGTGATTGTCAGCTCTGCGGGTAATGTAACCGCCTACGATGCTCAGGCTGGCCAAGTCGCTTGGAGCGTCGAGGGCTTGGATGGAAACTCGGTCCCCTCCCCTACTCTGATCGGTCAACAACTTTACGTCGGTGCACGTCTGCCAGAATTTGCTGAAGATGGTTCGATCCGCTCTAACTGTTGTATCGATCTATCCAAAATGATCGACGGCAAACCGCAAGTGACGTGGCGTGCCGACAAGGCAATCAGCGACTACTCGAGCCCAGTCGTCTGCGGTGGCTGCGCCTACTTCCTGAATAAAGTCGGCGTGCTGTATTGCCTCGATTCCGTTACAGGAAAAGTGCACTACGCCAAGCGGTTGGGAACTCAGTGCTGGTCTACCCCTATTGTGACTCAGCAATTGATCTATTTCTTCGGCAAGGACGGCAAGACACAAGTTGTTAAGGCTGGTCCCGAGTTCGAAGTGATCGCCTCCAATGCGCTCTGGCCAGATGAGGCTCCACCTAAACCTGAGTCCTATGTCGAGCACGCTGGCGGTGGACACGGTCATGGGGCGAATTCAAATGAAACGCCTGGGGACAAACCACGCGAAGATCAACGCATTGAAGATGCCACCAGTGAAGGTCGACCCAGTGAAGGTCGACCCAGTGGTGCACCTGGTGGCGGGATGCTGGCTGGTTTGATGAAGGGGGATGCCAATGGTGACGGAGTGCTGACAGCGGATGAAATATCTACCGACTTCAAACCGATGGTACCCCGCATCGATACCAATGGCGATGGCAGCTTGGATCAGGCCGAAGTCGCGGCCATGGTCGAGAGCTTCGCCGTCCGTCGCGCCGACTCGCAAGCCTCAGCCCGCGATCCGATCGTTTACGGTGCGGCCGCTTCCAACGGAAAGATCGCGATTCGAACCGGCACGCGTTTGTACGTTATTGAATGATCGCGTTTGCCGGCAACCACAGCTCAAATACTCCCAGAGGAACATACTTATCGGCAGCGCGGTGTGCCTGTGAAAGCGATCGATTGTTTAACCGCGAAGCGCTCGTGGACCAAATTGACGCCGACACGTCGAACCAGCAGCCGTCTGGACGTAACCTGAGGTTTATCTCACACGCGAGCGAATTAAGAAGACTTTACTACTAACAAACAATTTACTGCCAATCGAAAGTTCAAACCATGACACCAATTCAAAAACAATTGCTTAGCTTAGCTCTAGTACTCTTCTCCGCCGCACCTGGTTTTGGTCAAACCAAACCGCGAACGGTGGTGCGACTTTTTTGGCAAGATGCGGCCGATCAATCGCTCCGCTGGGGCGACGTGCAGCAAGCAGACACTTGGAGTCTAGCGGCGGAAACTCTCACCGGCTTTCCCAAGTTGGATGCGGATAAACAGGCGCACGTTCAGATGCAAGTCTCCGAGGGGATGTTGCTAACCGCTATTCACGATACGCAGGAGGGGGCCTTTCAAAGTGGATGGGTCGCCGTCGATACCGGTGTCACCAAAGAAGAACATGGCGATCACTTCCATTGGCATTTCAATTCTCCACCCGTCGTCCGCGCTACGCGGCTAGATGACCAGCAGGGGAATCCCGCTCACGTTTACAACTACGATGGGAATTTTTATCTGGCCAACGACAAAAAGAATGGGGTTACTCAAGTCACCGTGGCTGGCCTTCGCCAACACGGCGGCCAGCAGGCCGATCGCTTCATCAGCGCTGGTGGTGGCCACATCACACTGGCAGCCGTCAATAACTCCGTCGTCTATTCGACCTGGATCGATCGCGAAGGGGACAAGCTCGGACAAGTCGATGTGGTAGGACTCGGCAGCGCGGCCCAGTCAGGTTACTCGTTCCATCTCCCCTCAGGCGGGATCCACGGCGCAACAGCGAATTCAGGGCGAGTCTTCTTTGCTCCGGCAGATGGCATTTGCTGGGTTACCGCCGACCCGACTCTGAGCACACGTCCACAAGACGTACAGGTGAACCACCTTGCGATCGGCGTAGATCCCCAGGGCACTCCGCTGCGAACCGGTGCCTTCACCAATCACCGCAACTTTGTGCTGTTCAATACGGGGCGCGGCGAGACTTCCAAGCTATGTTGGTTGGACGCAGCCAGTCCCAAGCCTTCCATTGGACAGCTTGAATTGAAAATTCCGCCAGGTGCAAGTGCTGGTTCACCCGTGGCCGTGCGAACCCGAAGCGGCGACGACTACGCTTTGATTTTCCAGGAGTGTACTGATGCAAGCGTCGAAGAAAAACTCTTAGTGATCGAACTCGATCCCAATCGAGACGGACTATTCAGCGATGCAAAAGTAGCGCGGAGCTTAGCGGTTGGCGCTAGCTTAATCGAGGGGCATAGCGGTCACCACGAATTGACAACGATTGCAGGCAATCGATTCGTGGTCTTAACCAATCCCGGTGATGGCACAATCTGGATCGTCTCGTTGGCGGATTGGTCGGTCACCGCGAAATTCAAAGTTGGCGGCGCACCCACACGCGTTGTAGCGGTCGGAAGCTGAGGAAGACGTTCCGGTTGGCGTTCTTCACTGGGGATGAGGCGGCTGGTGTAACAGCTCCCAGTCCCACAGTGAGCTCGCGAAGAAGTCTCTCACGAGTACCCACAAGCTGGACCTACTCAACGGCGGCATCGATGCGCATGCTATGAAATCACGCCTGCCGAGTCCAACTAAATATCGTTAGGTAGATACCCAAGAGACTTTACTCAGGAGAGCAGTATGAAGTTATCGTGTATTCGAGTGATCGCCCTAGTCGCGAGTCTGATGTTTGCTGTTGGTTGTCAGCCGACTGCCGATTCGACCTCAAAGGCCGGTGGGAGTGCTGGGCACGATACCAGCGGGGCAGCGCATGGACATAGCCATTCTGCTGAAACGCCAGCCCCCAAAACTTTCAAAGAGGGGTTTGAGTTGTTGAGCAAACAACATGCGGCCATCAAGACGGCCTTTGAGGCGGAAAGCCCCGAGGATGCCCACGGAGCGCTGCACGATGTGGGGCATGTGCTCGAATCGCTGACGACGCTGGCTGCCAGCAACCCAGACATCTCCCCGTCGCTCGATGCCATCAAGCAGTACGTAGAGCAGCTCTTCGAGCAATTCGGCTTGCTCGACGAAACGTTGCATGGTGGCAATGCGGTTGAGTTTAGCGAAGTCAATCAGGAAATCGAGACGGCCCTGGCTAGCCTGAAAGAGTTCGCACAATGAGAACATATATGCTCAACAGATACCTGTGTTGTCTGATGTTGCTAGCGATATCAGGCAATGGCTGCTCATCCCCCGAAGATGTGCTGGTGCAACAGTCACGCGAACGCTTTCTCTCATCCGAACTCCCTGCGGGGCTTGTATCGCTGGCGAGCGTCGTGCAGTCGTCAACCGAGGGAGAGACTGTAACAGTTGCAGGTAGCATCTACGGCGGGGACATGAGTCCCTTTGATCCGCAGGAGTCCAGCTTCGTGATGATCGAATTGCCCGAACCGGGACACAAGCACGATGATCCGAATGATTGCCCGTTCTGTAAACGCAAAGCTGAAAACGCAGCCAGTGTGATTGTGCAACTTTGCGATCCACAAGGTGAACCGCTCAAGATACCAGCCGACAAGTTGTTGCAACTCTCCGAGAACCAAAATGTAGTTGTTAGCGGTACTTGCTCCCGTGTGAACGAGATGGTGATCATCCGCGCTGAGCGTGTGCACCCAATCGATTCGGCTACCAGTGACGAGCTGTCGGCCAAGTTTGTGGGCCAGTCCGCGTTGTGACGCTACTCACTCTTTTTTAGAAAACGAGTCATGGCGTCTAAGGTCTCACGGCTAACGTGGTGCTCCATCCCTTCGCTGTCGATGAGAGCGGTTTGCGGACTGACCCCCAAAGCCACTAAAAACTCCAGTACAACTTGATGTCGCGTCTTGGCGAAATGCGCCAGCTTCTCCCCTTTGGCCGTAAGCTCCACGGGGCCATAAGCTGTCGTCTGGATTAGGCCATCGCGCTGTAGTCGCGTCAGTGTGCGATTAACCGTCACGGCGCTGACGCCAAATCGCTTGACCAAATCGACAGCCCGACAAACGCCCGTCTGCATGACATCGCTAATGGCTTCCACGTAGTCTTCCGCAATTTCGCTGCTATGCGCGACTCGCGTGCGTTTGTGGGGAATCGAATTGGCCGACATCTTCTTGCCCTGTTTCAAGCTCGCCTATTGACTTAAGTTTAGCCAAGGCTAAACTTGAGCTGCTAGTTTAGCATAGGCTAAAATCAGTTCGATTTCAACTGTTGGAGCAACGAACATTGGAAGTTTCAATAATGAAATACTATCGACTCAGAGAACAACTGGCTTGTAGGCGAGCGCCGCCACGCGCATGCAGAGCGGGCTTTACGCTGGTCGAGCTGCTGGTGGTGATTGCGATCATCGGCATCCTTGTCGGGTTGCTATTGCCGGCTGTTCAAGCCGCCCGCGAAGCGGCGCGGCGGATGCAATGCACCAACAACTTGAAACAAATTGGGCTGGCCATCCACAATTATGCGTCTGCTCATCGCGTCTTCCCCAGTGGCTATGTGAGCTATACCACACGAAACGGAAATGCCCCGGCCGCAGTGGGCTTGGATGCGGACACTTGGGATGCCGCGCCAGGTTGGAGCTGGAATCAGATGATACTCCCCTTTATCGAACAGGCAAATATCGCCAACCAATTGAACAATGGGCGTCCAATCTGGGACCCTGGTCATCAGTCGCTGCTACAAACCAAGTTACCGGGCTTCTTGTGCCCTTCGTCCAGTGGCGATAGCGAAGCGTTTACGGTACGGGACGAGTCGGGCAATGCTCTGTTGCGCTATGGTGCACCGCTGCGACTCGGACGCACTCACTACTTGGCCAGCCACGGCCAAGAATCGTGCTGGGGCGAATGTGGCTCTGCTAACACCGGTATTGTATTTACGAGCATCTATACCTTTGCGACCAAAACAGTGCGAATCGACGGCGATGCCAAGAACGTAGCCGATGGGCCGTTCTATCGAAACTCGCGAGTGGGATTTAAGGATATAACCGATGGAACTACTTCTACCATTTTCGTCAGCGAACATTCTTCAAAGCTTAGCGATAAGGCTTGGGCTGGCGTCGTGCCAGGTGCTTTCACGCATCCAAGATTCAGCACACCAGAAAACGGTCGGGATGCCGCCGCTACTTTATCGTTAATGCACATTGGCCCATCCGGTGGAGAACTCGACATTACTGGATTTCCAATTATTCACCCGATGAATTTTCCGACTTACCACGTTGGCCAAATGTTTGCCGAACACCCAGCAGGTGGCAACGTACTTTACGGAGATGGATCGGTGCGGTTTATGCCGCAAACGATTGATCTCATTCTATGCGCCGAACTAGCCAGCATGAATGAGGGCGAAGTTACAGCGACTGGAGATCTTTGAACATGGACCAGCGAAGAGTGTGGACCGCCATCAGTCTAATTTTGCTATTAATCATCGGCTTGATTTGGATTCTCAACCGTGGCTATGGGCGAGTTAGCGAACGAGGCTATGAGATTGCTACTTCTCTCTATTCGGTTTGCAATCGCAAGGATCTTGCGCGCTTGGCCACAGTCGAAAAGTTGATCGCCGAGTTTTCGAATGAAGGAGAGTTGTCACCGCACGAAGCAAAGTGGTTCAGAGGCATCATCGCGAGCGCCAATTCCGGTGACTGGGAGCGTGCTTCTGCGTCGATACGCAGATTGATGGACGATCAAATCCGTCCCGCCAATCGACTTCCTAATCTCGATTGAAACAGCCTAGCCGCGATAGAGCACAAGGAGCGCGAAAGAAAGGCGAGTTCGTTCTGGTGTTATGGCCTGCCATCCCTGCTCTCCCTTTGCGCTCCTTGCGCTCTCTCGTGGCAATTTGTGATCCTACTGATGTGATAGCAGGAATTATCGCACGTCGGACATCACGTACTTCTTGATCTCATATTTAGATCCTCCGAAGTTAATGAGCAAGCCATGCTCGATTCTGGTGGCACGTAAGTAGCCGAGGATTTGAGCGACGTGCTCATCGGCGATGGCGCGGCAGGCTTTAAGTTCCAGGATCAAACAGCCTTCAACCAGAATGTCTGCGAAGAAATCGCCAAGAATAAACCCGTCCTCGTCGAGTACTTGGATTGGCACTTGCTGCTCGACGCGAATGCCTAGCTTGCGAAGCCGATGAGCCAAGCCGTTCTCATAGATTTTCTCCAGATGACCATTGCCGTGGTACTGGCGCAGTGCGAATCCTGTTTCGCGGACGACATCGCAAAGCTTCATTATTTCAGTTGTATCGAGTCGGTTCATGACATCTTCTCACTTTCACGAAAGGCTAGTGTTGTCTCAAGGGAAATTGGCCGTTAAAGAGCACACTGGGTTTGGAAGGATTATTACGCAAATTGCTATTGCTTTTGCGTTCTCTGAGTTCTTTCGTGGCAAATTCCGCTGGCAGTTTGTCGAAATTGGCGACTTGATTGCCGAGGCTAACTCTGAGCTAGTTCAGTCGGCGACTAAGCTTCGTTCGGAAAATAGCTGTCGTAGCTACGTTCGCTACAACGTTGACTCCCTGCGGTCTGGCGACCGCAGCTACCTTTAGGATCCAACACTTATTTCCCGCACGATGCTAAGCTGCAACCCATTCAACTACCAGATATACTTGAATGAGTAAAGTAAGCCGCTCAGTCGTAAATACTGGTCTTTGAATATCATGATTTCATCCCCGTTCCCAGGCATGGACCCATTCCTTGAAAAAAACCCACAATGGGAGGTCTTTCATGGCTGGTTCATTCGCGAGCTAGCTCGGCTTTCGATAGCTCCAGCCCGCGAGGTGGGATGTACGATCGACGTGGAACGGAGCATCTATGGTCGCGAGACCTCGGGTGAGCTCGTGCTGTATGGTGAACCCGATGTCATGCTTATCCGCGATGACGTCCCAGTCAAACTCCCGTCGGATGACGCTGCCTTAGCGTTAGCGCAACCACGGGCCATTCATGAAGTGATGTTGGCCGACGATGAACTGGAACCGCACAAACAAGAGTTTATTGTGGTCCGCGCCGAGGGGACGTGGGCGCCGGTACTGGCTATCGTGGAACTACTCAGCTTTGCAAATAAGCAGGGGACCTATGCGAAGAAGTACCGGGAGAAACGGGCGCGGTGCGTAGCCTCCGGTACGCATTTCATGGAGCTCGACTTTCTGCGAGCTGGCAAGAGTCGATCGCGTGATTTATTTCCGGAATTACCTAAGACACCCTACTTTATTTACGTCGCACGCAAACATGGAATGGCACGGCTCGACGAAGGCTATCCACTGAAATTGCAGGAGCCGCTACCGATCGTGGGCCTACCACTCGGGGCTGGTCGTCCCGATTTGCCCATGGACTTAGCCAGCGCGTTTCGCTCGGCTTACGAACTTGGCTATCGCGGCAATTGGTTGCACTACGATGCGCCCGTTCCGAAGCCACCGCTGGATGCCGACGATCAAGATTGGGTCAACCAAACTGTTCAACTCAAAACAAACTAGTGCTTCGTCCAGATTAAAAAGTGGGGTTGGCAGCGCTCGCACTAGAGCGATTGTCCCAATCGTTTCTCAAGCGATTGGGACAATCGCTCTACTCTCCCAACCCCAAAATTAAAGTTAGACAAAGCACTAACCCTGCGGCTTGCGACCGATGGGAGCCGTGCGACCATTTTCAGGCTGCGTCAACTCCTGCAATAACATCTGCATTTCCCTGCGCACCTCTGGCTCGCTGAAAAACAGATTGGTTGTTTCGCCAGGATCATTGGCCAGATTATAAAGTTGGCCAAGTGCCTTGGGCTCACTCTCGGGCAGAGCATATTGTTTCAAGTTCCCCTGTTCGTAGTTATTGCCACCAGAACCAACGTGATCCAAAAACTTCCAATCACCTCGGCGCAGTTGAAATTCACCGCGGAAACTTTGCGTTAGCATGTGCGGCCGAACTGAATCGTTGTCCGCTTGTGTCCCTAGCATCACTGGCAACATATCGAAACTATCAACCGCCACATCATCAGGTAATGGCATACCAACCAGCGATGCAAGCGTGGCAAAGATATCGGTGGTATTGGTCAACTGATGGCTGATTTGTCCTGCTGGGATGTGACCCGGCCAGCGTGCGATAAACGGTACGCGATGTCCTCCCTCCCAGCCGTCGCGTTTCATGCCACGCCAGCCACCCGCCGCATCGTGATGGTAGTCAGTGCGCATCCAATGGGTGTGCATGGTTTCTGGGCCGTTGTCTGAATTGAAGAGCACCAGTGTATTGTCGTCGATGCCGAGTTGCTCGAGCGCGTCCAGTAATCGTCCGGTTAGCACATCCAGTTGGTGAACAAAATCTCCGCGAGCACCAGCCGCCGTCGCGCCAGAGAATTCTGCAGCGGGAAGCACAGGTGCGTGGGCAATTTGTGTCGATAAGATCACAAAGAATGGTTGCTGAGGAGACTGCTGTCGATGTTCGGTGACGAATTGCAGCGTCTTTTCGAGAAACAACAAATCCGCATTGACGAATTCATAGCCCGGCGACTTCCACCCCTCGTCATTGTCCCACCGCCATTTGCCACCTGGATTCGGAAGTGACTCTCGCTGATGTCGCTCGCTAGCGGGAACATCGACCATTCCGTTCTCGATGTAAATGTAAAGCGGATCGGTGGTGGGGCAATTGGGTGTAATGAACGATTCATCAAAGCCACGTTGGTTGGGACCATCAACTAGTGGTGTGCTCTGGTCATAATCGATCAATAACGAATTTTCAAAACCGCCGCCGAGTTGCTTACCCGACTTGTCCAACCAAGTCAGCCCCAAATGCCATTTGCCAAACACGCCGGTGTGGTAGCCTTTGTCTTTCAGCATTTCAGCGATCGTCAGCTTGCCGGGTGCGAGATAGCTGGGCCCGCTCGGACCTTCGAAGGCCACCGGACGCCTCCCCGTGCGACAAACCAAATTGCCCGATAACAGGCCATACCGCGATGGCGAGCAAATTGTGGCGGGGCTATGCGCGTCCATAAACTGAATTCCCTCCGCCGACATTTTATCCAAGCGTGGTGTTTGATAGGCCGCGTCGGGATTGTAAGTCGACAGATCGCCGTAGCCCAAGTCATCCGCATAAACAATCACGATGTTGGGGAGATCTTGCGCAGCCACTTGAGATTCGAATCGCCACACACAACTCGTCCACATCGAGCCTACGACGAGCCATCGCACTATTGTTATTCGCATGAAGTTATTCCGGGTTACTTGGTGGCATTTCTAAAGATAGCGGCTATTATTATCCCATACACCTGCGTCAGCACCACCACACTCACCTGCCTGTTAGTGAACCTCAGGCGCTAGCCGTGGGCTTCCACAAGATTTAAGCGTACTCCATTGTCCCGCCCCCGAAGCCCACGGCTAGCGCCTGAGGTTCACTAAATCCCACCCCACATCACTCTAGGAGAACATCACCCATGAGTTTACAAAACCAATCCGCCACGCGTCGCGATTTCATCAAGCACACGGCCGGATCAGCGGCGGTCGTTTCCGCTGTCAGCTTGGCCGCCCAGCGCGTTCACGCTGCCGCCGATGCCAACTCACGCATGCGGATCGGCTTTATCGGTCCCGGTGGCCGCGGTTTTGGCGCGCACGTCAAATCGCTATGTGAACACCATGCCGCTGGCCGCAAGATCGATCTGGTTGCCGTGGCCGAAGTCTACAAGACGCAGCGCGATAAGGTCGCCGACCACATCAAGGATAAAACCGGCACTGATCCCGCCCGTTATGTCGACTACACAGAGATGATCGAGAAAGAAAATCTGGATGCAGTCTGTATCGCCACTCCTGACCATTGGCACCACAAGCAAGCGGTGGATTCGCTCAAAGCAGGACTGAACGTCTACTGCGAAAAGCCGATGACAAAAACCGTCGAAGAAGCCTTTAGTGTCGAGAAGCACTGGAAGGAGAGTGGCAAGGTGATGCAAGTCGGCGTGCAATCGACCAGCTTGCCGGTGTGGAATGAAGTCCGCGAACTGTTGCAGGCTGGCAAGCTCGGCAAGGTGCTTGGCTTTCAAACAGAGTACTTTCGCAATAGCGATGTAGGGCAGTGGCGGTACTACAAACTCGAACGGGACATGTCCCCCGCGACGATCGATTGGAAACGTTGGTTGGGTGTCCACGAAGGCTTAGCCCCCGAGCTGCCGTTTGATCGCGCTGTCTACAAGCAATGGCGTCGATTCTGGCCCTTCGGCAGTGGTATGTTCACCGATTTATTTGTGCATCGTACCACCGCGATGCTCAAGGCCACAGGACTACGACTCCCCGGCCGCGTTACCGGCGGGGGTGGTATCTATTTGGAATACGATGGGCGCGACGTTCCCGATGTGGCCACCGTTATCGCGGACTTCAACGAGGGCGTTCAGGGACTTGTGACCGCCACTATGTGCAATGAAGAGTCGCGCATCAATCAATTGATTCGCGGTCACTTCGGCACATTCGTATTCGGCAATGGGGAGGGCTTTGACGGTTTCGACTTTATTCCCGAACGCGGACCGGTCACACACGTGCGACAAGAGGCGGAACGCATCAAGACCGAGCCGGTCGCTAACACGACGCTCGCTCACTTTGCCAATTGGTTGGATGCCTGCGAAGCCAACGATCCGATGAAGTGCAACAACCCGCCCGATTTAGGAGCCGCCGCGATGGCGGTCGTCAATCTTGGTGCTCAGAGTTATCGACAAGGGAAGGTCTTTTTCCTCGATGGTGACAAACGCGAGATTTCCACGGTCGACCCCGGCTGGGCCAAGAAGTGGGAAGATCTTTCTGCCGCCCGTGGCGAACCACGCCATATTCCCGGTTGGAAAGCTGGCAAGTTCGGCAGCGAATTGATCGATCCAGACTACATGAAATTTTCTGGCCCCTGGCTCGACGGAAAAGATCCAGCCGAGAGTTGAGGTTTTAGCTAGACCAACCGATGGTCAGCGAAAAACTGCGGGTCTCTCTTGCCGAGTGCAACAATTCGCAAACTCTTTCTTCAGTCGCGAAGCGATGACAGGTGCTAGCCTGGGATGCAAATCCCAGGTTATGTGCCGAGCCAGACCCGGATAGTCGCGAAGCGACGACAGGCGTTCTGCCCACGTGAAGCCTCCCCACCTGTCGTCGCTTCGCGACTGCTTGCTTCAATCCGAACTCTCAATCCTGGGATTGGCATCCCAGGCTAACACCTGTCGTTGCTTCGCAACTATTTCTCACTATTCGGATCGAGGCGATAGGCTTGGCCGGTGATATTGTGCAATTCAAGTTGTTCTCCGGCGCGCATTAAAAACTGGACGGTAATGCCTAGTTCTGGTGAATCTTTAATCACGCCGCGTTCTGTATATCCGGGACCTATTATTTCGCGAACGTAGGACAACTCCTTACCTTGAACTGGAAACGGCGGCAGGTGAGGGAGTTGAATTTCTCCCAGTTCGGAAACCGGCACGGGATAACCGGTCACGGGAGGGCGCGTGCCAGCTTGAATCACAGGAGGATCGGTGCGTTCCTGGGGCAACACGCCGGGAATATAAATGGCCAGCGTGTCACCTGGCTGGATGAAGCGAAGTCGCTGATCGGCTAGCTCCTGTTTTAGCTTCGATGGCCTGGCTTTTAGCTCATTCAATTCTTTCCCAAGCAGTATGCCGGTCTGTAGGAAGACAGTTTGTACATACAGTGCTTTTACGTGGTCGAGTCCTTCATTCTTAACAGACTCAAAGCGAGTTCGCCAGCCGTCGAAGTTGCCGGATAAGTAGTCTCTAGTAATCTGCTTCGAATCAGCCGCGTCATACAATTTCTGCAGCGGTTCCACTAAGGAGTTGGCGGCCTGGAGCGTTCCAATCAAATTCAGAGCCAGCAACACTGTATTGCACTTAGGAGAGACGTTTTTTAGACCTTGGGGTAGGTCAAGCATGGGCTCAGACAAAAATCCAAATGTTTCTTGGACTTGATGAAAGACAGGCTCCGCATCGAGACTGGTTGTAGCGTACACCAGAAGTTGTTCCAGTGCAGTCAGCACAGCCGTTCGTTGACCTTCCATCAGTTCATCACTGTAATGCATACAATCGCGAACGATCATCAATGCATGCGCACGCAGTTGATCGGACTCTGGAGACAGCGGCGTTTTTAGGACGGTCACTGCATGTTCCAGCATCGCTTGTCGAAATATTTTTCCCATGGGAAGCGTGGCAGAGTCAGAGACCGGTTGCTGCCACCAGAAGTTCAGGTCGGTTAGCTGTGCGTACTGTTCCAAGTGACGCAAGATTTCACGCTGACATTCGTCGCTGACGGGGCCTGCTTCCATTTCGTACGGCTGCCTATTTCTCCTGGCGACTTCGATCGTTCGCGTTCGATCCCGCATTAAGCTACGGAGCATGTCGGCCACGCGCCATTGGATTTGCACATCGGCAGCCTGCTCTGAGGCAAAGACGTTATCACTCCATTGCAAGAGGTGCAGCAACGGCTCGACTTCAGTGCATCGAAACTCGCGCAACTTCGAGAAATCAATTCTCAGTAGTGCTTGGCGGTTTGGTCCTTGGCTGGCCGCTAGTGCTTTTGAAAAATGGATCAGGAATTGATCTGAAGTGATGCGCGACAGAGCGTTTACCAACCCAAAAATACCTTCTATGCTATTGCCATTACTTCTCAATGAAAACTGCTCATCCTCAGCGGCGTGATCGATGATCGCCTGGGTTAAGATCGGTATCGCGCGGTCCGCGTGCGCTTTGGTCACAAGCTTGTAGAGTGGCAGGATAGACAGTTGCCGTTCTGACGGCGTTCCAAACTGAATATCATTCAATAGTCGCTCAACTTCTTTGGCAACATCCGCTGGTCGAGCTTGAAAAAATCTGGCATACAATTCTTCATGAGTTTTCCCGAGGAAGTAGCCGGTTTGCAAGTAGACAAACTGCTCGACGAGCACCCGTTTGTCGGCGTCACTTTTGAAATGATTAATAAGTACAACATCCCACTGAGAACTTTGGTCAAAACGGCGGATTTGACTACCTTGGAGGTCCAATTCAACAAAGGTAGCGTGTAAATCCGCCAGCGGAGTCTGTAACGCTGATTGCAAATTGAAACGGCCAACTAGATTCAGTTGACCAATCAAACAATTCCCCAGGCGATTTTTGCGGCCTCCAACGGCAGTCTGATTCCAGTCGGCATTCTGCAAAATCGGTTCGACACCAACCGCCACGCTCGCTGCGATAGGTATCAGTTCCAGTTCTTGCTTGGGATCGCGAGCAGCGCGTTCGAACCGCTTCTCCAACGCGGCCACCAGTTGTGATTGTTGTGTCTGCAACAATTCTGCGTTCATAGCCGCCGAGCCCAGCACCAAGGCGGCTTGCATGAGCGATTGCTCATCAGAACTTTGATCGTCAATCACGTCGATCGCCCGCTGGACAACCTCTTCGCGAAGTATCGGTAACCATGGCTTGGGCAAACTAAGGTACACAGCGTGAGTCCCCTGCGGCGCTGCTAACCAGAACTCTCGATCCGTAAGCCGCTTGCTAGCCTTTAGCACGTCGAGAACCGCCTGCTGGCACTCCTTGGGGAATCGCCGCCCGGTATCGATATCGTGCAACAGTCCGAAAAAGAATTGTGCTGCTTTCTGCTGGAGCTCAGGCGACGCATGATCGTCTTGCAGTACTTCCGCTCCCCAAGTCAGTAGCGGTTGGAGCTGTTCGACGTCATCGACGCTTTGCCGCACTAGGCCCGGTGCTGCCAGATCCAATAATTGTTGTTTGTGTGCATCACCCGACAGTTCCGTTAGCGCGGTCGCCACCCGCTCATGATATCTACTCTCACCACTGACGGCATACAGCGCGGTCAGAAAATGGCGATATAACCCACTGCCAGTGTTGGGATCGCTCAGCATTTTCATTAGTACCGGATCGATTAGATCGTTGACACTCTCATTGGCCATCGCCCTCACCGCCATCAAAGCCTCTTCCAATTTATCTTGACTGCGTTCGAACTTGAGTCGCCGCAGCCAGACATCGAGCGATTCTCCGTTGTAGACAACTTCGTCCAACCGTTTGTCCGTGGGACTGGAATGCAGTGCGTTGATAATCGCGGAGGGCGTAACCGTCGAACTCTTGCTGGTGATTTTGGCGACGACAGTTTCGCCGTTGCGAATCGTGAATTCTTGATTCGACACCGTAAAGTTGTCACTCGGTGCATCGATTACGATTTCATACTTGCCACCTTGCAGTCGCGTAGCCTGCGTGCCGGGCTGGATGTGCAGGGCATCTAGCTCCTGTCCATCCTTGCGGAGCGTTACTTGCACATCCGCATTGTCCGACTCGATCACCAACTGTCCTTTAGAAGTTTCAAGCACGAAGAAAATCCCCGCGCAGAGCATACCGAGTCCCAGTGCTAACGACCCGAATGTAACGATGCGACTACCAGTCGAAACGCCGCCGGCTCCCCTACTCGGCTGCTGATTTGGCGATGCGAGTGTCATAGCGCGAACATTGTGTGGTAGTAGCCCGTCCATCCGAGGTTGATTTGCTTCCGTTGCAACCTCGCTCGATCGGGCGCGAGCGAGCAGCGACACTAGCTCAGCTCCTTTGCAAAACGGCTCGAGCAACTCCGCCGCGTGCGCCGCACTGGCGGGTCGCGCCACCGGATCACGCGATAAGAACGCATCGACAATCGCACTCAACTCAGGCGACACGTCCGCGCGCAACGTGGCTAACTTAGGTGCACGATGGGTCGACAGCAGACGCAGCTTTTCTAACGGTGTCAGATCGGGAGCAGCGGCCAATGGCGGACGCCCGGTAAGCAAACGAAACAATGTGGCTCCCAACGAGTACAGATCGGCGCGATAGTCGACCGCTCCGCCCCGCTCGGCTTGTTCGGGTGCCATGTAGTCGAGCGTCCCCATCAATTGCCCAACGGTCGTGATCTCGGCGGAACCATGGTCCCAGAAACCAAGTTGCGCCAAGCCAAAATCGAGTATTTTCACTTCCCCCTGGCTGCTCAGCATCAGATTCGATGGTTTGATATCGCGATGAACGATCCCCTTTTCATGAGCGTGGGACAACCCCAAGGCGGCTTGGCGAGCGACTTCACAAGCATCCGCGATGGTCAACTGCGATTGGCTGCGAGCAATGCGGCTGAGGTCGAGGCCATCGATGGCATCCATGACTAAAAAGTGAATACCATGCTCTTCGCCCGCATCGGTTGAGCGTACAATGGCCGGGTGTTCTAGTTTTCCCGCTGCCCGCATTTCGCGTTGAAATCGCGCCACAAACTCAGGCATTCTAGCGGGGAGCGCGGGGAGCAGCTTGATGGCCACATTTTTGTCCAACTGCCGATGTCTGGCAAGGTAAACGGCCCCCATCCCTCCGTTGCCAAGCTGGCGCACGAGTTCGTAGGAGGCGATCACCTGCGGGATCGCGGGAGGAATGATAGGCCATGAAATTTGACTGTTCCCCGATTGTTCTACAGAATCGGATTGGGCCCGTTGCTGCGATGGTTCTGGATGCGATTGCAGTAGTTCGACCAACGTATCTGGGTCGTGATCGATCTCGGACGCAGTTTGTTCGCATTGGATACAAGCCAATAAATGCTGTTCCAATAGGTCGGACCCCTGCTGATCCAGCTTGCCAGCCAGATAGTCCTTGAGTCGATTGCGGGGTGGGCATTGAGTGGCGTGCATTATTGAATCCCTCTGTGCTACGATGGTAGTCGAATCGTTTGTGGTTAAAGTCACTTAGGACGCTGGTTTGTCGCTCAGTCGTTGGAGTGCAGCCTTTAGGCGCCTGTGCATGTCGGTGAGGAACAGGCGGCTCGCCCTCCCCGCTCGCATTACTCGCGACCCTCCCGCACGCGGGAGGGTACCTTGCAGCTTGATTTATGTGCGCATGAATAATCCAGGTTGCAATGCGGTCAAACGCGATGCAAACCGGACGGTACTTAAGGTATCTTGCACTAGCTCTAGAACGAAATCGACGTGACAGCATTTTTGCGAGAGAATAGCTCTATGGTATCTGCTGAGTCCTCTTCCACGCGTTTAAGTCTGATTTCTCGCGTGAGAGTCAACGATTCGACCGCTTGGCACGAATTGGTGGCGCTCTATTCGCCACTGGTCGCATTTTGGTGTCGCAAGCAGGGAGTCGACGAGTCGGAGATCAATGATAGTGCCCAAGAGATATTTTTTGCCGTCTCCCGCTCGATCGACAACTTCAAACCCGCTGAGCAGAGTGGTGGCTTTCGCGCTTGGTTGTGGACGATCGCCCGTCACAAGATCATCGACGCGCGTCGGCGAGATCAACACAGGCCGCGAGCCCAGGGAGGGAGCACGGCCATCGAAGCGGCACAACAAATCCCCGAACGCTTGGATGAACGCGATGATTCCGAACGATTGGAGTTTAACAACCTGCTGCATCGCGCGCTGGAGCAAGTGCAGTGTGAATTCGAAGCGAAGACCTGGCAAGCCTTCTGGCGTTCGACCATTGACGGAGTGAGCATTGCGACCCTGGCCGCAGAGCTCGACATTTCCGCAGCCACCATTCGGCAATATCGTTCCAGAGTCCTGCGTCGCTTGCGTCAACAGATCGGCGAGCAGTTATAGGTGTTTTCTTTAAATTGGATTTGGCTTCGCTTCCGCCGGGACGATCCCGTCGGAAATCTTCCAGTACTAGTCGACTGATCGGAAAAACCAATCGCTCAAAATGGCGTTAACTAATTAGCAGGTTTAAAAACCTCGAAGGCTTCGATCGTAGCTACGCCATCGCCCATCGGTCGCAGTTCGAGCCTATGATCTGAGTTGCTTAGCATCTGTGCTAAGCGAATCGCAAAGCGTTCGGCGGAATTCCCCTTGAAGCTAATCGCCTCCATCACCGCCGATCGGACGTCTAACGTGAATTGATCGCCGGTCCGATTCCGTTCGGCCCGTCGCCATAGCTCCGGTTCAATGATGATCTGCCCCGAACGACTCGTGAATGGTTGAAAAGCGTTGCCTTGGCCATCGGCTCCGGTAACACTCCCTGTCACTTCGTAATCGCCGCTGTCGCTGGTCATAGTGATCGTCCAGGTCTGTGGCACAACGTGCGTGCCGAGTGTGACGCCGTGCGGCGATTGATCGCGTGGGTTGGCCCCCTTCCCTTCCGCCGCGTTGGCGGAATCAGGTTGTACGTAGGACATCAGGAAGGCGGCGGTCTTGCGGGCTGGTTTGCCATCGATGAGAATTCGAAACGTACCTCCGTAGCTCGATTTTGTGCCAATCAAGTCGATGCGATTGCCAACGAACTTGGCTTGATAGGAACCATCATCCGTCCGCGTGGGTTGGAGGCGAAGCTCTCGCGATTCGGGTTTGTAGCTGAATTGCGCGGGCTCGCGAACATGTGCCAGGATGTTGGAGTTGATAATATGCGCGCCGTAGTTGCTTTGATGCACTGCGTCTTTCAATAGCGCTTGGATCGGAAGATTGTTCGCATGAAGATATTCCCCCCAGTCGCGGCGACTCTCCACGAATTCGACGTCGTGCTTGCGGCATACTTCGCGCACGGCAACTACATCTTGATCGACCGCGTTCTCGGATTTACCCCACAATTCCTGATCGCGCTCGCGCCAATGAAGACTGGGGACGATAATGTCCGCCGTGGTATGGGTACGCAATTCAACGATCAACTTTTCCAAATCGGCTGGATCGCCATTCGTGTACGTGATCACCAGGTCGGGTTGATCGGGAATGACCAGATGCCGAGCCCATCCACGAAGATATTGCCAGGGACAGGAATTGCCAACCATTTTTTCGTAGCGAATCGGTGGTGCGTGTGGAAAGAGTTTTGGGATCTCTGCCTTCCATGGCTCCCCCGTCCCGAGCATATTGGTATAGCTGGAGCCAATCGCCCAAATAAGAAATGGACGCGGTGGGTCAAAACCGTGCTCGAGCTTCTTGAGCGTCAA
>JBGSJT010000151.1:0-37026 GCA_041741715.1 Pirellulaceae bacterium | reverse complement strand
ACTCGTAACCTCGTCCACTACGACACTAATTTTCCGCACGATGCTTAAGGGACGCGTGACATGGCGATGATCTTTCCTGGCATGGATCCCTATCTTGAGAACCCGGCGATCTTTCCAGGGATCCATAGTCGGATGGTGGTCTATTTGGCCGACCAATTGGCCACGGTGCTCCACCCGCGTTACGTGGCCTCAGTCGGCGATCGCGTTTATGTGGAATCCTCTTTGGGTGCCACGGGACATCCGATCATCCCCGACGTGTGGGTCCGTCACGCGCAGGCTCGAGGGGCATCTGGAGGGGTGGTGGCTGTGGCTGACGAGGTGGAACTCGATCAACCGCTATTGATCGACGCTTCTCGATTGGAGATCAAGCAACACTATGTCGAGATCCTCGACCGCGAGTCGAACATGCGCGTGGTAACAGTTATCGAACTGGTTAGCCCAACCAACAAATACGCTGGACCAGGTCGCGAATCCTATCTGCTTAAGCAGCGCGAGGTGCTCAATAGCGATACCCATTTAGTCGAAATTGACCTACTGCGTCGTGGACCCCATGTGCTGGCGGTCTGCGATCATCTCGCATCGGGACGCTTGAAATACGACTATCTAGTAAGCGTGCATCGCGCGCATACTCCACAGTTTGAGATCTATCCGCGACTATTGCGGGATCCGTTGCCACGCATTCGCGTGCCATTGGCGGGGAACGATCCCGACGTCGGCTTAAGCATTCGCCCCCCTTTGGAACAAGCCTACCAGTCGGGGAGCTACGATCAGCGCATCGACTATTCGCAGCCCTGCGAACCTCCGCTGACGATAGAACAGCAGGCCTGGGTCGACACTCTGCGAACCGCTGCATCAGATTCTGAGCGTATTTGAAGGTTTGACACAGCCTCGCCACTCACCAGTTTCGAATCTTCATTTTTTACCCCAAATTTTTTTTGCCAACTCCAGTCCGGGGCCGGTGGTGTTCGGCGAATAGTGTCGAAGTTTTCGAGCATTAATCAGGATGCAAGCGTCCTGTCGGAAATTTGCCGCGCAATTCAGCCAACATCGTTAGCGGTGGGCAGCGGACCGCAAAGAAATTATGCGACAGGGTCGCGTTTTGGCTCGTCGAATTGGCCTCAACCGGTAAAATCAGTCTCTCTAAAATCAATCTCACCCGTACGCGCGACGATGAAACAGGTAGTAAATGAACGAAGAGACGCTTCAGCAGGTCCAATTGGCATACGGTGTCGAGAACTGGTCGGCAGGCTATTTTGACATCAGCTCCCGAGGGACAATCATCGTGCGTCCCGCCAAGGACGACCAGCGGTACGCGGATCTGAAGGAAATCGTCGATCATTTACTGGCCAAGGGACGCGTGCGCCTGCCATTGCTCCTCCGCTTCCCGCAGATCTTGACTAGCCAGCTACGCGTGTTGACCGCCGCCTATCAAGCGGCCATTACTGAATTCGAATACGCTGGGCAGCACTATCCCCTCTATCCCATGAAGGTCAATCCTCGTCGCGAAGTGGTTGAGGAGTTTTTGCGCGAAGGGAGTCGCTGCAGGATTGGTCTGGAGTGCGGCAGCAAAGCCGAATTGTTCGCAGCCATCGCGCAAGAGCAAAGTCCCGATTCACTGCTGCTCTGCAATGGCTTTAAAGATGAATTGTTCGTGCGGACCGCGCTGCTAGGAGTCAAAGCGGGCAAACGGGTGACGATTGTCGTGGAGAAACTCAACGAACTGCGCATGGTCCTTAAGCTGGCGCAGGAAGTAGGTGTTGCCCCCTGGATCGGGCTGCGCGCTAAACTCTACTCGCGCGGCTCGGGCAAATGGGCTTCCTCGGGTGGCGATTCCGCCAAATTCGGCCTGACGACGTCAGAGATATTGGAATGCGTGCGGATGCTGCGCGAATCGAAATTGGATCACCAATTGAAGCTGCTCCATTTTCATATCGGTTCGCAAATCACCGATATCAAGCGCGTTAAGAATGCCATGAAGGAAGCGGCCCGCGTCTATTGCAAACTGCGACTGATCGGCTGCGGTATCGAATTCGTCGACATCGGCGGTGGCCTCGGAGTCGACTACGATGGCTCCAAGACTCGCTTCGATTCGAGCGTCAACTACACGGTTCAAGAGTTCGCCAACGATGTGGTCTATGCCTTCAAATGGATCTGTGACGAAGAGAACGTCCCCACTCCCAATTTGGTCACCGAGAGTGGACGGTTCATGACCGCTTATCACACCGTATTCATCACTTGCATTCGCGACGAAATCGAAACCTTCGCCGATGATCAGCCGGTGGTCTTGATCGACGCAGATGATCCACAAGTAATCATCGAGCTCAAGGATTTGTGCGATTCAATCAATGCCAAGAACTACGCGGAATACTATCACGACGCTCTGCAAATGAAAGATGAATTGCAAATCCAATTCAATCTCGGGCTGATCAGTTTGGAAGATCGCGCCAAGGGGGATGTCCTCTTCTGGGAAATATGCGCGCGTTCCTTGCGTGAAGCCGAAGAGGATGGATTTTCAGACGAGGAGTTCGAGCAGCTCAAGCGCAACCTGGCGCAGAAATACTTGTGCAATTTTTCGCTATTCCGTTCCGCCCCCGATAGCTGGGCCATCCGCCAGTTGTTCCCCATCGTGCCGATTCACAAACTTGACGAAAAGCCGACCGACTATGCCACCCTGGTCGACGTGACGTGCGATAGTGACGGCAAGATCGATCGCTTCGTCGATCTAAAAGATGTCAAGCAGACACTGGAGTTGCACAATTGGGATCCAGGTGATGACTACTACTTGGGGATCTTTTTGGTAGGCGCTTATCAGGAAGTGATGGGAAGTCACCACAATCTTTTTGGACATCCCAACGAAGCTCACATCGCCATCGATAACGATGGGCGCTATCACATCACCAAAATCGTCCCCGGCAGTCGCATCGACGACATGATGCAGTTTGCGCGTTACGACGTGGCCCAATTGGCCGAATCGTACAAGCGACAATTGAGCACGCAAGTCCAAGCCGGTGCCCTCAGCCAAGCCGAAGCAGATGGCCTGTTGCAAGAGTACGAACAAGTCGCCGGCCGCAGTACGTATCTGGAATAACACGGTATTATCTTTTCGCCACACATTTTTTTGTCGAAGAATTCCAGCGGCTGTGCGGGAGTGATAATCGGCTTCCGCTCTGCTCGGAAGTAGCTACGACAGAAACACGGTCGGCAGAAACACGGTCGACAAAAAGATGTGCGGCAAAAAGATGAAGTGCTCGACAGGGAGAATTGCAAAATACAAAATTTCAGATCGCACCTAAGTCCTCGCCAGCCAGAAAATCGACCACAACTCGAAATGTACTTTCTTTGAACAACATGCTCGAATGCAAGCCTGGAACCTGGATGTGGCGTGCGGTTCCAGGGAGCTGAGTACTGTCGGGTTGCACTACGAAATCCCGCTCAGCAGCGATAATGGCCACTTCATACTTTTCGCAAAGTGTGGTTGGCAGGCGCACTGCAAAGCCATCTGGGCGATCGCTAAGTTGAGCGAAGGTGCGACTTAGTCTTCCGCCGATATCACCGAAGCGGCTGGCCACATGCGAGCCGCGATTGGGAGGGCAAAGCAACACGATGCGTTGCAGCCTGGGCACTTCCCCTTCCAACAGCGCCTGTCGAACCACCAGCGAACCCATACTGTGAGCCACGATATGCAGCCGCGACGTCGAGCCCAGTTGAGCGAGTCGCTCCAATTCGGCTCGCAATCGAACGGCGTGAGTTTCAATGTCCCCAAATAGGCTGCGGTATCCCCAATTGATCGTCTCAAAACCCGCTCGGCGTAGGCCACGCGCCAACGGAACCATCAACAGACGGTGACCGCCAAAACCATGCACAATTAAGACTTTTTCAGCGTCCAATGTGGTAAACTCTAGGTCTTACGAGATTATCAACTCGCTGGCGCGTCGAGCTAGTATCGATCATCATCTGGGAGACAAACACAACGTGACTTGGACAACCTATCTTACTGGCTCAAGCTTGATCGCTGTGAGTTGTGTACTGGTATCATCTAATGATAACGCTTGGTCAACGGAACCGGCCGAAGTTTCTGACGGTATCGACTTACCCCGGACCGATTGGCCCTGGTGGCGCGGGCCAGCCAGAGATGGGACCGCTGATCCGGAGCAGACACCTCCGCTCAACTTCAGCGCCAGCGAGAATGTGATTTGGAAAGCGGATATTCCAGGTCGTGGTTACGGTTCACCGACCGTGGTTGGCCAGCGCGTCTTTCTAGCAACTTGCGACGAAGAGTCTGGATCGCAGTCGCTATTGTGCTTTGACCGCGACACCGGTGAAAAACTGTGGGCCACCCAAGTGCATGCCTCAGGGGCCATGCGCAAGAACAATAAATCGACAGGCGCGTCGAGTACACCTGCCTGCGACGGCGAGCGAGTCTTTATCAGCTTTCCCAATGACGGTGGGCTCCACACCACCGCGCTCGGCCTCGACGGCGAGATCCTCTGGCGACAGCGAGTTTCCGACTACGTAGTCCATCAAGGCTACGGTGCTTCGCCTGTTTTGTATCAAGGCCTGGTGATTGTGGCAGCCGACAACAAGGGTGGTGGAGCGCTGGCAGGTCTAGATGCTAAAACCGGCGAGGTGGTTTGGCGGCGCGAGCGATTCCTCAAGCCAAACTATCCCACTCCATGCTTGCTGCATGTGGCCGGCAAAGACCAACTAATCTTGGTCGGTTGCGACATGGTTATCAGCTATGATCCACTCACCGGAGAAACCAATTGGGAGACGGAAGGGGCGACCACCGAGTGCGTGACCTCGACCGTCACGGACGGGAACTTGGTTTACACCAGTGGCGGTTATCCCAAGAATCACATGTCGGCCATCAAGGCCGATGGTAGCAAGCAAGTCGTGTGGGAAAACAAGGAACGACTCTACGTCCCATCGCTGGTAATCAAGGGTGGTTACTTGTTCGGAGTGCTCGATGAGGGGATTGCCATGTGTTGGCAAGCCGACTCGGGGAAACAGATGTGGAAGGCCCGACTGGGTGGAACATTTTCATCCTCACCGGTGTTGGTCGGGGACAATGTGTTTGTAACCAATGAAGCGGGTGAGTTCTTTGTATTTCGCGCCAGTCCTAGTGAATTTAAACAGCTCGCCAAAAATCAACTTGGCGAAGAGGTCTTAGCCACACCCACGATCGTGGGGGGACGCATCTATCATCGCGTCGCCCATCGCGATGAAAGCGGCCAACGACAAGAAATGCTGTATTGCTTGGGGCAAACAAGCCAATAACATCTGTGCGACAAATAACAAATTGGATTGTTATTTGTCAGAATTATACTGCCTCCATCATTTTGTCATGCGACGCCGTGGGACTAGCAGAATGATGTGGCAAACGGAGACACTGAGCTCTAGTGCCAATAACTTAAAATTCGACCGTTTGCATTTCTGAGTGAACCTCAGGCGCTGGCCGTGAGCGTCACTGCTACTTGTCGCCCACGGCTACAGCCTGAGGTTCACGACCGGACGGAACTCAAGGGGTTTATCACTAGTGTGAGATTAGGGCCCCTAGTTGCTGGCCCAATGGCGTTGTTTGCTGATTTATTCCACCCCTCGTCCTTGTTTTTGCATTACAAATGATACAGCAGTAGATTTCGAAACAGCAAGCTGTGGCGATGCGTCGCGGTGGGCTCACTACATTACTCCCTTTTGGATTGTGAACGGCAGCAATCTCAGGTGCCTCGAATGCCAGCTTGTGTGAGAGGGGACCCGTGAGCGTGGCAGGTCGCTTGCAATTAAATGCAACGCCTTCTGCGAGTAGAAGTTTGTTTGCCAGACGATCTCGGCAAGTCAGATCAACACTGAAAGAAGCCTTGCGGAAAAGTTCGTTAGTAGTCGAGTAAGATAACCTAAATGGTAACGTTGGCTTGCAGCCGTGCACCGGACGCGCGCGTGGCAAACGGTCGATCTTGCATGTGAAACAACATTTCCTAGAATCGACTAGATACGAAATCACTTTTGTACTTTCTGCTCTCCTCTTCTACTATATCTCTCGAAGGGAATTCGTTATGCGGACGCGTCTGAAACGGCTGGGCTTTACTCTGGTCGAACTGCTGGTAGTGATAGCGATTATTGGAATCTTGGTGGGACTGCTGTTGCCCGCTGTCCAAGCGGCGCGCGAAGCTGCCCGACGGATGCAATGCGGCAACAACCTGAAACAATTAGGTCTTGCGCTGCACAACTACGAATCGGCGCACAGCAAACTCCCACCGGGTTGGATCACGTCGCAGGGATTG
Organism: Pirellulaceae bacterium; assembly: GCA_041741715.1. Taxonomy (GTDB): domain Bacteria; phylum Planctomycetota; class Planctomycetia; order Pirellulales; family Pirellulaceae; genus Aureliella. The sequence continues at coordinate 30,745 of JBGSJT010000151.1, read as the reverse complement.
GCGTACCTAGGCGGTTCGGGCTCCACCGGCACAGGGACCAATGGACAAGGGAGCTGGGGGTGGTCGGCCTTCATTTTGCCATTCATCGAGCAGAAGAATCTTTACGATGCGATTGGCGTTGGACAAGACATGCGCGTGGCATTAGATAACACGGTCATCTTGACCACCATGCAGCAGAAGTTCAACACGTTTCGCTGCCCTTCAGATACTGCGCCTGACATCAACGACCAAAGGCAACTCGCGGGCTTTTCAGGAACCGTACGTCGTGTCGCCACCTCCAACTATGTCGGCTGGAATTCGGGATCGTGGGGTTGGATTGACGGCGACACGAACAATGGCGGCAGCGTTCGCCGAGGGATCATGCAACTTAACAAGTCGACCAAGTTCGGTGAAATCACTGATGGCTTGAGCAATACGATTGCCATTGGCGAACGCATGTACAAAAGATTCACCCCACCCGCTTCGACGTGCACCATCAGTTGCGCGGCGGCCGTGGTTTTTGGAAATGAATGGAACACGAACTTCAATAACTCGCGTCGCAATCCACGTTTCGGCAACACGAACACACTAGGCATGGGTGAGGGGCATATCAACAGTATTTTTACGGGCGATCCCAACAGCCCCGGTGCCAACTGTAACAGTATCTGCGCACGCGGCGCCGCCAGCTATCACGTCGGTGGGGCTCAATTTGCACTTGCGGATGGCTCAGTGCATTTCATCAGCCAGTCGATCAACTGGATACCAGACGCCACCCTGAATAGCACTTGGGAGTATTTGGGGGCGATGGGCGATGGGCAAGTATTGGGTGACACAGGCTTCTAACATCAATGTTGGTCGTCACGTGCGACCGATTGTTTTTCGCATTCCCTGACTGTTCGCCATCAGTTTCGAGAAAGTTTGGATATGTGTCGTAAGCCGAGAGTTTCCGGTGTCACCCCCTGGCTGCTGTTGGTCGTCGCTGGTGTTGCGGGCTGTGGTGAAATGAAGGTGGCCCCGGTTACTGGAACGGTGACATTGGACGGCAAACCCCTGGAACGCGCGTCCGTGCTCTTCCAGCCAGCCGGGGGCGGGCGACCTTCCTTCGGCGTAAGCGACAAGAATGGAGTCTATCGTCTCGGATACTCGATGGACGAGGAGGGAGCCGAAGTTGGTTCCTGTACGGTGAAGGTCTCAACAGCGATTGAAAGTGGTGACTACGGTTCCAAGCGGGGAAAGGAACTGGTGCCAGCCCGCTACCTTAAGGATCCTGTGGTCGTCGAAGTTGCATCACGATCCAACAAGATCGACATCGCACTCACCACCCAAGCAGAAAAATAGGGTTCATCCAACACAGCAGCCTCCTCGCCCAGATTCGATGAACCATAATTCTTAGCACTAGCTAGGTTTCGTCGATCTCGTATCCCGCCTCTTTCCATCCTCGGAAGCCGTCGTCCATCGAGATGACTCGCGTGTAACCCATTTTCTGCAAGTTGTCGGCGGCCAGCGCGGATCGGTAGCCACCGCCGCAGTATAAAACCAACTCCGTGTCGAGTTGCGGTACCTTGGTTTCGATATCGCGTTCGATGATCCCCTTGCCGAGATGTATGGCACCTGGAATGCGCGCCCGTGCAAACTCACTCTCTTCGCGAACGTCAATCAACGCAACGCGCTCGCCAGTTTCCATGCGTCGTTTCACATCAGCTACCGTACACTCTTTCACCCGCTCTCGCGCTGCGTTGACAAGCGCCAAGAACCGTTGGTTGTGGTCCATCAGGAGTCTTTCATGTTAGCATCGACCGACTATAGCTGTCGGTACTCATACGTAGCTGCGACAGAGGAGTCTAGCGTCAACAACTACAAGATAATATCTCCCACAATGGACACCAGGAAGGTGATGTATAGCAATATCCATAATGCAAAGGAGGCAGTCCAGACTCTGACTACTCTCCAGCGGTGCCTCTAGCGATGGGACCACCGGATTGCAAGTCGAAATTGGCTATATTGTTCTCCCCTTGAACGACCGTAAATTCAAGCTTCGACTCTGTGTTGTATTCCATGGGAATCGTTTCCTTACTCGCCGCAACGGGATTGCCCGCCTCGTCTTCGTAGGGGTCGGCTTGAGTTGAAATCTGGACGCGATTCAAACCTGGGAGCGCTCCCTTGCGACCGCCACTATAGTTCAACTGGTAGTGCCCCTCGGCATCGGTCCGCGCGCCCGCTGGTCGGCCACCAGGGGGCCGAAAGATAATAGACGCACCCTCGACTGGTTCGCCGTCCATGGTGATCGTCCCTTCCACCGAAGCGATATCCGATTTGGCGCATCCGACCAATGCCAACAGACCAATAATGGAAATAGTTAGTAGCTTATGCATGAAATGATTCCTTGATTTTGATGTAGAAAACGTAATCGTTCACGGATTTGCCTGATAGTTACTGATCGCTCCGCCAATCAGTCGCTTTTCATCAGAGCCTTTTGCGAATGGTACATCGGTAGCGTCAACTTTAATGGTAACACCAAAGCGACTGGTCGGCGGAGCGATCTGCGACAATCGCGTGAACGGTTACAAAAACCGTAGACTGCGTCCCCAAAAAAACCTCGACTTGATTCGCGGTGGACCAAGTCGAGGTGTTGGGTGAACAATCGCGGTAGTCTAAGAACCTAACCTCGACTTACAGACTGGTGTTCGAGATCACCAACCCGTCCGAAGTTGACCAGTAACGTTGGTACGTTCCGAAGGGAAGCCCGGTTAACTTGTCGTAGTAAGGCTTTTTGTTATTCCAAGTCGATCCAGTGTGATCGATGTTTTCACTGATGAAGTGGACCGACCCATCGCCAAAGGCGAATTGAGCACCACCCACGTGATTGCTACCTGCGGTACGGTGAGGCTGATTGTTCCCCTCCGGTGCCGTCCAATTCATCGCTCGCTCGCCCTGTACCATCAATGCATTGGTCGCACCCTGAGCTCCGGTGAGCCTGTCTGTCGCGCCGTAAATGCGACTGCGATTGCGACGGCCATTGTCCATGTCCCACTTGGTTTCCGCGACCATGAACTGATTGCTGGTACCGTCGGTCATCGATGCAATACCGAGATTGCCGGTGCGGCTGTCGCGATGAAATAGTCCGTTACGTAGCGAGGTATTGTTACGGTTGTTCGCGTTACCTCCCCAGCCGTTATAGGAGGCAGAAGCTCCCTGGTAGCTAGAGGTGGCGGAAAGCAGGATCGGTCCATCTCTACGGTTTGATTCCTTCGTATCCGACGGGCAGTCAAAGGCCGATAAGGTAGTCTGGCAAAGCAGGCCGTTCCGGGTGATTGTCTTTTCAGCGACACAGTAGGCTTGATCAAATTGGTTGTACAAATTGCCTTGCTCAATGTAAGGCAAAATGCCGGTTTGCCATCCGAAGGCAGTCCCACCGCCACTGGCCCCTGGACGGAAGCCATCGTAGTAGTGACCGAAGCCAAACTTTTTGTAGGCATCGTGATAATTATGGAGTGCTAGCCCCAACTGTTTTAGGTTGTTGCTGCATTGCATGCGTCGGGCCGCCTCGCGGGCCGCTTGAACGGCTGGCAGCAGCAGGCCGACCAGGATGCCGATAATGGCAATCACCACCAACAGCTCCACCAGCGTAAAACCTTTTTTTGATCGTAACATTAACATAAAGAACCTCGTCTCAAAGTGTGAATAGAAAGTCGTGACAAGACAAGCGAATTGGACCTACCTAATCTCCTTTTATCGCTACCGCAGGGAAGAGAGAAGCAGTCTGAAAAGCAAACTGTTAATCCAAATAATAACGTCTTGTTAATGTATTGGCAATGGCGCATTGCTGGTTGTAGCCTCTTTAGAGCGAATTAATGGGTAATTCGCGTGCAAAGCTCAGCAAGCACCTCTTTTTCTCGGTGTGCCTACACCCGAAAGGGGGTGTTTTTTAGGAAGATTATTGCTGAAGGTTTATTTTCTCGCCCGGCACCCGCCTTTTCACCCGAGCGCGGGCATTGTTACTTTGCCAAAGCGAAGATTTAGTGCTCTTTGTAGTGGACGAGGTTACGAGTCCTAGCGATAAAATCACGCGAATGGGCCTTGTAACCTCGTCCACTACATGACAATAGAACTTTGATAAACCACTAGAGATGGTTAGAAAGTACGAAGCGCTACAAGCTGCCAGGTCATCCCGCGCTTTTCGGCGGACTGGGGCGAAGGGCTACTGCTAATATCAATCCGAGCACCACGGTGCAGGTCACGATCCACAGCACCTGATGGGGGATTCCCTGCGGTATCAGTCGCCCCAAATTGTCGTCCAGAAAAACGACCGACGCGGAAATCAAATAGACCACTACCGCCAGCGCGCTGGCGATGGCACCCGCCACTCCGCATTTTACCCCCTCCCCTGCCCCACCTTGAATCCACCCAATCCCCAACGCCAAAGCGGCGACCATCGCTCCCCAGGTCGCCAGATGAAGTCCCCCCGCCTCCACCAGCGAAAATCCCTTGCTCTGTTCGAGTGCAATGCCGATTCCCTTTCCCACAATTAGGCTAACCAGTGATCCACCAGCGCCCGCCAACAGCGCCCCAACAATGGCACTCGGTATTCTGCCCGACCGAGTGGTAAACAACCCAATGGCAGCCCCCAAGCAAGCGCCGAGAATGGCGAATGAAACGGCATAATTCCGCGAGTAGAATTCGCCTCGCGCTTGTTGATGCTGTTCGATCAACGCCTTATCCTTTGCGCTCGGCTCTTGGGGAACAGGAGGTAAGTCTGGGTAGGCGAAGACGGGATCAATGGCCAAGGCAATTCCCAGCCCCAGCACCCCACCCAGCACACAGGCCATAACGCTTGAGAAGATGGAAGGAGACCATGCCGCGCTGGCGGCTGGGCTTGGGCTGACAGAAGGGCTAGCAGCGGATGCGGGTGGTGTGTCTGACATACTATTTAATCCATAATTAGAGAAAAGTGCTGGTGCGCTAGCATGCCCTGGCGAGCTGACAGAATGAAAGCCAGCTTAACGAAACTGATGCGGCCGCGTGGACCACACAGCGCCCATCCAGAAGACTTTGCCATAATAATCCGTGAGTGTTGTCCGCATCATGCGCGAAATTAGAGTCCCAATTTACAAGCCATCCTAACCCGCTGCCTAGCCAAGGACGTGTGAGTCAACACAGATCTCACGCAAACAGAAAGACAATGGGGCCGACAAAAAGATCTGCGGCAAAAAGATAAAGCAGATGGGACGCGAAAAAAAACGCGGACGCGGCTGACTTCTCGCGCTATCACCCGCCATTGCTTCACTGCTTTGCTCTTCATTTTTTTGCCGCAGATTTTTTGTCGAAAACCCCTTTTTGGAGTTATCGAATGGTCCTAAACGCGACGTGACCGTTTCTGATGTTCGCCCAATGAATCGCCTCTAAGGAGGTGTGTCTGAGCAACCTGCGGGCATGGAGCTCAAACTCTCCCTCGCGAGCAGGCAGGGCAGTTAACTTGAAAGCAACATTTGGGGCGACAAGGCGCATTCTTTGCTTGGCAAGTTGGCCATGGCTGCTAAGCACATCGACCAGCGAACTTACTGCTTCTTCGCCCCCCAGACAGTGCGTGAGCACCTCTTCGTACAGCCCAAGCTGAAGTCCTGTTCCCCAGTCGCGAAGTATTTCGACTATCTGGTCACGAAATACGCCAGCACCCGCAATCGAAACATCAAATGCGTTGCTATTAATCACAAAAACTCGCAGGTCCGGCAGCCTTTGATGGCAATTCACGAATTCGTGCTGCACGAACTCCGTTTGCATATTGATGATCTTGCCATGCGCCAAATCGAACAGCAGTAAGTACTGAATGGTTTGGCAGCGGTGTTCTGGATGTATTGCCTCAACGACTTTGAACTCAAATAGTCCGCTATGAGTGACGATCACGTCCGCAAACAGAGTCTTCGTGAACGATCCGTAAATCACCTCGACGGAGACTTCCATCGCCACCCCAGCCATCCGGTCGGCCAATTCTCGTTTGTAGACCCTTTCGTCAAAGAACCGCCCGAATTCATTGTGGATGTCAAACACGTGCCGCATTACTTCGTGTGACAATTCCTGGAACTCGTGCTGCGAAATGCGAACTATTCTTATCGAAGGAATTACGGGCATCATACACCCCTCAGTCAAGCGATGGTCCGACAAAAAAATCTGCGGCAAAAAGATAAAAGACCAGCTATGGACGTCTCAACGTGTTTGGCGTCAGGGCCCAGGACATGGACTACTGGCATCAATTAGATTCCCACGCATCTAGCGTATTCTATCTTTTTGCCCCAGATGTTTTTGTTGGATGATCTCTGTCTAGAGTTGTCGAGGCGCGATCCCAAGACAATTCCTGGAACTCGGGCTGCGAAATGCGAACTATTCTTATCGAAGGAATTACCGGCATCATACACCCCTCAGTCAAGCGATGGTCCGACAAAAAAATCTGCGGCAATAAGATAAAAGACCAGCTATGGACGTCTCAACGTGTTTGGCGACAGGGCCCAGGACATGGACTACTGACATCAATTAGATTCCTACGCATCTAGTGTATTCTATCTTTTTGCCGCAGATTTTTTTGTCGGATGATCTCTGCCTAGAGTTGTCGAGGCGCAATCCCAGAATTGTCTTGGCATGATTATGGGCGTAACCATTCTAGGTTAAACCTCGCAGCGACGATTTTTTGATCGGCTTCGTAGAGGCAGAGCACGGTGCCGTCTGGCAGCACGGCTAGATCGGAATAGGCGCTCGGCCCGGCTTCGAGCGTTTTGTTAATGGGCCAAGTCTGACCATCATCGCGGCTGAGTTTGATCGATAAATTGTGTCTTGTGCCACGACCCACCGGAATTTCGGTCCCGTCTGGACTGAGGGCCAGGCTGTGTGGATTGGAAAACAGCAGCGTGCCGGGAGATGATGGATAAGCCACAATGCTGGCCATGCAAATGGGTTCCCAAAGTTGATCGTGAAAAACGGGGCTGCTCCAGCCAGTGGCACCATCGGCGCTGATGGTGATCAACTTGCGATTGGGTTTGGAAACATTGCGCGAGACTAACATCACTCGGCCATCGGAGAGCGTCGTCAGCATCGTCTCGTTGGGATCGCCAAACTCACCTTCATCGGGGACGGCGATCTCGCCAGCTTGCCAAGTTCGACCGTGATCGTCGCTGTAGATGGTGGCGGCGGCAGAGGGCTTATGTTCGCCCGTAGCGCCATAAGCCAACCAGATCGGAACCACCAAGCGACCGCTCGCCAGTTGCACTCCGTGGCCAGGACCAGTGGCGATTACTTTCCAGGGATAGCTTTCGCGAAACGGCTCGAAGGCTGCGGTAATGTCGACAGGTGGAGACCAAGTCAAGCCATCGTCGCTGCTGCGCATTGAAAAGCATCGCGCGTAGTTGATACAATACAGAAATTCAATCGCACCGGTTCGGTGGTCGACGATCGCCACGGGATTGTTGACCGTCTGCTCATGCTGGCCACCAGCCTGCTTGTGTGGATTCCCCTCGATGCGTTCCTCCAGGTGAGCAATGTGAATGGCAGCGTCCCAAGTTTTGCCCGAATCGGTTGAGCGGCGTAGGTGCACTTCGATTTCGCCCCAATCCGATTTGCTATTCCGCCGCGCCTCACAATACGCCAGAACTGTTCCGCGCGGCGTCACCACAACTCCCGGTATGCGGTATAGAGCGACAGCATTCATCCCCGCTGGAAACACATCCACTTTCTGTAAGAACGGTTCGTTGGCATTTGAGGATGTCGTTAGAAAAGCACACAGGAGAGTGCCGAAGATCCGACAAAAAGTTCTGCGGCAAAAAGATGATGCGTGTAGCATGGAGTTGCTCCGTGATGGGTTAGTATCAACTGCACATTGTAACGTTTCGCGAAATGCGTAAAACGAAAAGTTGGACTATTCGATAGACAGCGGATTACAACGGGCCTTTCGTGAGCACTTTCAACACATCCCATCAACGCGCCGCGTGTGCTCGACCGGTGGCTCTAAATGTGCGCTAGCAACAAGCAATTAAACTCGCGAGCCAAGTCGACCGACACGCGGGCGTGCACTCTCCCCTGACGGTCGAAGAAACGCTGCGAACCGCGGAGCGCGAAAACACCTTCGTGCCAAATGTTGGGATGGATACAACAACCTTGATTCCCCGAGAATCGAAAGCACACAAAATCGCTGGGTTGCACGTCATCACCGGGTAAGGCCAGCGGGACATAATAAGGGCGCTGATCGAGCGGAAAGAACAACTGTCCACCGTCGGGATGGTAGTTGGCATGCCACAGCATGACTTGATGTGGATCGCGCTGGTGGTCGGTCCGAGCCTGGGAAGGTTCGGTGGCATAGCCCAGCACGTATTCTCCACCCACCGCTTCGTTGCGGCCAAACAGAATATCCCCCTGCCAGCTACTTAAAAAGATTCCTTCCGTAGTCCCCGCTTCATCGCCACTGTCGGAATCGACGGGACGCCAACCTTGGGCTGGCCAACGCACAATTTCCACTGCCGCTTGCGCGGGATCATCTACCAACACGCCATAGCCTTTCAGGCTTTCGGCCGTCGCCTCAACAATCGGCATTTCAATCTTCGTCAAGTTATCGGACAAGCCAGGGTGCATGTAATCGACGGTCACGCGATTGCTCCTACTAAGTGGTTGTGCTGAGGACGTTGTCGTCGCAGACGTTCGGCTCTAGGGTTGGTCTCGCGGCTGATTGTAAATCGCGATTGACGGTAGCGAAATAGATTTGGCAGGCGATCATGCAGGCTAAAGAGACGATCCCGGCAACGTAGCAGGTGGGGCGGAAAAACGCCATGAAATCTCCACCGCTTTGAATTGCATTGCGAGCCAACATCACGGTCACGTACCCCAAGTATCCGACCGAATCGGCCAAATACATCAGGAACACCAGACTCCCCTTGTCGCGCGTCATGGCAATCAATCGTTCAAAGATCGTGGTGTGGGTCGCGACGTAAGGGAGATACAAGCCGACCCCCAGCAGCACCATAAAGACGAACGGTGAGACCTGTCCCATGTGTTGACCAACGGTAGCCAGCAACATCAATATAAAGCCAGCCACACATGTGGCCAATGCCAAGCGAAAGGCACGGTAGTTGTCTACTACCAACACCGCCGCTCCATTGGCGAGGGTCACTGCCAGACCGACCCACAATTCCGAATAGCTGAATAGTTCTGGAGTGGTCTTAACCCCCAAACTGTTCCAAATATCTGGAGCAAAATCGGAGCGAATACTTCGAAGCACAGTCACCAATAGAAACATAGCCAAGAGCGGAACAAGTCCCCACGCATAACGTCGAAAGAATGCGTAGCGCTCGGAGGAAGTGAGTGGCGTGCGCTGGCTACGCGCGGCCACATCGGCACCGGTGGGTTGCGGAATCTGGTTGAGCATCCACACAAATGCCAACAGCGGCAGCAGAAACACGGCTCCCGCTACCGCAGGCATCCAGAATTGATCGACGCCAGCTTCCAGGATCGCCTTGCCAACCGACTTCGTAACACCATCCGCCAGAATAAAACTGGTACATAAACAGGCGGCCAGGGCTTCCGTTTGTTGTCGACCCTCTAAGAAGCCTAGCACCAATCCGAACACCAACCCTAGGGGCAAACCATTTAGAAACAGGCAGAGGATGTTGTAGGGGACAGGTACCACTCCAAATAGTACCAACGCTAGCTCTGCGATCAAAATCAAGATGAGGATACTAATCGCGCGGCGCTTGGGGGGCATTTCGGAGACAACCTTAATGCCGATAAACTTAGAGAGCGCATACCCCATGACTTGGGCTACCACAGCGACCGTTTTGTATTGCCATTGCCAAGCGGTAATATCGCTGAACTGGCTGACTGTGAACGGCTTGCGAAAGGCATACATGCAGAAGTATGTGCCAAAGGCCGCAATGACTGCCCACACCATTGGTCCCCATTCTCCAGGGGCGCGCTTCGCGAAACTATGATTCGAAATACTCATATCGCCCCAACTCGTTGACAGTCCACCACCGGGATCGTCCCAGTTCGAGTCTCTGTAATAACTGCATCACTGTCGGCTGACTAGCGCAGCAAGATGATGATTTGATGAAGATCAGGGAGAGCGGAGGCTAAGTGTACCGGCCCCAGTCGACAGTCCTGGCAGTGCCGACTATCCTACCACAAGCCGCGCGCGGCGCGCGACAGTCGCTGATCTGTGCATTTCGCGAAAGCCATATCGGTAGCGTCTACCTCGTTGGTAACGACAAAGCGACTGATCGGCGGAGCGATCAGCGACTATCGCGCGAACGGTAAAAAAATTGTCAGCTACCATCACTGATCAACTGCGAACCTTACCGGAGAACTCATTAGCGGCCGTCTTTTATGCGCCGGGCCACCCTTTCGAATTGCGTCACGTGCCACTTCCAAAAAACTTGGCGGCGGGGGAAGCGTTGGTGCGCGTCAGTTGTTGTACTCTGTGTGGCAGCGATCTGTCGACATTGGCTGGACATCGTCAGGAACCGACGCCCTGCATCCTTGGTCACGAAATAGTCGGAATCATCGAAGCTGTAGGAGATTCTGCACTGTTGGATGCGCGCGGCCGATGCGTCAGGCTCGGCGATCGCGTGGTGTGGTCGGTAGCGGCGAGCTGTGATCAATGTCGCTGCTGCCTGCGCGGGGTTCCGCAAAAGTGTATCCACTTGAAAAAGTATGGTCACACACCCCTCATGGATGATTGGCAACTCAGCGGTGGCTTGGCCGAGTTCTGTCACTTGCGGCGAGGAACGAAGATGGTGGTGGTAAATCGCGAATTAGAGGACGATGTCCTCGCACCGGCCAGTTGCGCTACGGCCACTGTCGCAGCCGCCCTGCGCAGGGCGGGTCAAGTATCCGGAGCCCGCGTGCTCATTTTTGGGGCTGGCCTACTGGGGCTAACCGCCTGTGCCTGGGCCAAAACGCGCGATGCGCAGTCGATTACGATTTGCGATCCGTCATTGGAACGAAGCGAACTGGCAAAACGATTTGGTGCGGACCTCGCGCTGTCACCGGCCGACTTTTCTCAGGTGAGGCAACCCGCCTTCGATGTCATCCTTGAGATGTCAGGGAGCGTGGACGCTATTCGCACCGCACTGCTGGTGGCCGACATAGGGGCCGTGATGGTGTTAGTCGGTTCCGTTCGCCCTACGCCAGCCATTGAAATTTTGCCCGAACAACTGGTGCGGCAGTTGTGGTCCATCAAGGGTGTCCACAATTACTGTCCAGAGGACCTAGTATCTGCCGTTGATTTCTTAGAGGAACATGCGGAAAACTTTCCGTTGGCAGAAATCGGTTCGCGCAGCTTTGAGCTGTCGCACATCAATTCCGTAATTTCAACGCTAGGGGCCAATCCACCCGTTCGCATCGCTATTCGTCCTTAGCACGGTAAGATTACTTGTTTGACTCTAAAGATTCACAAGGACTTCGAGGCACAGGAGTTTTTTCTCATGAACATAACCGACCAGATCGCGCACTGTTTCGCTACTCGCGGCGACTCGGAGTATGGTGGCGAAAGTGTTACACAACTGGAACATGCGTTGCAATGCGCACTGTTGGCCGAGCAAGCGGGGGCGAGTGGCGAATTAATCGTCGCCGCACTGCTGCACGATATCGGGCACTTGCTCCATGATCTCCCCGCAGATGCGCCCGAACATGGAATTGATGATCATCATGAGAACAGCGGCTATCGCTTTCTGGAAAAACATTTTGCACCGGCAGTCACCGAGCCGGTGCGTCAGCATGTCGCGGCCAAACGCTATCTCTGCTCCGTTGATCCTGACTACCAAGCCCAACTATCACCACCGTCGCTCCTCAGCCTGCAATTGCAGGGTGGGAAAATGTCGGACGACGAGCTCTCCGCTTTTCGCGCAACCCCGCATTGGCAAGACGCGCTGCGACTGCGTCGTTGGGACGATCTGGCCAAGGAGGTTGACCTGGTGACCCCTGACTTGCAACACTACTTACCGCTAATAGAGCAAGCGCTTATCGAGCAAGTGCAAAAGGGGCGTGTATGATCGAGCGGTTTGACGTGGCGGTAGTGGGAGCGGGGATTGTTGGTCTGGCCCATGCCTGGATGGCAGCGCGACGTGGGCTCAAAGTAGTGTTGCTTGAACGTTCACCATTGGCTTGTGGAGCGTCGATACGAAATTTTGGAATGGTGTGGCCGATCGGACAGACGTGGGGTGAATTGCGCGAGGTGGCACTGCGCTCGCGCGAGTTGTGGCTGGAATTGTCGGCTGAGGCGGGGCTGTGGTGCAATCCCTGTGGCTCCCTGCACCTCGCGCATCGCACCGATGAATTGTCCGTGCTGGAAGAGTTTGTCGATCTTCATCGGCAACGCGATTTATCCGTACAACTATTAACTCCCGGTGAAACACGCAAGCGGACTCCAGCCGCCAACCCTCAGGGGCTGTTGGGTAGTATGTGGAGTCCGACGGAGTTGTGCATCAATCCACCTCAGGCTATTGCCACCATCCCGCATTGGCTGGCCGAGCGGCACAAAGTCGAGTGTCGATTCAATACGGCAGTAGTGGCCATTGAGCCGGAGCGAACACTCGTGCTGCACGAAGGAACGCGTCTGCAAGCTGCCCGAATTATGGTTTGCAGTGGCCATGATTTCCAGACGCTCTTGCCAGCCGCATTCGCCGATCAGCCACTGCAAATTTGCAAATTGCAGATGCTGAAGACTGAGCCCCAGTCCAACGCCTGGCGAATCGGTCCGCACCTGGCAAGTGGTCTGACATTGCGGCACTACAACTCGTTCGCAGACTGTCCTTCACTACCCCAGTTGCAACGCAGGGTCAACGCTGAAACTCCCGAGCTCGATCGCTTTGGAATTCACGTCATGGCCTCTCAAAATGAAATCGGAGAAGTCGTCTTAGGCGATTCTCACCAGTACGACTCAGAGGTCAGCCCTTTTGATCGCGCGGAGATTGATGAACTGATCTTGCGCGAACTGAAAAAACAATTTGTTTTACCCGATTGGAAAATCGCCAGCCGCTGGCATGGCATTTACGCCAAACACCCACAGCGGGCGATGTTGGAATGCCAACCGCATCCCGGTGTCCATGTCTGCGTGGCACCCGGGGGCTCAGGTATGACAATGTCCTTTGGTATCGCCGATCGTTTCTGGAGTACGGAGTGAATTGATGACCGCCACAAGTTTTGAGTATCTCAAGGCCATCATTTTCGATTGGGCTGGTACCACGATTGACTATGGGAGCTGCGCGCCAGCCTCTGTGTTCCAAGAGGTTTTTCGTCGTCGCGGAGTGCCAATCACCGCTGCTCAAGCTCGCGAGCCGATGGGGCGCGCCAAACGCGATCACATTGCGATGATCGGAAAAATGTTGGCAGTAGACCAAGCTTGGCGAGCCCAACATGCCGGTAGCGCTATGAGCGAATTGGATATCGATGCCATGTATGCCGATTTTCTGCCATTACAAATGCAGACGCTTGAGGCTCATAGTCGTTTGATTGAGGGTGTACCCGAAATGATCAACTGGTGTCGAAGTATGGGATTGAAAGTGGGGTCGACCACGGGATACACACGTGAGCTATTGGACGTCGTGCTTCGCGCGGCCGAAGATCAGGGATATGCACCCGACTGCGCGCTGGGTGCCGAGGACGCTCCGCAAGGGAGACCTGCTCCATTTCTGATTTTCGAATGTGCCAAACAACTTGGCGTTTATCCATTGTGGCACGTGGTCAAAGTGGATGACACACCGGTTGGCATTCAAGCTGGCCGCAACGCGGGCTGTTGGACCATGGGTGTTACGCGGACTGGAAATTGCGTGGGGCTTAGCCAACTGGAATGGGACCTATTACCCGGCGATCAGCAAGCTCAGCGTATTGAAGCTGCCGCACAAACACTCATGGCTGCAGGCGCGCACGCCGTAGTGGAGAGTGTCGCAGAGATTCGTCCCGTCTTGGAGCACTTTGAACACCAACTGGCGGCGGGCCAATCGCCAATCTGAGCATCAATCTACCTTCGAAATATCAGCTCGACGCGCCAGCGAGTGGGTCCCAGAATCTGTCGAATGTCGCACCTCGCACGCTGGTCAAATAAGATAGCAGTGCGCGCGTCTCCGCCGATTGAGTCGCGCATCGACTCAGCCAAGAGAGGCCACTAGCGATTTCTCCAGCAAACTTGCGTTCTGCTTGGGCCAACAGGCCCGCACGGAGTTGATAGTCATAGCGTGCCTCTGGCCGTTTGGCGTACCGCTGCATAATGTTTTCTTTCAACACGCCCGCACTATCTAACTCAGTGCTCCCGAAATGTTTACAGACGCGATCGAGCCAGGGCTCTGGCTCGTTCAGGAACAGATCGAAGTCGAGCCACAGCGTGCGCGCAGAATAAAGCTTAGCGATCTCAACCAGTGACTGTATTTCGCACAACCAACGCAAGGATCACTGGGGGATCGGTAGCGATGACGTCGACACTACCGGTCAAGGAGACATGAGCCGATTATTGAAAGCCCTCGCCATATGAGCAAATTGAACACTCAGGGTCTGATCGGCAAATTCTTTAGCAGATAGTCGGTCATCATCTGACGCAGATGCCGAGTCGTATTGTTGCGTTCTCGAATGGCGTGCGTACGATTGGGATAGGCCATGAGGGTGAACTGCTTGTTGTGAGCGATCAATTCATCGATCAACATCTCCGTGGTCTGGTAATGACAGTTGTCATCCCCCGTGCCATGAACCAACAGCAAATTCCCCTCTAATTGATGCGCAAAATTGATGGGGCTACCCTGTCGAAAGCCTTCAGTGTTTAGCTCGGGCAAGCTCATGTAACGTTCTTGATAAATCGTGTCGTAATAACGCTGGTTGGGTACCGGAGCCACGGCCATGGCGGCTTTATACAGCTCTGGGTATTTGAAGATCGCGTGCAGCGTGGAGGAACCACCACCGCTCCAACCCCACACGCCGATCTGTCCGGAATCGATATAGGGTCGCTCCTTAATCACCGCGCGCACCGCCGCCGCTTGGTCTTGCGGAGGTAGCACTCCGATCTGTTGATATATGCTCTTGCGCCACGCTCGGCCACGCGGTGCCTTGGTGCCTCGATTGTCAAAGCTCATCACGACGTATCCTTGCTGCGCCATCATCAGATGCCATAAGTAGCCACTCCCTTCCCAGCGATTGATGACGGTGGAGCCAGCCGGTTCACCGTAGACATAGACCAACAGCGGATACTTAGTCTCTGGCCGCAAATCCGGAGGGAGAATAGCCCAGCCGTCGAGCACCACTCCGTCACCAATTTCAACTTGAAAGAACTCGGTCGGTCGATGGTCGAGTGCCGCAAACTTGGCAGCTAGTTCGGCGTTGTCTTCCAGTTCCTTCACAACACTATGCTCAGGTAATGAGATCAATTCGACCATCGGTGGTTGGTTGGAAGCGGAGTGGGTATGGATTGCAACCTTTCCGTCGGGCGAAATAGAGTACTCGTGTGTCGACGCGGTCCCTTCGGGAGTCACGCGTGCCAAGCCAGTGCCGTCGAGCTGCACGCGATATAAGTAACGTTCCGTCGCCGTGTCGGGGGACGCGATAAAGTAGATCCAACCACCAGCCTCGTCCACCTGCAGCAACTCGACCACATCGAATGCTCCCGGCGTCACCAGCCTCGCTTCACCACTTTGCATTGAAACAACATAGACATGTCGCCATCCATCTCGATCGCTGATCCAAGTGAAGTGTTGACCATCCTTAAACCAAAACAACTCGTCATGCACATCTACCCAGGCTTCGTCCGTTTCCGTCAACACCACCGAGAGCTTGTCTCCCTCAGAAACAAATAGCCGATTGGTATTCTGCAGTCGATTCAATTGCTGAACCAACAGTACGTCAGGCTTTCCTGCCTGACCCGCATACACCAAATCTTCCTCCTTCAACTCAGAACCCGCTTCCGGTACAAACATCATCCTAGGCAAGTAGCATTCGCGTGGATCTCCAGGCAATTCAATCCAACGCGCTTCGGCTGAGGCGCAGTCGACCACTCCCACGCGGCAGCTCGCATTCCGTTGTCCGACTTTGGGGTACGCAAACCAAGTCACAGTGGGATAGAGCGAATCGGTATTATTGACCAGCGGAAACTTGGGGACACCTTCCGTATTGAGTTGCCAATACGCGATCGACTTTCCATCGGGACTCCATAGAAACGCATCGCGTAGTCCCAGCTCTTCTTCGTAGACCCAATCGGTTGTTCCATTGATCACATCTTCAGAGTCAGAGAAGGTTAACTGTCGAAGGCTATGGTCCAACAAATCCTCCACAAAAATATTTCGTTCCCTGACGAAAGCCACGTGTTTGCCGGTGGGAGACAACTTGGCGAACATCATCGTGGACGGTGGTGCTTCACCACCCAGCTTCCGGAGTTGTCGGCTGGTGCGATCCAGTAGCCAATAGTCTCCTCGAGTGTTGCTCCGCCACACGCGTTTGGAATTCGTATAAATCAATAGTAGATTGAGGTCAGTCGACCAGTGGTAGTCTTCAACATTCAGTGGCTTCGTTTCACCCGGCGGCGTTAATTCGCTGGCGGAAACCATCACTGTTGATGATCCATCCTCTGCATGGCGGACGATATCCTTGCCAGCGTTTCCTGATGTGGAATCTTCCAGCGTCGTGAACGCCGAGGAGGCGTCGCCTGAGTCCGGTAACCATTTTGCCGAAACCGATTTGGCTTCGAACTCACTGCCTCCATAGATTCGATCGATGGTCAACCGCGCGGGATTCTGTTGGCCCCCGTCGCCCGTCTTCGCATCATCGGCTTGGCTAAGCCCAGCATCGTTGAATGCGAGGATGAAGCAGATCAGCCAAGCGCCGAAGAGTCGACGATAGGAGGAGTGACTGGGTATGTGTCTCAATAGTGTCGTCATGATGGCAATTCGGTTCTAATGTTTATCGGGTCGGTTGGATGTTAAAGGTTTGCTGATTGTTGTTTCGCCCAGCTCGCGTTCTTATTCGCACTGAGTGCTCGTGCTCTTAATCGCATAGCGATGGCAGGTGCCAGCCTGGGATGCAAATCCCAGGTTAGCGAGCCAACCGAACGCAACAGTCGCGAAGCGACGACAGGTGTTTTAATCGTCGCTACGCAAGACTGAGTCTTCATCATCTTAATTGAAGAGCATGCAATCCGGCCCATGAGACACACTTGAGTGTGATCGATGCGCGTGGGTGAGGCAAGCATCTAGTGTATTCGCTGTTAGCGCCAGAGGTTCACAAGGAGACGGAGGGAATTGATGTTTTGGGGGCAATCGCATCAGACATAAGTGTTAAAAAAATAACAACTTGGCCTTGGCGCAGGCCGGGGAACTGTCATGCTATTAACATTAATAACTAAGCTTGGTTTCTAAAGGGATCTGACCCTCTTAGAAGCAAAGTTAGCGTTATCGGGAGATCCAATGAAAGCGGACGTAAGCCGTCGTGAGCGGCAAATATTAGAAGTGATCTATCGCTTGGGTGAAGCCAGCGCCAATGAAATCATGGCGGAGCTCCCTGATGAGCTCGCGAATGCGACGGTCAGGACTCAATTGCGGATCATGGAGGAAAAGGGGATCGTCAAGCATAGCCGCCAAGGTCGGAAGTTTGTGTATCGGCCAGCAGTGCCACGCAAAGCGGCCGCCAAAAGCGCGTTGCGGTCAGTGCTGGATGTCTTCTTCGGTGGCTCGGTCGAAGATGCACTGGCGATTCATCTAGCCGATCCCAAAGTGAAAATGGATGCGGCGCAATTACAGCGCCTCCAGGAGTTGATCGAAAAACACCAAGGTAAAGGAGACCCGTCGTGAATGAATTAGGAACCATGTTGTTGGCCATAGACAATTTGTCATCTCCGCTAGTGCTGGCAATGCAATTGTTGCTGCTCGCTGGTCTGGCTCAACTGCTGATATCGATCCTTTGTCACAACCAGCCTGAATGGATCAACCGTATCTGGCTGACGACAGCTGCGTTGATGTTAGTTCTTCCGTTTTTTCACTGCTGGGGTGGTTGGCCCATCCAGATTGTGACGCAAGTGGCATCACGTGAGATCGCAGCGCAGCAGCGTCAGTCGCGTCTTAATCCGAATTTGGAATCGTCCAACGCATCCGAGTCAGCGCTCCGAACCGATACCAAAATCATATCAGCGGTGGATCTAAATTCAGACAGACTTAGTAGTAACATCACGACCGCACCCCTCACGGTGCGCGTCGACGACTCTGGAACGACGAGTGCGTCTAAAAATACGTCGTTGCCAGTTGACCTTTCGACCGTTACCGCATTGTCCGCACGTTCTTCTCGTTATGTAGATCGCAGTTGGCAACTACCGGTCATTGGCTATGTTGCGGTGTGTCTACTGTTGTTATCCAAGTCACTGATTGGTAGTTGGCGACTAGCCACGATTGTCCGTTCAAGCCAGGAGACTCGGGACGAAATGTTTCTTCGAATGACTGGCGAAGTTGCAAGCCGAATGAATCTCTCTGCGATGCCGGAGTTCAGATTTACTGACGAAGTTACAATGCCGTTGGCCTGCGGTTGGCACCGACCATTGGTGCTGTTGCCACAGGACTTCTTGTCGTGGCCTCAAGCCGAACAACAAGCCGTCATTCTTCACGAACTGGCCCATGTCCAGCGCGGTGATCTGCGGGCGATGCTGACGGCGCGAGTGTTGCAAATCGTGTATTGGGTGCATCCCGCTGCGTGGTGGACAGCTCGTGGGCTGCGGCAATCACTCGAACTGTGCGCCGATCTCAAAGTGCTGGAACATGGTAATGAACCAGCGCACTATGCAAGCATTCTATTGAATGTTGTACAGCGAATTGGCGATGATCGGACATCCAATTCTCTGCCAGGCGTTGCCATGTCCGCTTACGGTCGATTGGAAGAGCGATTGAGTAGCATACTCCGGGGGGCGAACCGAAAACCACTGCGAAGTGGACCTTGGTTAGTGGTCTTGCTTATCGGTTTAGCCAGCGCTACGACGATACAGTTGCAAGGGGTGCTCGCAGAGACTATGCCCAATCGGATTCAGCCTGTGGTGGCGGACGAAAACAAAACTGTAACTCCTGAACCTAGCCATAACACGCCAGCAGACGGTCATGATTTGATCGCGCGACTGTTGGAATGCGAAGTACTCACCGTGGAAGGAGATGAACACGGCCCCGTATTTGACATTGATGGTCAAGTATTCTCCGCCGATGGACGGCCAGTCGCTGGAGCCACGGTGGTCTTGCGAGAATCGTCCGTGGAACGTTCTTCGGCAATGATCGTTGAGGATCCCACTTTAATGCAACTCGACTGGGCCAGTCGGCCTCGAGTGCGGGACGTGTTCGCTCGGACGACCACTGACCAAGAAGGTCGCTATCGTTTCGAGAATGCCATGTCACCAGCCACATCACCGTTTTGGCAAGGTGCGTGGCGTGGTTCAATCGTCGCAGCGCATCCTGAGGTGGGAATCGGTTGGAAAGTACTGAACTCTGGGAAAGAGGGGGAACGAGTTGCACTCAGACGGACTATTGTTTTGCAGCCGACCTCCTCGATCGGAGGGAATTACCAGACGCCAGACGGTCATCAAATTGGCGGCGCACCGGTGTGTGTTTTTTCCGTCGAAGAAGCTGCTGGATTTGGGGATCTATTTAGTCCCAACACTTTGGAGCTTTCCTGGAGTCAATTGATGCCAATTTCAGTTACGAATGCGGATGGGGAATTCCGAGTGAGTGGGCTGCCAACTGGTAGGGCGGCTCTGGTCTCCGCAGTTGCGAGTGGGGAGTCGGCAGGTTCCATGGCGGCAATTGCTACCAGCCCTGAGGTGCCCTTGGTTGAACGCAAACGACACTTCTTTCCCTGGTTGAGGGCGCTGCATGCTAGTCCGATGACAATCATTGGCGAAGCTGGCTTTCAATTGCATGGCCGAGTTCAAGCGGAAGACGGCACTCCGGTTCCCGACGCCGTTGTCACACCTGGGTTAGCTCATTGTTGCGCAACCGATGCTGATGGCAAATTCGAAATCCGTCTGCCCCAGTATTTAGCGGATGATCTATTCCGCAATGGAAACGAACTGATGTTACGGGTTCGACCGAACGAAGAAACGAATTGGTTGAGACAAAAGGTCAAATTCACCCGCGATGATTCTTCCGCGAATAATTCAGAGCTGACGATCACTCTCCAACCTGGCACGCGCGTCTCAGGCACTATTGTTGATGACGCAGGCAAGCCCATCGATCAGTGCGGAGTATTGCAGTGGAAGAACAACGGAGAATTTCTATATGGTGCGGCGACCAATACAGAGGGTAGGTACGAGATTGTGTTACCACTGGAGACAAGCAAGCTATTGTTCATGAGCAGCCAGCCTGGTTTCGGTCTCCCCAGCGAACCTGAAGCCCTATCCGCTAAGCCAGAGCAAGTTGCCAAGTGGTTGACGCGCTCTGTCACCGTCAACGATTTGCAACCGATCGAATTGGGACCAGTGGTCGTCTCGCGTATCGAACAACCGAAGTGAATGGCGATTGGTAGGCATGCAGAATTTGCCGCTTTGGCGCAAGCCACGGCTGCGATACGCTATCGTTTAGCAACAAAAACCGTGGCTAGTGCTTCATCCACATTCAGTTTGGTGGTAGTGGACGAGGCCCGCGAGTCCGTCTGACTGGGTGGATGTCAGGGACTCGTAACCTCGTCCACTACGGCCAACCCCAAAATCTAATCTGGACAGAGTTTCAGTGTAGTTCATGCTCAAATTCACGGCATTTGTGTCAGTCATTGATCTTTAGAAAATTCGTTGCGTTGCGCCAGGCAATCTTGTCGAAGTCAGCTGGCGATAAGCTCTCAAGGTTAGCGAGCTTTACCAGCGATGGACCGAGATAGTCAAACGGCATGTGCGAACCGAAAGCGATCGCCTCGATTCCCAACGCATCGATCAACTTCGGGACATCTTTGTGCAATAAGACATGTAGGCGCGCGAAGTCGATTAGGCAACGTCCCTTCAATCCGGCTGCCACTAGGCGTGGGCCGTCGAGTCCGATCCAGTTGTTCAGTAAGAACTTTATCCGTGGATGCGATTTAGCAACCTCGAAAAGAGTCTCAAGTTTTAAGTCCTCGGCTATGTCCCAGTGATGGCGCTGCCGACGATCCTCGAAACGTTGCGTTAGCACGAGGGGGAGACCATAGTCGGCAATGCTTGCCAGTACTGCTTGACCATGCTCGTCGGTGAGGCTGTAGCCATGATGAGCTGGAACCAGCGTCACCGCCTTCATTTTCCAACGCGTCACCGCTTCTTCTAAATCATGTTGCCAGCCGACATACTTTGGATTCACTGTGGCTACCGGAATGAATCTCGCGCTGTGCTGGCCTATCTCCTCGATCAGTTCCTGATTGCCGCGATGCGCGTCGCGGTAAAACACCGCGTGCAAGGAAGAGACCAGCGCGCGATCGATGCCGTTGGCATCCATCAATTCCACCATCTTCGTCGCGCTATTAAAATGAAGTTGTCGAAAAGGGTAATGCCCGAGAAAAGCATTGACATCAATGATCATGTTCGCCTCCGCTCCAGAATTCCCTGTAGGTTGCGCCAGAAAATATCTGCTCGCTGGTCGGGAGTCAGCGCGGCCGATAAGATTTTCCCCACGCAGCCTTCCATGGTCATGTCCGTTGCAAATAGGACCCGTTGGTGACCAAGTACCTGCACACACATTTCGATTGTGTTGAATTCAAGCACACTTCCGCTGGTATCCACATACACGTTGGGACAGTCGCGAAGGCCTTTGATTGCCCATTCCCAATCTCCTCCGCCATTGATGTGCCCCAGAATCAATATCAATTCAGGGTAGCGGCCTGATAGCCAACAG
Organism: Pirellulaceae bacterium; assembly: GCA_041741715.1. GTDB lineage: Bacteria > Planctomycetota > Planctomycetia > Pirellulales > Pirellulaceae > Aureliella. The sequence continues at coordinate 8,945 of JBGSJT010000151.1, read as the reverse complement.
AAGTCAAGCGAATCGGAAGTGTTTGGCTGGGCCGCGATGCTCCGCGCGTCGGTCAGATGCGCTGAATGACCCAGCAGCGGGATACCACGGTCGATGCAACGTTCCGCTATGGGATAGACCATCGGATCAGAATACTTGTACTGATTGTAAAGCTTCACGCCAATCATTCCAGCGTCCAAACACCGCGACATTTCATCCAATGCTGCGCGACCATTACCGGGCTGGATAAAACAGAAGCCTTCGATCCGCTGAGGATACCGCTTCATTGCCGCCAATACTGAATTGTTGACATCCCGCACTTCGTCATTGCCAGCCAGTTTGCCACCGGTGATTGGCCGCGAGCAACATAGCTTTTCAATGCCTAGTCTGTCGGCGGTCTCGACTAGATCTTCCACCCTGCTCCAATCCGCGTCTGGCTCCTGCAACGGGTCCAACACATGATTGTGTATGTCGTATTTGCGCATGGAACGCCACGCATCCGGCAATCCTTCTCCACCCAGCCGGGATGCGAGAGGCCTCATCGACTCGTCCGCCACGACGCTCCTTGAGAGTGGTTGAGGCGCGATCGTAATTGCCACAGAACCGATCGTCTTCAGCAAAACCCGGCGGTTTTGAGTCATGGCATCAGCCTTTCAAGATCCTATTTTTTTCTGGTTCCCGGGCTCCGCCTGGGAACCCGCTGCCTTGCAGGCTCCGCCTGCCTATGCTCGGCAGACGAGGCGGAGCCTCCGGTGCAGTGCGTTCCCAGGCAGAGCTTGGGAGCGAGGGTTTCCAAAACGGATAGAACGTAAGAGTTTGGGCACTAGCGCTCCGAGCGAGTATTCCACTCCACAAGAACTGCGCCTGAATGCGAGCGTTGCGGAAACGAGTTGAATTGCAAAATCTGATTCGCAGCATTGAATTGAAAGCCTGGTCCTTCCTCGACTGTCAACCTAAGTTCATCGCCTTGCGACTCAATTGCGGTAAGCGTATAGGGATAGACCCAACCATCGGAGGTGAGGACTCGAACAACATCACCTAATTCGGGGCCAGCATCGGTTGTGGACACAACCAATGTCTGCTCTTCAACGCGGAGGAGCGGTGCGCTAAGTGGGCCCGTCGAAGCGAGGTGGTACTCCCCACGCGTCCAACCCCCTCGCCCCACGGCATAGGCGTATTCAACCGCCTCACCGCGAAGCGACATGACTCCATAGTCGCCCTGGAAAGTGGTTGATTGACTGCCTGCCGGCACGCTCACTTGGGACTGAGCGTCTAGCACGACAATATCTGTTCTTTCGCCGATGGCAATTCGCAGGCCGACCGCCCCATCCGACAATGGAAACCGTTCGACCGACGTGAGCACTGGTGTCTCTTGGTAAGGCTCAATGACTGATACAAAGGTACTCTGACCGTCGGCGGCCTGGTGTCGAAGCACCATGAATGGTCGATTGAATTGCTCCAGCTTGGCATCGTCCTCTTCGGCGGGGCGAATCGACGGGTTGACACCAGTAATCAGTTGGCTCCCTACCTCGGGCAGCATGGAAACACGTAGGCGTGGCCCGCTGCTGTTCGTGCCCTGGAAAGTAATCGATGCAGTGTTGCCGGTTGGAAGCGTCGCCACCTGAAGCTCGCGCAGAAATCCATAGGCATAGTTGGGCTCAGCGGCTCGGCGAGTTTCACCTTCGTTGCGAGGTGCCTGCCAGTCAAAGTTGGGTGGAAGCAGCGTGGTCATGGGCTGGAGTTCGAGCTCCGTGGTCAGCGTGGCCAGTTCGTCTGCGTCACCATGCAGAAAGTAATCGTGCGTACGTCCTCCGGCAACTTTGAAATGATCGACTGCGTATCGTCGATTCTCACCTACGTCCACGACGATCACCGTCCGCCGGTAGGTTTTGGCTAGGCCAGGGTAGCCACGCTTCCCGTCCGCGCTAACGACTTGGACCCTTTGGCCGCGCGCATCGAAACATCGCAGACTTCCATCGGTTGGCTGATGCCGATTCCCGAAAGTCTGACTTTGTCCATCGATGACTACCGTATTGTGGGCCGCTGTGGCCTGCGTCCAAGCTCGGTAGGCCGTATGCGTGTAACCTAAATCGGAAAGCAATTCGTGGCCATCGGAAAATAGCAGCAGACTCAGGTTGTCAGCGTGTTCGTGACCATAGCCACCTGACCAAGTTAAATGGAACTGAGTCTGCTGATCTCCCGTTCCACCTCCCAGACAGGCGTGACCGAGTGCCGGCAAGAGGTACGCCTGGGTGATGTCTGTCGAGTTTAGTTTCCGCGTTGACCACGTGTCGTGTACGGGGACTAGCCGACCATTGGGAAGCCGCATTTTCTGCAACGCCAGGCGGGCTCGGACTATCGAAGGAAAGCTGCTGGCCAAATCGAAATTATCGAATCGAGAACTATCCAGCGGATCCAGGTAACCGGGTGGATCGCTGTAACCCTTCACCAATCGCATCACCTCGTCTAGACCACCCAACGTGTGCGTGGCATAACCGGCCGATCCCTCTGACCACGCACCATCATAGAAGAACTGGCTATCCACCAGCCAACGAAAACGGCGTATGGGTTCATGTACAAATCGCGGCTCAGCAATTACACGGCCCAGTTCCACCAGCGCCCGCCAAGCTCTGGGGCTCATATTGGTATATGGCTCGGGGTTGGCGAGGACCTGTTCAGCGGCAGCGCGCAACAGGTCATGCTCGATCCGCCCCGCGACATCCAACCCGCGTTCGATAGAAAGTTGCTTAAACGCGTGGCTGTTGCTCAGCAGTCCGTATGCCCGCACTAGCGGCGAAGGAATATCAGAATAGGCCCAGCAGGTCCACCGCGCAGTCCGGTAGCCAGGGCGGAATTGTGCCGGCGCAACATCGCCGTCGTAAATCTGCTTTTGCTGAAATGGGAAATCATAATGGTAGCACCAGCCAGGAAAAACTTCAGCGAAACGGTCTAGTAATACCGCTCCCCGCCTAGCGACCGCTTCGTCGGCGGTCGCGATATATAACAATGCAAGTTCTTCCGTGCGTTCCGCCAAGTAAGCTCGCACGTGATCATCCCGATGCGCCTGCAGGAAGTAGCGGTATCCGTTGTGATCAGACCAATAAGGATACTGAGCTGTGTCTCCGCGGGGAGTCTGCACGTTTACTACTTGCGTCAGCGGATACTTTTCGCTTGGGTATCGATGTTGGCAGTAGCGGCAGTAGATTTCATCGGGCTGCTCGGGTGACCAAGTTAACTGGTTCTCCTGCCGCCCTCCGCTGCAATTGGGACAACCCACATAGTGCAGTCCAGATTGTTTGGGTACCAGCCGGATGAGTTCCGCTTCCGACAAGCCCCTGACCCATACCGTTGACTGCATCAGCCGAGGAATATCTTGCGACGCTACCGCTGGTAAAAATTCGTTGCTCCACACTGGCCCCTGGAAAAGCCCAATCAAGAGAATAGCGATGATCAGCAGCTTGAACATAGAATCACTTGCGCAGATTTGATCGGTACCGAAAATTTTAGAACTCTACCAGGTCTGGCAACTACTCGTAGTACCGTTTAAACCTCTTGTGGCACGCTGAATGGAGCCCGTTCGGGGCGAGTTAACAGTGCGCTGGCGTCGGCGTCGTCGGGAAACATTTCTTGGTCACCATCAAAGTGGACAGTGCGATCGACGCGATAAGCGATGTTGGCCAAGTGACATAGAGAGGCGGACATGTGGCCTTCGTGAATCTCAGCCGAGAGTTTTGTGTGGTCTTGGGAACGCACCGCCAGAATCCAATTTCGAAAGTGAGGCGTGTCAGATATCGGGCTGCCAGGCTCGCTCGCTGACGGGCCTGGCTCGCGCTTGGGTCCTAGGAACGTATAGTAGCTGGAATAGTCTGGAAAAATCATCGTCCCCTCGCTCCCCAGGAAGATGGCACCGACGGGAAAATCTTTCTGCACGAACGGGTAGGTGTCTCGAAATCCAGCCTCGGCGTTCGTATACCAATCCCGTACCTCGAACTCGATCAGCTTGCCGTCGGGCCACTTCAGGGTTGACGAGAGCAAACCGGGCGTCTCGGCGCTGCTCTGGTGAACCTTTTCTTGCATGTAGTTCGTACCCACGGAAGAAACGCTGCTGGGATGCGAATCGAGTTTCAATCCCCAGCGCAGGATATCCATCTGGTGGACACCCTGATTGCCGATCTCACCGTTGCCATAATTCCACAACCAGTGCCAGCGCTGATGTTGGAAGTTGCTGTATTCAGATACCGCCGCTGGTCCGCACCACTTGTCCCAGTCGAGTCCCTCTGGGATGGCACGTGGTGCGTGCTGACCAAGATTTCCACGAACTTTGTAAGCGATCCCGCGAGCGAAGTAGACATCTCCGATCACACCGGCGTGCAATTTTGCGATCCCGTCAACGATGTTTGCGGAGGAACGACATTGGGTGCCGTGCTGGACAATGCGGTCGTACTTGCGAGCCGCTTCGACCATTTTGCGACCTTCGAAAATATTGTGCGAGCCAGGTTTCTCAACATAGGCATCTTTGCCAGCTTGGCAGGCCCAAATGGCACCAAGTGAATGCCAGTGATTGGGGGTGGCATACGTCACGGCATCGATCGATTTGTCATCCAATACGCGCCGCAAATCATCATAGCCAGCGATGTCATGTCCGGCCTGATCGCTCCAGGCTTTCACCCCCTTGGACAATTTCGCTTGATCACAATCGCAAGCCCCCGCGAACTCAATGTTTAGAAAAGTCTCTTTTTCCAACTCCATCAAGCTGCGAGCATGCGCTTGTGCGCGGCCCCCCATACCCACGACGGCGATCCGTATTTTGCTGTTGAGATCTCTCCCGCGAACAATAGCCGGTGCGGCGAGTGCCGTGGCCGTAGCCAAGCCGGTTTGTTTGATAAAATGACGGCGTGTTTCGCTGGACATTTTTTACTCCAAATCATCGAGAAACGGTCTGGTTTGGCTACGGGTGATCCTCCAGTGTACAGAACAGGGGAAAGCGCGTTGGACCGCCACATAGATTTTTTCTGCCAAGTCTCCCTGAGCTCATCCCGTCATAACCGGAGGCAATCACACAAGCCGAGAAATGGCTGTGTCCCCGGTGCTCACCGCTGCTCATCTCCCCCGGTGTACACTTGAGCAGAAATTCTACCGGCTATCTTCTACCTGAAAAATCATCCAGACTAGTCCAACGCAACCAGTTTGAAGCGCAGAGGGAGTACGCAATGCTGGGAGGTAGAAAATTGCCGGTAGAAAATGGTTTACCTTCCCATACGTGGTTTCAGATAGACGAGCAATTCGTCAATCAGGCTGGCATTTCCAGGTTCATCGGCGACGTTCATGGTTTCTTCGGGGTCGTTTGCATGATCGTAAAGCTCGCGCTGGCCGTCGCTCCATTGCGTCAACCGCCAACGGTCCGTGCGCACCGAATCGCCGCGAGAATTGTTGCCGCGCGTAACGATGGTAATTGCGGCGAGCTTGCCTGGCTGGCTGGGATTTTCGAGCAGTGGTCGCAACGATTGTCCTGCCAGTCCTGCGGGCTGCGTGACGCCACAGAAATCGGCGATCGTCGGATACAGATCGACGAACTCAACCAATCCGCTCATGCGGGCGGGTTGGATTCTCGGAGCGGCAATGATTAGCGGGGCTCGACAACTGCGGTCAAACAGTGTGTTCTTGTTCCACCATTGGCGTTCACCAAGATGATAGCCGTGATCACTCATGAACAGCACAATCGTCGTCTTCCACAAATCAAGTCGATCCATGGTGTCGAGCACTCGTCCAAGCTGTGCGTCCATGAAGGAAGTGCACGCATAGTAGGCCCGCTGAAATTCGTGTCGCTCTTGGTCGGTGAATTTTCCAAACGCCACGCCAAATGGTCCAAAACCAATGGCCATCGGCGGTGCAAGCGTCAAGTGCAATGGGTCGCGATAGAGCCGTAGCGACTCCGGTGGATAGAGTTCGAAGTATTTCTCAGGCGCGAGGAACGGATCATGGGGCTTCATAAAACCGCATCCGATTATCCATGGCCGATCATCGGAACTCTCCATCGCCTCAATTACCGCCGAGGCGATTTGACCGTCGGGTTGATCATCATCATCCCCAGCCATCATTCCCCAGTGACACCATTTGAGTTCACCATCGGTAAGATCGCGTCCCGCGATTTTCTTGCGCCCTATTTCCGTCGGCTCCAGCGCACGGGCTTTGTCCCATGATTTAGGTAAATCCATCCACTGCTCGCGAACATCCGTGTTCTGACCACCCCCAAGATGAAAAATCTTGCCATACGCCTCCGCGCGCCAACCGTTCTCCTTCAGCAATTGTGGGAAGGTAACCACCTCCGGAAGTTTCGAGCGCAACAGCGTGGCGTTGTCCGTGACGCCGGTTTGGTCTGGACGCAGTCCGCTCAACATAGACGAGCGACTGGCGTTGCACACGGGGTATTGAACATAAGCCCGCTCGAATAACGCTCCCCGCTCCGCCAATCGATCTATATTGGGAGTCTTCACGGTCGCGTTGCCGTAGCAACCGATATGGTCACGCAGGTCATCGACCATAATTAGCAGCACATTGGGCCTAGCTGAATCTGCGGCATGCAGCAGACTTAGCCAGGACGGAAACAAACACGTTAGGACGAGTAAAATTTTTTTCATGTAACGGGCTGGCTCTCTAGAAATAATGTAGCCATCACGCTCCGCGTGATGAGCGCCTCGCAGTCAAATTGATTGCTACTGCGCTCATCACGCGGAGCGTGATGGCTAGTGCGTCTGTGAAGGCGATTGAATTATCGGGTGAAAGTCCCGATCGGGGAAGCCGTTTCCGCCCCGTAGTCAATGGTAACTGCGTTTTCAACAGCCAGGGTGGAGAGCAACCAAAGACGAAAGAACAGTCCGTAACTGTATTGTGAACTCGATTCGGCCAAACCTGTCGGGGAGCCTCCTAGAAACTGGTGAACCCCTGATCTCACGCCGCGGCCCTTCTGAAGAGCCTATTTTTTTGCCGCACATTTTTTTGTCGCCGAGCACTTGGCCTGATGACTTCTGGACTGCGCCAGAATCGACAGTTGCTCCCACACTACCGCTAGCATCTTCCGACAAAAAGATGTGCGGCAAAAAGATGGTCAGTCCCAATGCATCTCGCTCATATCGAAACAAGTTATAATCAGAACCCAACAATAACGATTGAGCTCGCCTCCGAAACACGTGAGATTTACCTCTGGAGCAGATCATGAGTCACGGCTACCTAGCGAAATGCACATGCTCAATAGCGGTTGGCTGGCTGCTGGTTCCACTGGCTTTTTCGCAATCGCATCCCGATACGGCCCTGACACTAACTTCGCCGCTCGATTTGCAAGTGGTGCAGCAGACATCGCTTCGAGAGGGAATTGTGCCAATCGCAGGAGGGCTGGCTGTCGACGTTAACAGCCGGGTGCGCATCGAGGCACGGGTGTTTCGCGGTGCAATAAATTCGAATTGGAAAAACATCGCCGCAAATCTTCACGAACGCGAATTCACGGGGAGCCTGACGTTGCCTGCTGGTGGCTGGTATCAGCTTGAGGTCCGAGCAGTTGACGAAACAGGGAACCCTGTTGGGACAGCAACTATTGAACGTGTAGGAGTTGGCGAGGTCTTTGTTGTAGCGGGCCAATCAAACTCGGCCAATCACGGGGAAGAGAAACAGACGCCGCAATCGGACCGCGTCGTCAACTTTGACGGAACACAATGGCACTTAGCAACTGATCCACAACCCGGTGCGAGTGGGCGCGGCGGGAGTTTTGTTCCGCCATTGGGTGATGCGCTCGCCGAACAATACGATGTTCCGATTGGTTTTATCACGTGTGGGATTGGAGCGACCAGCGTACGCGAGTGGCTACCGAAGGATTCAATTTTTCCCAATCCGCCAACGATCGAAAGCCGAGTTGAAAGGCTTTCAGATGGACAGTGGGCCAGCAACGGTGAGGCGTTCGCGATGTTCGTGACACGGTTGAAATCTTTGGGACCAAATGGCTTTCGTGCAGTCCTGTGGCATCAGGGAGAAAGTGATGCGAACCAGAAAGACCCGACGCGCACGCTATCTGGCAAACTGTATCGCGACTATTTGGAACAGATCATTCGGCAATCCCGTCGTGAGATCGGCTGGGAGATACCGTGGTTGGTGGCACAAGTCAGCTATCATGCGCCAGGAGACGAAGCATCACCAGACATTCGTGAAGCCCAGGCGTCGCTGTGGCGTGACGGTATCGCTCTGGAGGGGCCAGATAGCGACGCATTGAAGGACGAATTGCGACAAGCCAATGGAAAAGGGGTCCACTTCAGCGGAGAGGGACTGCGCCAGCATGCCGCCAAGTGGGCTGAGAAAATTTGTCCGTGGCTCGATGTTCAGATGCAACATACCACCAGTGGCAACGGCGCGAAGTAAGCACTAAATCTAGACTGACAGTCGCTAACAAAAAGATATTCCACAAAAAGTTAAAGCAAGAAAACAAAGTGGCTTCGCGAGTCAACTTGCCTGTTGCCCGATGATCACATCGCGCCAACGTGCGGGGATGCCGTTCCATGCGCGAAGGTACGTTTCTTCTAGCGGCAATGGTACGTAGTACTCGCGAGTCAAAAAGAGCGGCATTGAGGCCAGTGTGGAGCCGACAGCGATGGGCTCAATCCACGCTTGAATTGGATGCCCGGCGGTGTAGGAGACGAGCGTCAACGGCAGCTTGTCATCCCCCGCGAAGTCACCCGCCATCAAACGACTCCAAATAAAACCATGTAGGCCATCGGGATCATGTCGTCCTGGTGGGAAAGCATCGATCACGACGACATGCACGCCCGCCTTGAGCGCGTCGATCACTTTGTCAGCGAAATCACACAGCGCTTGGTACGAATGACGATTGGAGCGCGACACGATCTCGATCAATGCGACCACCTTATCTCCAGAAGCGTGCCGAATTGCTACCGCGCGCTGACGCTGTAGATAAAACCAACTCT
>JBGSJT010000150.1:0-31964 GCA_041741715.1 Pirellulaceae bacterium | reverse complement strand
TCCGCTACGACCACTGGGGCGGTTACAATGCATGTAACCGCAGCGATAAATCGCCAAGCTAAATTGAGCAACGACATAACTACCTTCCACCGTAGCATAACGGAATCGCCCCCACGCGCCGGTCCTATTCATACCGGATGCACGCACAAAAATCTGGTTGTGCCGGTAGTATCGGATAGTCCTCGGAAGATAGTTGAGTCACACTAGGTAAACCTTGTCGAAAAGGACTTTTCTCTCGCGTAAATCGATCAACGGGCGACACACTCGCGACTCTAGGAAGTCTAGTGAGATTTAATCGCTCTTGACGGGGCCTTAATCGTCTGTATTTAAAGCGATCGCAGGTGTCTCCCGAACTGCCTAAGGGCTTTTAGCACACTTAAAACACCTAAATTTACAGCCAGTCATCCGCGAAAAGGGCAACTCTCTACCGCAGCGCTTCAGGCACCCGTTGCAGTTTCCCCAAGCGATCGATAACGGCGAGCGTCACGCTGGCGGACACCAGCAGTTCGCTTCCCCGTTCCACCCGATAACTTTGCTCGATCTTAGCTTCCGTGATCCGTTCGATCCGCACGCAAACCTCCAGCTCGTCGTCGTACCGCGCGGGCTTGTGGTAGCGACAGTCAATTCGCACGACGACGACCAAAAGTCCTGTTGCTTCAAAGTCACGATAGTTGCCACCGGCAGCCCGAAACAAATCGGTCCGCGCGATCTCAAAGTACTTCATGAAATTGGAGTGATGGACAAAGCCCATCGGATCGCATTCGTCGTAACGGACGCGAAGCGGAATCGTATGCGCAGTGAGCATTGTGCTTAGGCCTCGTCGCAAAAAATCGTATGTCGGGATAAGTTACAGGGCGGGTGCCTTACCGCCTAGACACTGTATAATACCGAGCCCTCCGCAGGACCACTCTTGATTCCTTCTATGGCTAAGCACCTATGAAAATTGCTCGCATTTTTGCTCACCGCGTCGACCTGCCACTCGTCGAGGGCTCTTACAAATGGTCGGGTGGCAAGTCGGTCAACGTCTTTGATAGCACGATTGTTGGTGTTGAAACCGAATGTGGCTTGGTGGGCTACGGCGAAGTGTGTCCCTTGGGACCGTTTTATTTGCCCGCGTATGCGGAAGGGGTTCGCGCCGGCATGCTCGAGTTGGGACCGCACCTGCTGGGACTCGACCCACGCGAACTGGGGCGACTGAATCAACACATGGACGCAGCCCTCAAGGGGCATCCGTACGTGAAAACGGGAATCGACGAAGCTTGCTGGGACATTCTCGGCAAGTCGACCGGCTTGCCGGTTTGCACCCTTCTCGGAGGTCGCTGCGGTGAGAGCGTCCGTTTGTATCGGGCGATTTCGCAGGTCCCTCCCGATGAAATGGCTCAAAATGTGGCGAGCTATCGCGCTCAAGGCTACACCCGCTTTCAGTTAAAAGTGGGGGGCGATCCCGATACCGACATCGAGCGCATCCGCGCCGCCCGCAACATCCTCGACCCCAGCGATCGACTCGTCGCCGACGCAAACACCGGCTGGACTCAGCACGAGGCGATGCGCGTCGTCCGCGCCGTCAGCGACTTGGATGTCTACATCGAACAACCCTGCTTGAGCTACGAAGAGTGCTTGGCGGTCCGCCGCAATACCACACACCCCTTCGTGCTCGATGAGAACATCGATGGACTCGACATGCTCTTACGAGCCCGGGCCGACCTAGCGATGGATGTCGTCAACTTAAAGATCAGCAAGCTCGGCGGCTTGACCAAGGCCAAGCAAGCCCGCGATCTGTGCGTGTCGATGGGGATCGCCATGACCTGGGAAGACAGTTGGGGTGGCGACATCACGACCGCCGCCATCGCCCACTTAGCCCACAGCACCCCCGAGGCGTATCGCTTTACCAGCACCGACTTCAACAGCTACGTCACGGTCAGCGTGGCCGACGGCGCTCCGCAACGCCAGAATGGAACCATGGCAGCCAGCGATGCACCCGGCTTGGGCATCACCCCCAAGCCCGAGGTACTGGGCCCAGTCAAGGTCGATATCCACTGAAAACTGCGGCGACCGGCTTTTTCGTAGCTATAATTGAGGGCTCGCTTGGTGCCTCGTCCACTGTGTGATTGGAGCGACTCGTTGCCTCGTCCACTGTGTGATTGGAGGGACTCGTTGCCTCGTCCACTACGGGAATAATGTCGGGCCAAACCAGAGTAGCGAAGCCGCCGTGTCGATCGATTCGTCAGTTCCTGAAACGCGTCATAGTTTGCTTGCGCGGGTTTGTTGCTCCGACGACGAAGGTGCCTGGGAAGACTTTGTGGAGATCTATCGGCCTGCGATCTATCCCAACAACTTTTTTTCTGATCAAGGAGTTTTCTATGTCGCAGCCAATGTCTGAACATCGTCGCAGCGGAAGGCTGCTTTACGCCATCTTCATCAGCGGCTTGGCTAGCGTTTGGCTGTCGGCCCAAGTGCATGCGTTCCAGACGGATGAGTTGCGTCAGTGGAGCGATGCGACGGGACGTTTCAAGGTCACGGCGAAACTGCTCGAGGTCGCGGATGGCAACGTGATTCTAGAGAGCGAAGCGGGCAAAACCGTGCGTATTCCTCTTGCGCGGTTGAGCGCTGCCGATCAAGCGTTTCTCAATGCCGCCGATAATCCCTTTGAGATGATCGATGACGCCGATGCCACTTCCGGCACAAGCAATGCAAGCCGTGTAGCTCCCCCTACTGCGTCATCCAATGCAGCAGACCCAGGGAACGTGGCGAGTGGAAGTGCCAGTGGGGGCTGGGGAACTCCCAAAGAAGTCGACTGGAATGTGGCCGATGAAGTCCTCACCACGCCGGGCGTGGAGTGGGCTGTCCCGCTTCCGAAAAGTGGCGAACTGGATTTTGAACCGAAGCGAGCTCCGCTTCCTAAGAAAACGAATTTCCATGAGGGAATGCACCCGCTGGCCGTCAACGCCGTTTGCCGTCGGGCCGCCATTGGATTCACCGCCTCCTTCGCCGTCCCTAAGCCTGCCAGTCGGCTCTCGTTGGTTGACTTAGTGTCCGGAAAAGCGATCCACTCCGAACAGGTCGAAGCGAACATGCGTCCCATCGTACTGCTCGACAGTGGCAGTGCGGTTCTGATGGTCGGCGCCAGCGATGAACGCGGGGGATACGAAACACCCGATCAACTCCAGGTCTGGCGCCTGCAAGGCAAAAAGATAGTACGGACGCCCAGTTGGATTCCGTATCCCAACGACAAAGAAGATCGGGGCAAACGCCAGAATGCCATCGTCTTCGCTGCGGAACCTATTTCAGAAAACACCGTGTTGACCCTGAGCGACAAAGGCCATGTCGTATTGTGGGATATCTTTAAGCGTGAACCGATATGGCACGCGCGCATGGACGATAGCTCGTTCGCCATGGCCGTCTCGCTCGACCGACAACTCATCGCTCTTTCGGACGACAAGACCTTGCTGGTAGTCAACGCAAGCAGTGGCGAAGTCCTTGGCTCTTCGGCACTGGATAACTCCGCCCGCATCGGCTGGAATCGTGTGTGCTGGAGTCCGAGTGGTAAACGCATTCTGTTCACTGCGGTCGGAGAAATCCGCCTGTTCAACGTAGAAACTGGCGAGTGGGAGGTCGACATGCACTTCTCCGATGTCCCGATTGCAACCAATGCGCTAAGTTATCCTCACGAAGATTTTGCCCTCCTCGATAATCGTTTGTTGGTACACCTTCCCACTAAGATTCAGGTGTGTGACTACGAAGCGGCTAACGCCATCACCACGCTCGGAGGAACTTCCTTTATTGGTGTTCAAGAACAGAATGGAGGTTTGCTGGTGCCCGCCAAGTTCCCGCATCCCGCGGCCGAGGAACTGTTGGCCAAAGCCCAAAGCGACCCAACGGTTTTCCTGGTGCATCCAGGTGTACAAGTAGCCGTCGACGTCAGTGGAGCCGGTCAGTATCAAGCCCAGGTGAAAGCAGGCCTTGAGACCGCAATCAAGAATTCAGGCTATCAGCTCGACCCCAGTGCGCCCATTAAGATCGCCGGCGCGATCAGTGGCCCCAAGCAGGAGGCGATCAGCTATATCGCTCGTGGCTCTTATGTATTCAACGAATACAAGTCCAATATAAAAATGACATGGAACGGCAAGGAGCTATGGAGCACCGGGGGGTCAAACGTTCCAGGCATGCTAATGAGAGGCGGCGATGAAACCATCGAGCAAGCTCTGGCCAAAGCGGGCCAGTCTCCCAACCTGGATCTATTCGCCGGGGTCAAATTCCCTGAATTTATCCAGCGCCCCAGCGAAAGCACGCAGCCCGGAGCAAAAAACATGGCACTGATGTCGTCCAAGTTCACCCTTCAAGGGCTGGTTGACTCGAAGTGAACAGCGATCAGGCCGCAGTACGTTTGCACCGGGTGCCGACTTTCCGGGACACAATGATGCGATGCTCAAAAGAGGCTCTCGCAAAGTATCGAGGAAATAAGGATGCCCACGAGCGTAATTGTGACGAGGACTAATCGAATTGAAAATCTCCTGGCGGTAAGGCATTCGACAGCAATCGTTAGCAACATCAGTGCTGATATGGCAATAGCCATGTTCGATGCAAACACCCACCCTGAGAAACGGCTTGTAGCCAACTTAAACGGCTGCTGCCTAAGCAAATGGCCTATCGAGTACCTGGGCTCCAGGAACGTTTCGTAGTTCGTTTCTTGCGATATGGTTTCAATTCGAAACGTTTTTGGCCAACCGTAGTGAAGTTCGCCGTTTGAGTACGAAGCCAATTCGCCGTCGTGAGAAGCGGGCATTCTGCACGATGCTTTAGGGACAACATTAGCAAGCAGCAGAGTGACCGCGAAAAGCGCCAAAACAACTCCCACTTGCACTCTGCGTCGATTGCTACAATTCAGCAAAAGCCCCATATCTACCCTTTTTCGCAGCGCGTTACCGAGCAACCGGCGACGAGGAACGATCGTTCATTTCAAAACGGTCGACTTCGCCTCGCAGTATTGTTTTAGTTAGTGTCTGTCCGGAAACTGGTTCGAACTTGGATTTTCCCCGATTTCGGGGGGATTATCGCGTTGAAGAATTAATGCAATCAGCCTTTCGATCCAGAGAATTGCAATCGACGAGAGGCAACCAGCCGTCGAATTTCGTCCTACGCGCAGACCGGTAGCCAAGCAGTTCCTTATAGCTTTGTTTTTTACGACTCGCGCGGCAGATTATGCTGCGTCGCGTTTGCTCTGCGCTGAAGCAGCCTGACTATGATGCATGGCAAGTAAGAGCTTGCCAAGAGTATGAATATTACGCCCCAGTATAGCCAAACCCAAGTAACGTTCAAAACCAAGTTCGCTTCGATCACGGCAACGCTTAAGTCCATTGCTGCGTTGCATCGCACCGATCGCCGACTCCACGCCACTGTGTCGCAGGCGTGTTTGATGAAACTGTATCGAACCCTGCTTCAGCCGTTCGGCATATTGTCCAGGATGCCTTGGTAAAACACAGACATCATCCACAATTTTAATCAATGCCGCTTCGTTCTCTTCGCTATGAAAGCCGCGATCAAACGAGGCGGTTTCGATCTGACCAGCGTGTTTCTTTTGCGCGATCTCGGTTTGTTTCACCACCACGTCTTGGTCTTTCGCCTCGCGGTCCATCAAGTGGTAATGACTGATGAAACCAGCGTTGTCCTCAAACACCAGCACTAGGCGTCCGTATTGGTTCACTTGGCCCGCTTTGCCCCGACGATACAACTGCGTGTGAGTCTCAAACATGCTGAATAGTTTGTCACAATTGGGAACCTTTTCACCGAGTAGGACTCGCCGACGTGCCGTGTCGCTGACTTGCTCTGTCAGATTTATCCAATGCTCAATCGCGACGATTTGCAGGGCGTTTTCGGGGGAACACGACCTGTTTTTAATGGTTTTTACGAGTTCACCGGAACGCTGTAACAATTGACGAACGCGTTCAAGCATGTCCCTGTAATACGACTGTAATGCGTCTTTCTTGAGTTGACTCTTACTCGCCGCGATGCGCCCGATGTTCTGTTTGATTTTTTTAATCTTCTTGACCAGATGATCCGATTGACGCCAGCCATCGATTTCAAACAAGCGAGCCAATTCAACGCACAACGGCACAAACTTGCGGACACCATCGAAGAGAAGACTGCTTTCAGTGGGATAGTGAATATTGGTTTCAATGACAAAAGAGTCGGCTCGGACAGAAGACGCCGCGTCGGGTTGGATCGCGTGCCCAGCTTGCACAACGAGATCATTGATTTTGCTAAGAGTAAGTGGTTTGATTTGGCAGAGCGTGTCGCGGATGCGTCGGAACGTGAATCCATCGGTGTCTTCCCATTCACCGATCCCCATAATGCCGCGAAGTGCACGATGATTCTCGACTTGGTCTTGCAGCTTGTCATAATCAAAGTTGCAGCCAAGGCGAACGGACGCGAGCACAACGACGTGCCAATCATCGATGCCGGGCCGTCCAACATCTCTACGAGAATTTTCATTAATATCCATAGCGATCAACTGGACAGCTTCTCGGCGCAGCTTGCTATCGTTATAAAGATGCTGCAGCCCAAACAAGATGGGGACGATTTCATCGCGACATTCCAGGTTGAGCTTTACATTGGCGATCGGGCTATTATCGAATCGGTGTTGCGGCTGATAGTGCTTGCGAACCACGGTATACTCCTCGAAGATTTGTTGTTGGAATTGGTTTTTGTCAACAAATTCAACGCTTGAACCCGCTTGCGGGTTCGGTCTTCGAGGAGCTATTTTTCAATTTTAACCCAAAATTACAAGCGTTTTAGATTTCCGGACAGACACTAACTACGGCGTTCTCAAGAACCTCATAGTACGCTTCGACCGCGAATCGTTGTTCAGCCAAACCGGTAAGCTTTATCGCGAAGGCAATCTGCATTTCGTTGTAGGCCTTAATGGCACTGGCAAAAGTAGTTTACTCCGAGCGATCTACGAAACCTTTCGTTGGCTTGAAGGAATTAACAATAAGTCTATCGATCCTCGGATTCCATTCTCCTTCCCTGTGACAATCGTCTACGATTTGCCCGGAACGCGAATCGGATTTTGGCGGACATGTGTCTTTCACCATAAAGGCGACTCAGCCTCAGGTGGCTTTTTGTTCATCGCAAACACGAACGGCCAGCTTGATGAAACGCTGCATGGTGATTGGTCGGGATGGATTGATTGGTTAGCCGATAGTGAGAACGAGAAAGAAACTGCTGAGCTCGGCACACTTATTCGATCGAATGAATTACAGGGAAACAATAAGGTCGCTACTTCTTTGCCCAAGCCGATGCTGGTCTACACTTCCGGTTCACTTGCGATCTGGAATCGTGTCCGAGAGCCGGAACTTCCATCTGAAGACCTTACGGCATTAACAAACGAATTGGTCCCCGACGATGAGCGTCCGCGGGGCTGGGATGTGCATAAGGAACTGGCCTCCATCGATTCAATGGGCGACAAGGCACGCAGTTCACTAAAGGCCTTCATAGATCCAAATTCTTTTGCATTCGAAGCTCGCTGTAGACTGCTGGAACCTATCGATCTAAAGCTTGCGGCAACATCACTTGGTTTGACGGTATTAGCTGGCGAGGCTACGAGACTTCGGGATGGTCGGGAACGTATTCTCTTTCGCGAGGAATTGATTCGACAGGTCGAGGCTCAGCGAAAGGGTGTTCGTCCCGATGATAAGACTTCGCGCACACTGTTTAATGAAGTCGACTGGTGGTTTCCCACGCACTTGACCATTCAATATCCAAAGCTACATCACGACTTCATCGAAAAGATGAATTCAGAATGGCGAGCACAATTGTTAGTCCTTTGTGCCTTGGCAGAGGAAGTTATTGGCCAGCCGATGAAGCGTCGGCAACTCATCATCAATCTTGGCCCACGCCCCATCTCGGTCCGAGAGACGATCAAGACCGCGTATGGTAAACGCGACATCCCCGTTCAAGTAAACGAAGTCATTGATAGGGTAGAAGGGAGCACATCTGGCGCTCAAGCAGTCCTACGAACGCTCTGCACTGATGAAACCAGTCGATACGAATCAAACAAAGAACCCGAGTTCGCGCGTTGGCCTGCTTTTGATCGTCTTCAGTGTTGGCGGCAAGCTAGATTGATCGAAGATGTTTCGGTCACAGTCAAACGCGTCACTCAAATGCAGGCAAGTGATGGCGAACTGGATGATGTCGTCGTAACTTGGGAGGACCTAAGTGATGGCGAGCAGATGCTGCTTGGGCGGATGGCCTTGCTGATGCTGTTGAGCAATCAGCATGGCAGCCTTCTACTTCTCGACGAGCCGGAAACTCACTTCAACGACTCGTGGAAGAGAGAGATTATCGACATTGTCGATGACAACATTCTAAAATCCACAGCAGCCCACGTCATCGTAGCGACGCACACGAGCATCGCCCTGACTGACGCATTCGCGAGCGAGATCATCCGCTTAATTCGCGAAGATGGCAAGTCGGTCCTGAAACCGGTGACGATTCCGACCTTTGGCGCTTCTCCAAGTCAAGTGATGACTCACGTTTTCGATATGCAGGCATCAATCGGGAGTCGTTCCGAGCAAGCACTTCGGTGGTACATGGAGCGCGGAACAGATAACACTGTGAGTGAATTGGAAACGCTTCTCGCCAATATTGGCAACGGTTGGCCGATGGCTAAACTCCAAAAGATTCTCGACGAACTGAACAATGCTGCACCCAATTCCTAATTCACCGTTACGAAACGCGTTGCTCAAGCTCGTTGAGATTCAGCAAACGCTTATGGAAAAGCTGTGCGCGCTGCCGGCCGATTCAATAGTTTCATTGGACTGGCTGAAGGTCGATGTGTGGCCCGCAACTGTCGATCCTGCATGGATCAACAAGTTCTGGAAAAACGACAAGATCAACGTAGAGGTTCGCGACAAAAATGGCATCATCTCGAAGCAAAGTATTGGTCAGCGCCAGTGGTGGATGACGATTATCGGCAAAGCTGATGCGGGGGCGAAGCGAGAGCTACTCGACTTGATGAAAGAGCAGGTCCGTTTTGCGGAGCTGTACGGTGGTCAACCTACCATTCGACTTGAAAAGTCCGATAGGACTTACTGGGAAGCGACGGACTTTCGAAAAGCCGCAAGAAACTTGTTGAACGATTTTTACGCCCCCGGCCTCGATCCCGCTAAGGGCTGTCCTGGGGCAATGCTGGAATGCGCTGTCACTGTGACTCGCAAAGAGTATCTGAGGGGCGCAACTCCAACTATCTGCCCGTATTGCGACACATCCATACAGAACGTCGAAGTCGATCACTTCCTGCCAAAGAGCTCGTTTCCATTTCTGTCCGTTCACCCTGACAACTTTATTCCCTCCTGTCACGATTCAAATGAATTTACATCCCACAAGGGCGATCGGGTGCCGCTAGAATGGGACGACGCTGACCAAGCCGCGACGTACTTTCACCCTCGTCTGCGGCCCGCAATCGGTCGCTACCAATTGGCATTTCGCGATCAGGGACGACGGCTGTCACTGTCACTGGTGGCCGTAGATCGCAAGGAACAGCGTCGCGTTGACAACCTCGATTCCATGTTCAAGATTACAGAAGACTTCTGGGGAAAAGCTTTGGAGTCTAAGGTACAGGATGTTGTCGACGAAGTTGCAGACCAAGTAAGGCAAGGCGATGTAAACGCGGATGAAAATGCGGTGCGACAATATCTGCTTGGCCGATCATTGTCGTTCCGTAGGTATATCGCGAAGCGTCCTCTCCACATTTTTCTGGACCGCCTTTACGACTTTGTTGCAAATGATGATGAATTAGTCAAAAACGCGATTCGACTAGTATCATAAAGGACGTACATTAAATGAACGGGAAAACAATTCGCATCCATCTGGTCAACGGCCAGCCCTCCGAGATCTTGACCGCTGAGATCATCAACTGGACGGGCAAGATCATTGTCGCGCCGCGATCGATGCTGGCTGAACTTGCGAAGCGTGAAGAAGTCAAACGCACCGGCGTCTATTGCCTGTTAGGTCCCGATCCAGAGAATCCTGCGCGAGACAAGGTTTACGTTGGCGAAGGTGACAACGTCTTCAAACGACTGACTGCTCATGATGACGACGAGTCGAAGGAGTTCTGGGTGCGCTGTGCTGTCATCATCAGCAAGGACCAAAACATCACTAAGTCTCATGGGAGATACATAGAGAGTCGCTTGATCACGTTGGCAGAAGAGGCCGACCGGGCGACCATTCACAACGGAACCGCGCCTCCCATTCCGCCGCTTCCCGAATCAGATATAGCGGACATGGAGTACTTCATCTCGCAGATGCAGCTCGTCCTTCCAGTACTTGGGTTCAACTTCCTACAGGCCAAGCCAGTGATCCAGCCCGGAGGAACCGGAGTAACGACGGACGCTTCTCCGATCTTCACCTACTCACCATCCGGCGCATCGGCAAAAGCCCAGGAGATCAATGGCGAGTTCGTCGTCTTCAAAGGCTCCACCGCCCGAGTTACTGGGCCACAAGGCTGGACGTCTTATCGTGGTCTCCGCGATCAACTCGTCCTCGAAAAGAAGCTTGTACCCTGCGACTCACCTGAGTTCTACGTGTTTGCAGAGAACGTCGCCTTCTCAAGCCCAACCGCCGGAGCAGTTATTGTCAACGCAGGCAACGTCAGCGGTCGCACAGGCTCGTGGCGAGTAGAAGGGACCAGCAAGACTTATCAAGATTGGCATGAGGAGAAGTTGGCCGCTGCTGGTGGACAGCTGAAGGATGGCCTTGAGTAACTTGTAGCAATTCATAGTTTGAAATTAATGGCGACGAAAACCTCAAAGCACATTTCAGCAGAGTCGGAGTCATTTCCGATTTTCTTGACGGATTATGATCCGTCTGACCTACCGGGTGGAAGCTTGGACCCACTCGGGTTCGAACGCGGCTACCTGCTTTTGGCTGACAAGATACTGCCAGGCCTAACAAACGTTGCTGATAAGCCAAGATATTTCTCCGTTCTCTGCGCTGGAGCTTTTCTTGCGACAATTGATGCCAATTCGCCGCCTAGAGTCCAGTATCAGAGTCGATTGGATTGCATTCTACGAATCGAACGGTTTTGGGCTTTGGCGAACGTTTTGGCAATTCAAAGCTCTGACAACGGTGATGAACTTTCAGACTCCGGTATTAGAGGCGTGACTTATTCCCGGAACGCAGCCGAATCATTACTCCGTGTTGGTTCAGCTCGTACCGATGCTGATTTCAAACTCCTGTCTCGCCAAGTTCCCTATGGCGTAGTTGGCATCTATGGTTCCGTTGCTGACGGTATGCGGCTTATCGATCGCAAGACTTTCTCATTGACACCAGACCTAGGCGAAAAACTAGCTGAAGGATTTATTGACCAATCTGAAATGCCACAAATATTGAGGAAAGCCATTGCGAATGGTGGAGAAGTACCGGTAAACAAACTTGCGGAGTGGGGACAACGATCGCATGTATCCGGAGACGTATTGCCTATCGAAGGTGAATGCTTTCGAGATGCGCTCATTCGAAATCCCGTACGTGCTCGCATGTCTGCTGCGCTTACTGAGCACCCGTTTCAGGACGAAGGTGACACGGAACTAAAGCGTCTAGCCAGACTGTTGCCCACGTTGACTTCTGAGCCAGAGAGTCAAGATCTTGCTGAAACGGTCAAAACTATTTTGGCTTACGAAGAGTGCTTTCGTTTACTTTCATTGGGGTTTGAGCGGTTGCTGTGGCTTTGCAAAACCCTGCCCGCGGCATCGGTAACTTTCGAAGATCTGGTTGGCGATGATGTCTTACCAATCGTACGCGAGGGGCTCCCCGCTGCAGCTTCGCGATTTACAAATGCAATGGATAGCGGACAGTCCGAGTTGTTCAGGGAGAACATAAATAGGCTGGAGCCGGCACGCCGATTCATTGAACTCGCAACCTCATCCTGCGGATCAAACAAGCAATTGGCGCTGGCAATCATGGAGCATCATGATGACGTACAGCGGGGTAAGTTTGATCGAGGGCGGAGAAAAATGCCTTGGCTTGAGATAACAGGCAACCGGATCTGCATGACTATGACAAAGGTGGGTGGTCTGAACAAAGAAGCGACCTCTCCGGATAGTATCGTGCCGCACCCATATCGACTTGCATCCGCCGACGCACTTTTGGCTTCATCGGAGATCGAATGAGCACGAAAAGGAAGTCGTCGCCTGGTGATCGCAAATTAATGGATCGATTGTCGTCGGATCCTTCGTTTGGCCGACTTCTTGGCGTACTTGCGACATCTTATGAGATGCAGCCCGAGTTTCTTGAAACCGATTTCTTACCAACTGTGCTTGGACTGGGTGCATGGGACGATCGGAACTGGACGAGTCGAATCGTTTTGGAGAAGCACCTCGCAGAGCTTGAGGCAGCGAGCTTCTTGGTTGATGCTCGCCCGTATCGAGGTCGCCCGCGTTCCCTTCGAGTTGAGGTTCAACCCACTACCTTCAACAATGGACGGCTTCTACACGCAAAGATCCTTCTGTGCGTCTATGAAGAATCTGTCCGGCTTATTGTTGGCAGCGCAAATCTCACTGAGCCAGGTTACCGGAGAAATCGTGAGATTGTCGCCGTACTCACAGCGTCGGCCAAGAAGCCCATAGATGCATCGCTGATCCTTCAAGCGATTAGTGGTTTCAACGAACTGTTTTCAGATCGAAGGACGGATAGTACGGCTTCCCTCTGTTCGCTGGCAACTCAACAACTGAAAAAGTGGCAGTCGAACGGGATTAGTGATAGTCAATGGTTCGCCTGGGGAGGAGGAGTCAATCCGCTTTGGAAACAAGTGGTCAGTCGATGGCCGCAGAATGAGCCAATTCATCGCATCACGATAGTGTCGCCGTTTTGGTCAGAAGAACAAAACACCGGTGGTCCCGTAACTCTGCTGATTGCAGAGCTAAAGGCGTCAAATAGTCTTGCTTCGGACGTGGAATTGAATTTGCTAACCGAAGCAGCACCAGACACACAAACCGCTTATAAGCCCCGTTTGCCCGATTCATTCAAGGATTTTGATGCGAGCAGCTTGGGTGTCAACGCTTTTGCCATTGCGGTTGATCCACGCGTTCCACCGTCAGATATGAACATGGGAGATGGGTTCGTCGGTACCCGTGCCCTACATGCGAAAGTCGTTCTTTTCGAAGGTCGCGGCCGGTCCATGGCATACATGGGGTCTGCAAACTTCACGAATCGAGGCTGGGGCTTCCTGCCACAAGTCAATTCCGCCAACATCGAAGCGGGGATCATTCTGCTGAGCGACAGTAATATGCTTCGAGGTTTGATTCCAAAGACAATTGGAGATCGAGTACCGCTGTCGGGTGCAGCCGCCGGAAAGCTCGCATCGCCTGAACCATCCCCGGATGATCTCCCTTGGCCCGTATTCCTCACCAACTTATTTCTCGTTCCGAAGAAGGATTCGAACGAGCTTCTTGAGTTAGTTCTAAGCGTTGACCAAACGACTGTCGTAGGCAATTTTGAGATTGCGTTTCTATCCTCGGAATCCAATACCGAGATCTTATTTCGGTGGAGCGTAGGAGACGCGATCATGCCAGAGTATCGCATCGGCTTGACCGAATCGGATCTCGCGAAACTTTTGAAGAGCCAAGAAGTCCATGTTCGCTGGTGGGATTTTGAACCAGGTCGCTCGTTCCCAATCAACGTTTCGGCCGAAGCAAGACCTAACCTGCCGATTAGTCCACTTTCGGGGCATCCGGAAGAACAGAACCTGATTGCATACTACCAGGGTAAGATAACGTGGGAAGATCTTTTTCCAGATCCAGGCGAAGGCGATGGAAGTAATTCCTCCCAGCAGAGTAGTGACAACGATGAGCAAACCGTTGATACGTCAAGAATTCAGTCTTACATTGTTCGCGAGTTCGTGGAGGCCATAAAAGGCATCAATGACGATCTAAAGGCTGCAGCCCTATCATCAAAAGCTTGCATGCGACTAGCGCTGATTGGAAGTGTCAGTCCCGTTGCACTCGCACGTCAAGTGTGTTCGGCAGTGGCTAGCGGTCAGCGCAGTCCAACCGCAGCAGGATTTCAACTTGTTGAAATACTTGGCTGTTTAGCCAGCGCACGCGTCAGTGAATCATCACAGGCGTTCAGGAAAGACTGGCTGGCGCTCGTAGATGAGGCGGCCGAGGTTGTATCTAAACTTATTGAAGATCTGCAACAACGACACCCAAACGACCTTTCCGTCGCTTTCAAACGCTATTCACGAGCTGTTAGAAAGCATCATCAGGTTGAAAAATGACTATTAGCCGTTCTCCACAATTCGATCTTGGGCTAGATAGAACGAGAATTAAAGATCTGCGCGACGCGGAGCGACAGAGTACGACTGTTGATAAGTTGCTTGGCAGGTTTTTTAACACGACTGAAAACCAGCAACGGGAGATACAAGTACTGGCCGACGAAGTTGGAATGGGGAAGACCTTCGTCGGGCTTGGCGTGGCGTATTCCTTGTTGGAATCAATGAGAAACGCGACTTTACCTGACGATCTGCATGGCTGCTACCAGAAGGTTTTGATCGTAACACCAAGCAACTCAGCTCTCTTTTCAAAATGGCGTCGCGAAGTAGGCGAGTTTGTTAAGCGTTGCGTTCATCAAGAGTTCCGCGAGCAAGCGGACAAGTGGTTTACCCCCGCTTCAGTTGATCGAGTTGACGACCTCGTCTGCGAACTCCGTAGACAAGGAAGCGGGCCAAGAATCATCATTGCTAACATGGGGATTTTTGGTGGAAGTAAGTTTCAACACTACGATGTGAAGCGACGCCAATTGCTGGGTGTGATCTTTCGTTACTGGGGGAATCGATTTCGAAATGACTTGAGGCTTAACCTTTTGAAGGGTTCGCCTTCAGGTTGGCCAAGCGACCCAAGATTACTCGAGGAATTCGATGACAAAGAAAAGCAGCAGTTGAAATTTACCCGTGATGAACTTGCGACCGCTCTTTCGCAACTCGAGCGGACAGAAAGTTGCCTGGAATCGTTGCTGGAACTTTGCAAGGAAATCGCTCAACCGTATGTTCGCGGCCGCGACGAGCTATTCTCAAAGGTGTCGAATCAGCTGAATTCACTTTATCGAAGTTTAATGCCCTATCTGCTGGGGAAAGCGTTGCCGTTGGTTGTTGTCGACGAGGCACACAATTGGAAAAACGGTCCGTCGTTAGGAAGCAACGGATACAGGGACTTCACTGCTATCTTTCACGGACGTATTCGAAGACTGCTTCTTTTGTCTGCAACGCCGTTTCAACTACGGCCTGCGGAAATGTTAGAGATCCTGAAAGTGAGTGACTGTCTACAGCCCTGCCGCGGTCAAGCCGAATCCGAGCTCCGGAGGAAGCGACTTGAAAATCACCGCGAGCAAATTCTTCGCCCGATCCTCGACCAAGCAGCAAAGTTCGGTAGAGGCTTTGCGAAGGCCTGGTCAAAACTCTCGCCAACAGTGAAAACTGCGTCGATTCAATCTGCTTGGGAGTCGAACAATGTTGCGAATGTAAGAGAAGTGCTATTTGCGAAGGCTGGTCAGACCGGAGTAAGCAATCAATCGGAAATTGATTCGTTGATCGAACCTGCGGTGCTCGAAATCGAGCCGGAAATACGTCAGCTCATTCGAGAGTCGTTGCGATTGTTCGTCTATAACGCAGACCTGTCAAATGAGCTCGGTGCAATTGTCATCCGTCACCGCAGACAGACGGGCCATAGGCACTTTCGCGTAGGAATTGAATTCGAGGCACAGAATGTGACGTCACTGGGCAGACTCGATCGGCACGTGCTCCATTCCTCCCACGGTATGGATGTGAAGGGCGATGGTGAGCTGCCCCACTACCTCTTGATGCGCTGTGTATCGGAGATGAAAGGTGGCAAGGGAAGGTCCTCGCTCGGAAGTGCGTTAACTGGTTGCTACTCAACGCTGATTAATAGTGCGGAAGGTAAGGCGGTGCGGAATCGTTTAGCTGGATCCGAGCTAGGCAAGATTTATCTTGATCTGTTGATGGGTATGGTAAGCGAAAAGCATGATCCCAAGCACCCTAAGGTACGAGAAGTTGTCGATGCTGCGTTAGAGAATTGGAAAGCGGGTGAGAAGACACTAATCTTTTGTTTTCGAACTAACTCCGCAAAACGGCTACACGAAATCATTGGCGAACGAATCCGCAAAGAGCTAAATCGTCGGCGCGACAAGTGTATGGGGGGACCAGAGTCGATGAAATCGCTAAGGACTCGTTTGACGGGTAGAGACCGCGACCTCGTGGTGCTAGGTATGGATAGAGTCCTATGGTCGATGTTGTGGTCGACGGAACTTCATGATCTATCACGAATCAAACTTGTCCCCGATGCCTTGAGGTTGACGGATGAGGACGTGTTGGTATTGGCAGAGATCGCTGGTCAGTTTGATGTCGATCTACTTTCTGAAAGAGTTGACCGGGTATTCGTGCACCGAGCCACGGAATGCGCAATCGCAAGACGTCTTATCTCCCACGTAGAACCGCGTGGGAAATTGAAGGAGATGCTTCAAGCTATCGCGGATATCGAATGGGTTCGCGGACCATATGGCCTGGTGTCAAGCCAAGGCGATGACGACTCCGGAGAAGACTCTGCTCACTTTGACGAACGTGGAGTTCACACCGTTTATGATTACGTCGACAATCCTAGATTTTCGATTCCGGAAGAACTAGCAAGAGAACTCGTAAAGCGAAGGAGTCGCACTCATGGTCAAGATCGCATTCCGATTTTGGACGTATACGAGAAAGGCCCGAATCTTTGGTTGTACACTGATCCAAAGCAGAATTGGGAAAACGCAAAAAATGAAACGGATCCCATAGGCAGAACAATTCGTGAGATGCAAAAGCACGCATTCGGACTTACATACACCAATGGAGTTCTGGATTGGGAATCGCGCCGCGCGACGTTTCAGGCGATACGAAGAGCTGTCCTGCGTGAGTCAGTCCTTCTGAGACTTCTTCCCAGCGAGAAGGAACGAGACGATTCCGGTTGGGGCGAACTTTTGGTTGAGAAGTTTTTCGGTCCCCTTCCGCGTCAAAGAGAGAGCATGGCGGACCGAATTGCAGTTTTCCTTGAAGACCTCGTAGCGGCTAGCGGAAGCATTACGGATAACTCCTCGGCTAGATTTGCACTCTTTGATGCCACGAAACTCCGTGACCAACAGTTTGTTGCCTTAGTATCCGGAGTACATGGTAGCAAGGACAAGAAAACGCGGGAGCGCATTTTCTCCGGCTTCAACACACCGCTGTTGCCAGAGATCTTGATTTGCACGTCCGTAGGTCAAGAGGGCATTGATCTGCACCGACACTGTAGGCATGTCATTCATTTTGACTTGGCTTGGAATCCGGCCGTCATGGAGCAAAGAACCGGGAGAACTGATCGGATAGGAAGCAAGACATTTCGAGAACGAGATCGTGCAGGCGAAGAGTCGGATTCGTTCTTGGAAATTGGTGTCCCGTATTTAGCGGGAACCTACGACGAACGAATGTATGAAGAGCTGCGTTTGCGTGCTCAGACATTTGAGGTTCTCACCGGCGGCGATCTTGCTGCAGACGAATCTGAAGGAGCAGACGATCAGGACAATGCCGAAGGTGAGGAGGCAGGACTTCGATTCGTTCCGCTTCCCGATTCGATGGTCGAAGCGCTTCGCGTTAACTTGCATGTTTGGTCAGAACAGTCTAAATAGGCCTTCCGTCGAGCGTTACTGAACACCCGTCTTGGTATGTTAGACCTTGCGCATTGAGTCTTTTTTCACTTTCGAAGATGGTACTTTGCGTCATTTCGGTGGATCGAGCTTCACATGTGCCGGATTACGAAAACCTTCGCGAAAAAAAAGTGCATGGTACTTTTCGAGTTGCTTCATTCGATCCGAAGTCCGCTTCGCTTGATCGGAGGTCGTGATGTTCTTGGACAAGATATTTGCGTCTTGATCGGTCATGCGAAGCAGGAGGTAGCTGGCGACGTTGGAGAACAACGCAGTGTCGAAGTCCTTGGCTGACTGGGAGGCGAGAATTAGAGAGATTCCGAATTTGCGGCATTCAGCAGCCAATTTGGGAAGCAGCTTCATCTTGCTTGCGCGATGCGCTTCATCGAAAATTACAGCGTGCGTAATACGATCTTGAACCCCACGTCGAAACATCTCCTTGTAGACGTTATAGAGCGATAGCATCGCGACGGCCCGCTGAACCATTTCGTTTCGCGTGGCGTGAATCTGCAGGACAAGCGGTGAATTGCTTTCCAGCAGGCTTCGGACATTGCCAGAGTTCGCGAAGATCTCATAGTCGTCCAGTTCGTCCAACCGGGCAAGCAGGTTTTTTTCAGGCTTAGAATCGTTCTTCAAGAGTGTATAGAAGTCCCGGAACTCGGGGATCGTTGGACATTCGCTGTCACTACCCCATCCATGGCGAACATACGATTCACGAATTGCTCCTCGCAAACGCTCGAGCTGAATATCGCCAAGGTCGGGAAACATTGCTGCAAACACGTCTCGCAACATTCCGGCGCTGTCGACGTGAGCCATTCGCGAAACTACGTCCAAGTGCATTGGGTTGAAGCCGAGTTGTTGATGATCGAGCAACTGCACGTCCGCGAGCTTTTCTGACAACCGCTCATCGATGTCTGGATGATACGAGAAGACAATCGGAGTAATTGACTGAGCCTTCAACTGCTGGCAGATATTCATGACGACCTCGGTCTTTCCCATTCCGGGAAAACCAACGATCATTAAATGTGGGTTTGCAAAACTTGAAACGGACCATTCAACCGGCTCACCACTCGATTTATCGACGCCGAAACGAATCGACACAGCCTTGGTCTCAGTAAAGCTTTCATCGGATAATTGAACTTTGGCGGAGTTCTCCAAAGGCTGATGGGTTGTTTCTATGCTCCCTTGGACGTTCAATGGTTCGTCGTCCGAACCAGGAGAGCTCGATGAAACCTTGTCTGCGCCCGCCGTCGGCAGCGTCTTGGGTTCAACTGGTGCCGGCGAGCGTTCTACTCCAACAGCAAGGTCGGGCATTGTTGTTGCTCCGAATAGAATGGTGGTTGTTGATGCACCGATTTCTGAAATCCTGACGGGGTCGCTGTTAGTGTATTCAGGGCAAAAGATGTAACCGCGGTTGGCAATCGATGGCTCGGTGAACTTGTAGTTACTTCCATCCGTCATCACGCGATCCAACTGTTGTCGGAAACGTTCATATTGAGCCGAATCTAAATAATGTCGACGCGCCTTTTCGAGATAAAATCGCAATGCGCGAACCAACCTACTACGCCTAATCGCCAGAAGTGGCTCAGCAACTTTTCCATCAAAGTACCAATCCATCCAAGCGTTGCGATGCATTTGCGTTTGATCATCAATGAGCTGAATCAGTTCAGGCGATCGCGCCGCACGCAGATTGCGACGATACTTCACTTCGACAAACGTAAAAGACAATCCTCCGCGCGACGACGGTAGCGAAACGTAAATCAGGTCGGATCGAACCTTTGGTGCGGGTTCCACGCTTGTTTCGGTCTCGCCAACCGACTTTTCTTTCGGAGCCAAATCGCGAATATCGTCGACCGGCACGAAGAATCCTTTACCTAAAGACATCCAGTACGTGCTTTCATCCGTAGCGTTTTCGCAGTGAGAATGGACCAGCGCCAATGCAATCAGTTCGCTACTGGTGCTGCCAAGGCTTGTTAGGCGCATTGCCAAGCGGCCACTGAGTGCTTTCAGATGACGTACTAGAAACTCGCAATTGCGCCGACTGGCACTCAAGCTCATTTGCTCCAGCATTTCGTCTAGCAGCTCACGAATCTCATCCGTTCGTGTCGTCGAAGTAATCATCTGTAGACTGCCTAGATCGTCTCGCTCGGGCACACAGTCAATCACGTAGGTTTCATAGATTCTGGGTTCATCATGCGGAGCATCAAAGAACTCGATACCTGCATTGCGATCGACAGTGATGACCCAATCGGAAAGCTGATGAACGATTCGAAGCATCTCCTGCTGCTCTGCGGTCAAGCTTGTCCGCAAAACGGGCCAGAACTCATCGCCTTTTCCGGCAAAGCGGCAAACGCATCGTAAAACTGACTTGTTGAGTTTGACAAGACGCTCCGACATCGCCCGGCTCGCTGGATGTTTTTCACCATCAGCTTCTGCCGGTAACCAACTCAACCATTCCGCCGAGGGTTGAAAGGTAAACGACCGCTGAATGTTCGCTACCAATCCATAAACATGCAGGGGAGCCGACGACGCCAATTGTTCAAGCGGTACGAAATCAACTCGGGTGTCAAAGCTGTCGAAAGCAATCGCAAGGTGGGCTGACGAACTAGGCAAAATAGAGTCTTTCTTCGCCCAACGAAGTCGTGGCAGGGTAACTCCGCCACCACTTGATTGACTTTCCAACATCCAGCGGTCACTATCCGAGATACCAGCCGCGCCGGTCCGATGACGTTCAACAAGATCCACAAGAAAGTTCCCGGTGATATCGGAGTTCGGTTCGGCTGGAAACATCTCCAAATTGAACCGAACTGGCGATGGTCCATCCTCTGGATTATCCAAACCCTTGAGCGCAGAACCGAGTGCCCGAGCGACTGTACATCCATCGCCCGGCCGAAGGGCGTGCAATAAAACCGCTCCGCCAGACAATTGCCCCAAGTCGTGAAACTGAATGTAACGAGACACTTCTCGTGCCAACGAATCGCTAACTTGAATACCCATCGAACTAACACCGGGATCATGTTCGTTCAGCCCCAGCGATCGCATCAACATTGCAACCGCCGACTTTGGCTCAGGGTCTTGGTCACGTACCAT
The DNA here is from genome assembly GCA_041741715.1 of Pirellulaceae bacterium. Taxonomy (GTDB): domain Bacteria; phylum Planctomycetota; class Planctomycetia; order Pirellulales; family Pirellulaceae; genus Aureliella. The sequence continues at coordinate 11,156 of JBGSJT010000150.1, read as the reverse complement.
CGCGGTTGCGAAAAACGAAAGCGTATCGGCATAGACAAAGTTCTCGCCAACTAACAGTCCCGGCAAAATCGACGGAAAATGCGCCGCTTGCAGTCCGCTCACGGCTTCACGAATTCGCGTGGGCGACAATTCCGAATTAAATCGTAAATGCCGCACCAGTTGATCGTACGCGACGTGCCACGCCACACGCAGAGGATGACTGGGTAACACAATTAGTCCGATCGTTTCGCCAGCAAGCGATTGCACTTCGATCGTATCCGTCAAGGCAACTTCAGGAGGAGCATTGTCGAAAATAGTTAACCAAGCATTGACATAATCATCAGCTTTTTTGATGTTGCCACCATAAACGCTCCCCCAGAATCCGCCGCGATTGCCGAGTTCTTTTTGTAATGCAGCAGTCGCTTTGATCGCACGTTCCCAATCCGATTCTGCCATTCCCCCAGGCTTGAAGGCATGAAAGACAGGATCGGCAACACGCTGTCCGTCTTCCCGCACTTGAACTGACCAACGTCCCAAGTTCGATTGCTCAGCTTGCATTCGTTCGATTATGTCGATCAAAGCGGGACGCTGAACCTTGAAACTTCTCTTAGAGGTTGTCGAGCGAAACGCAACATAGTCTTTTGCCGAGTTGATTTCGAAGCAGTCCGCTTCATTCACATCCTTGTCGAATTGCTCGACATCCGAAATGTGGGCCGCACCATCCATCATGCAGCGTTCAAACTTCGTTGTATTGGAAGTCGTTTCAACATTGGTTTCTCCGTACCGAATCAGGAATTCTTCCGATTCGTTTTCTGCATCTCCGTAGACGTCAGTATCGGATGCTCCGATCACGGACACAACAACTCGAGCTTCAAACTGCGAGTCCTCGCTGATCCCTTCAAAATCTTCAGTGGTCAACTTAACCGTTTGATACTGTGCCCCCTTTCGGACCGAGTGCGAAACATCTCGGTAAGCCAGTTCGTCATCGCCGGACATCACACTCACACGATACTCGACACTACCCTTGGGAAGCGTTTCTGGTTCTGTTTCGAAGCGGATTTCAAGCTTTGAAACTTTATCGTTGGACAATAGGAACTGAGGCGGAACGCCATCCACTAGACCAGACCACTTGCCAACCGCTCCTTTTGGATTCCGCCATGGCTTTATTCTAAGCTTGCGAAGCTGCTGACTCATGAACTCTGGCTGAATTGCTCCTAACCAGATCGCTGGATTCGCGACCACTTGCGCGATCACGTCCGCCAGCGGTTTGCGAGCCGCCTCGCGAACAATCTGTTGTAAGCCGACTTCTTGCCCCGGCGTTTCATCCTTTAACAGCAGTGACTCTACTCTCTCCGATGGCGTCCGAGCATTGCCGGAACCAAGAAATAGTCGATCCACCATACGCGCCGCAATTTGCAATTCGCGGTCTTCAATCGTCTCCGCGTCCCCTTGAATCGGCCACAGTCCGAGCAAAGCGATGGCGCGCCCAAAGTCGTTGGGGTTGGCACACAGAGAAGCGAAAAACTGAATCTGCTGCCACTTCGACAGCGATTTGCGTTCGCCAATATAGCGAACTTGCTTCACCGCCTGTTCTGCTTTATCAAACAACTCGCGTCCAACCTCGGCGCGGGTTACCAGTTTGGTTTGATGGAAAAGCATCTCCTCCGTCAGCTCGCGCGAAGCGCTGTAGATGCCGTCCATGCCCGCGCCGGCTCGCAACACATCAATCAGTAAAAGAATCGCTTTACCTTTGTCTTCACGAATCTCAACTGCTTCATCCGAAGTGATGAATCGTCGCGCAATATCCTTCTCATGGACAACCGCACGAACATTCCAACCTACTGGTGCGAACCGCAATTCCTCCGCCAGCGACTCGACTACTGTGGGCGAAAGGCATCGGCAAAACGTCACGTTACCATCGGTCGCGTTTCCCGCAAGTTCCGTAAACACTCGGTTGAGTAATGAAACTAGTGGCTCAGTCAGCGGCATTGTTTCAAGTTCAGTCGTCATGGTTTAATTCTCAACCTGTTCGCGAGCATTAAATCGTGGTTTCAGACGCTTCATCGATTCAGCATCGTTCACACCCATCAGCAATCCGAGACTCCGCAACCTACGCTCAAGGAAGCGCCGATTGCGTTGCAGCAGTTCCCGTGAAATCGTCTGTCCCGGAGGAGCCTGATCGACGAGCAAACCATACCGCTCACTCAGCAAAGTCACAAAATCGTTGAAGGAGATCGGATTCGACTTCGTGTTTCCACCTTTGCCCGGCTTACGCAGGTGACGGTGAACAAGAAAGTCCAGCATCGTGTCGGTCAGCACCACCGACTTCATCATGCCGGACTTTTTACCGTTTCGCATCGTCTGAAAGACGACACGACGTTCACTTGCAAGACCATTGGATTGACCTGTCATCATGCAAGAACCAAAACACTTTAGGAGATGCACAATCTGAAGCCTATCGCCCATCATTTGAACGATCGTCTCAGCAAGTCGCATCGCGGCGTTGGGAATCGCCGTGTGGTCATCCAAAATGCTCACGCAAGAATCACCTATGTCTTCTTCCTTGAATCGCTCACAAAGTTTCATGCAGTACTTTTGAATGTCCCGAAGGATCATCTTGCTGTCGCCATGGCGTTGCTTAAAGACGTCCCCAAGTACATTCATTCGTGCGGTCGCGTCGGGACGCTTCGCGGGAAGATCAGAGATTTCGTAGCGAGCCTGATACTCCAAAATGCGAAGTGTCATTAAAACAACCGGCATTCGATGGATTCGCCGAATTGCATCGTCCATAATCTCCTCAGACAGACGTCGCAATTCATGGTCGGCTCCACCGGAACAATCCACAACCATTGGCCATGGAGTATCGGAAGTTGGGAGAGTGCCTTCCTGTTCCCAATGAAACAAAGAGGAAGCAGTTGAAAGGAAGATGTTTGAAAGCCCCAATCCGATGCAAGACTCAAGCATTTGAGTCAATGACTGACGCGGAATTGAATTTCCAAATGCCTGTAGAAAAATCCGTGTATCGTCGCGAAAAGTTCGAGTCGCATGGTTCGCGATTGGATGTTGATTTGCAATTTCACTGGTTCCCCGTCCATGTCCTGCGGTCTGGCGGACTCGAGTTTCTTTTAGCTTGATTGGCTGCTTGCACTTTCGAGCAACGCGAATGGTTGCGAGCTGATCAAGCCCCATTTCGGAGCTTTCGTCGAATTCATCAACCAAATCCGACTTGAACTCGCGCGCACTCATTCCAGCACCGAAAACAGACAACAAAATATTATTTGTGAAGTCGTCCGCTACACGAAAAAATGATTTCTGCGTCAATTCCGCTGATAGAGACTCACCATTCTTTTGATCCGCCAGAATCGCGACGAGCGATTCTGGAACGAGCCGCAAGTGACCTACGCTGGCTGGCAAATCCATCCATGCCGACTGATAATGAGTTGGGAACGCGCGAATTACCGGTTTTTTTCTTCCTGACTCGTGTCGTTGATTTTCCAAACAATGGGTTAGAAGGAAATCAGCTAGAATGTTTTGCGCAACGGGCTTACCGAATCCTGAAAATAGCATCTCGTCCTCGCTCAAAACGCGGGCAACACTTGCAACGCTTGCTGCTTTCTTCGTGCTTGAACGCGTGAACTCCGTTTCTTCAAATCTTGGAACGAATTTATCCGCAAAGTCTCCCTGACCCCGACGATGCCCACGACGGAACATGTAAAAGACCGCCGGAAGCAAAGCACCAACGGAAAAGTCTTGTAGGGTGAACGCGAGTGCTTCAGCATAATTTGTTGTCCAAATCTCGTTCACCATCGCTGGCGTGAGAATCTCGTTGAGAATCTCTTTTTCTAGTTTTTCAGACATTAGAAATCGTCTCCGTCACGTCGCCGTTCATTTCTGTAGCTTCAAAAAACATTTGTTGCACGCCGTCATTCATGCGAACGCCTAGCCGGAAGACTTCAGTCGGCTGACTGGGGTTCCAAGCGAAGACTTCCCGTTCGTCTTCTTGTGCGAGTCGTTGAGTGAAGATTGAAAGGTTGGTGAAGATTTCGTCGTTGGCAGCGTCCATAATCTGGTAGCCGTCGGCTAACTCCAAAAGCAGACCGAACAAATCGCTACTTAAACGCAACTCTTCTTGCCGGTCGTCGGCTCGGTAGCTGTAACGCAGAATCACACCATTGGCTAACCATTCCACGCCGCCGTTTTTGCCAGATCCATCAAGCTCCAAATGAAAACGATCAAGCGGCTTCTCAATCCAAAACGTCGTTTCTACGGGTGTGCGTGGCATAACTTTCAGAGGCACGACTTCTTCGCGACGAAGTACGCGATGCGGTAGTTGTTCGAGCCTTGATATGCCGTAGCACAATCGCTTCGTGAGTTCGCGTTTTTCTCCATCAGACAGAATTGCAACCTCACGGAATTGTCGCAGACTGTTGCTTTGAAAGAGTGAAACGGGATATGGCTCTTTGGTTATCTTTATCGCTTGCGACTCCAACCATTCAAAATAGGCCCGCCGTCGTTTCGAGATTAGCGATTTCTGCGCTGTGAACTTGGATGGGTACATCGGATCAGCAACTTGATCGTGGCTGCGCAAATAGCGATCGACGGTTGGATTGGAGCCGTAGGCTGGATCGAGTCGCTGAAGCTCTGTCAGCAATTCCCCTTGCCGCATGGGCGAATCGGCAGCAAACGCACGATCCCAGTAGTGTTTTGGCTCAAGCTCTGGCTGCTCGTGCAGGTCGTCGCAGTAATGCACTCCGAAAAAAATGTAACTGAGCGCGCCGCGTAGTTCACGGGTGGTCACATGAACCTGACCTCGTTGATGAACCGCTTGCAACGCCTCGGCTAACTGTTCACGAATGTTGGCTGCTACCTCGTTTCCGCCTGCGGATTTGCCAGTCAACGCTTGGACTGAGTTCCACGCGGTACAACGTGAAGCAGCCGAACAACTTCGACATGGAGCCCAATGTGCTTCGGTGCGATCACCGCCAAGCATTCGATCTAGCAAGGAATTGAAAAACTCGGTTGATGGTTTCCACGTCGCCTTCGTTTCCTCGGTTTTCGGCAACTGACGAGCATCACCAACCAGCGAACGCTCATTGAGATTTATCAAACGGATGTGGTCCATTGGATCGCTTGGCAGCTCATCACCGATCAACGTTTCAATGATCCAATCGGTTAAAGGCGTTTCACTATTATTAGATTCGTAGTCTTCAGCCCACTGCAGTAGTCGGCCATCATTAACGGCGACCAAATGAATGCGCGGCTTTTCTGACTTCCCGGACTGAAATGGCTCGAATAGATCGTTGAGCAACTCATCAGCGGTCTTTCCCCTGAACGAAGCAGCACCGTCAAGGTTGATCTTCACGGACAACCCAAACGCACTTCCCGTCGCTACTCGTTCGGATGAATTCTGATTGCCTAGACCAAGTTTGACCGATAGATGCTGAAGAAATGCCGTCTTTCCGTCACCAGCGTTGCCGCACAAGATTACGAGCTGCACTTTGCGGCTCTTGATGTCTTCGAGCAAATTCGCTTCGAGGGTCGTTTCAACGTAGGTCTGGTGAGCGAAAGCGGAGTCTAAACCGCGAGTCTCCTTGCCACCGTGCGGCGAACCGGGATAGGTCGAAAGCAATTCCGCAAGCCAGTCAACGCGATTCGCCGTCCGCATCTCTACGTCGCTGTCATCTTCAACGCTCGATGGGCCTTTTGCTGAAGCGATCTTCAATACAGTATCGTCTGCGGCCGGAGTTTTATCCGATCCCGTTTCGGGAACGCCCATAATCGGAACGGCTTCACCAACCTTATGTTTGACCCATTTCAACGCGGTCATAGCATTTGCAAAACGCTCGTCAGCATCGGCTGAGGTTGCTTTGTCGAGAAATTCAGGAATCCACTGCCAAACGCTGCGGTTGATTTCTTGCCAATCAAGTCCTTTTTCTCGGTGTTTTTCTCCACCGTACCAGAAAGGCTGACGATCGAATACGACGTGATACATCGTCGCCGCCAGAGCGTAGACGTCGTGCGAACAACTTGCAGGGCTGCCGATTGCATGTTGCTCCGGTGTGTACAAAACGGTGCCGCCACTCCAACTAGTTTCCCCCTGCGGCAGCAATAGATCGAAGTCCACCAGTGAGACATCACCTGCGTGTTCAATGATATTCTTTGGACTGACATCACCGTGAACCAAACCAGCGCGATGCAATGAACTCAACCCTTCACAGCAACTTGTAATCCAACGACCGACTACTGAAACCGGAGTTTCCCCCAACTCCTCAGCGTATAGTTCTGCGTATCCGATCCAATCGTGCAAGGTCCGTCCTTCGACCCATTGCAGAAGCGCGATGAAACAATCATCTTCCCACTCATTCGCCAGCTGGAAAACTGTTGCGAGATGGGGTTTGTCCGTGTGTGAGCAAGCCCGGCGATAGGCGTTCAATGCACGTTTGCCACTATCGGCTTCGAACATCACCTTGCCGGCATAGATACCGACGTCTTGACCTTCGTGAACTTCGATCACTTTGAAGGTTGAGCCAAAACTGCCTGAGCCGATCCGGCTTGCAATGCGAAACTGGCGATTGTTGAACGCAACCTGATCGCCCTCACTCCAGTACCGTGCCGCCATCGTCACTGTTTGTGTTTTCGCTCCAGAAGCGGCTTGAGTATCTGGAGCATTCAACGAATGCGACAACTCGGTGAGCGAGCAACGTTTTGCAGGATCGTCAGTGATTCCTGCCTCCAGTTGCAGCAAAGTCTTAATCGCAGTATCTGAGTTCAAATCCGTAAACAAGATACTCAACGACTTGCAAAGTGAATAAACATCGCTGCGTTGATCTGCACTTCCCAAACCGTGTTTAACAGCTTCCGGCGCAGCAAACGCCGCATCAGCCTCACTGAGTTTTGCGTTTGGGGACAACGTCATCGAACCCGAAATGCGGGCCAGGTCGAAGGCCGTAAAGACTGGTTGGTTATTTGCTCCAACGAGTAACGACGAAGGTGAAATATGGCGATGAACGAACTGGACATCGCGCAATCCAGTGGCGTGCAGCTCCGCTAGTGCATCGACCGCACGTTTAGCGAATTCGCGCCGAGATTCAATTTCCCATCGGTCGTCGACACATCTATCGTCAAGTGTCGGTGCGCATGGATCAACGATAGAGAAATACCAGAGCTCACCGGGATACTGGGGGACTTCCTGATATGAATCCATCAGCCGGGGGACAAATGCTGACTTTTGCAGCTTTTGCAATGTTGCCGCGTGGCGCTGCGCGATATCTTCGGTCTTTGGATCATCAGCGGCTGACAAATCGTAAAGGTGCAAAACGATCTTATCTCGGGTCCGAATGTGTTCGCCACGATAAATACGGTGGAAGCGATCGGATGAATTTCCGACGCGTTCAAGATTTTTTGCGGTTGCAATGTTTCTTACTTCGCCACGAAGTACGACTTTACTAAGAGGCTGAAGCGTTTGACAAATGCGTTCAATCTCGCTTTCGCTCAAGTTATTCAAAAGTCCGACTTCCAGCAGTTCACTGCACTCCTTCAGGCCATAAAAGCTCGATCCGCTCACCTTTGGCCGATTCGATGAGAAAGTGACGGCACCTCTTGTCAGAAGAAACTTTCCAACGAGAAAACCAACGTCGATTCCGACTTTTCCAAGCTTACTCGCGATACGCTTGACCTTCATCGCGAGCTTATTCGCTTCGTGAGCAACCGTCTCACGAATTCCCTTAACGTAATTCGCGTCCCAGTGCTTCGTTTCAATTACGTGTAAGCCAGACGGACCGATAACAATGAGGTCGACATCATCGGGAACTGCTTGCGTGCTGACGGAATGCGGCACATTTGAAAGGATAATCCACCGTCCGGGGATCTTGGCTAAATCCGACTTCAAACGCTCAACAGCAGTCCGTTCACTCTCGTTCGCAAACTCACCGCAAGGAATATATTGGACAGTCAAACTTCACCTCAATCAATTTAGGCTGCTTTTTCGCATGGTTGTAAGAAGCTGTCAGAATTGCAGTAGAAACACAGTACTTGCTTTGAGTCTCTGTATCGAACACGCAAAGCGTAGTGATCTCGGATAACAGCATGTACTGTCTCAAGCGGTTCGAACCATCGCTTTTGAACGGTGGGCGAATCGTAAATTGAAGTGGCAATTTGCAGTTGTGTTCCAAGGCCAAGCAAATCCAGTCGACCAGTACGTTGTGCGATCCTATCAGGCGGGTTCGGTCGTTCAAAACGAAACGCAATTGTCTGGCGTAGTTGAAGATTCAATCCTTCATCGTCTTCACGTTCGCAAAATAACGTACAGGCATGATTTTTCCCGATGCGTAGCGGACGCGACGGTTGATTATTGATCGAATGACGCAGAATCGTTCTCGTGCGCAGGCGAACGACAAGAAAATTGCCTTGGTCCGAAGTCATCAATGCGATCAATGCGAAGCTGCGCGGATTTAACCGGTGAACGCGAGTTTCAGACGCGAGGGTATTTTGTGTTGGATTGTGAAATGGGTGATGTACTCGAAGCGGACTGGCATCAGCCAACGAACGAAAACACTCGACAACCACATGGCCACTAACCCGCTCAGCTAACTTGCTGATTCTGAGTTTTTTGTCTGATGAGGTAATAAATGACTGTTTCATTAGCACCAATTTGCCCCGTAACTCGCTCTAGCTTCCAAACCTGGCGATGTACGTAATCAACCCGGGTGCTGCCAAAACATTGCTGTCATTTTAGCCGTTCCTGCATGTCGGTGCTACCACAAACCGCTTCTTGGGGCATTCCTTGCCACCAAATAGCAACACCCGCGAGTCGGAAATGCGACACGCGGGTGTTGAGTTTCAAGCATACAGCGATTGGACCGGAGTCCGACGCGCGTTACAGTTCGATCGTTTCGACTTCAGCGACGAATCGCTGATTGTTGTCGGCGAGGAACGCGCTGATCACGTTGAACACCGAGTCACTGAAGCCACCGATGTTCATAATGTCAGCTCGCTCACAAGCCTGAACCGTCTGGTACGGCTGCAGGTCGATGTTGACTAGCTTCGGGCTAGCTTCTTTACCTGCCAGCTTGCGCTGGTTGGCAACGAAGGCTTCCCAAGCCGTCATCACACCGGTCGAACCGTGCCGTCCTGTTCCGACCCAGCTCTCGTTATCGCTAACGAGAACGATGCCAGCGAACTTGCGCTTCGCATGCTTCTGGTTGGCAGCTACCAGCGGAAGCGAACAATCTGTTCCACCACCACCGTACTTTGCCAGCCGTTCAGCAATACTCAAGATCGAATCGTTCGGATCGATCTTGGCATCGTAAGCCGACGTATCGAACGGAATCACAACGCTGTCCGGGTTGCGTCGCAGGATCGCTGCGGCGAATAGTGCTGCCACGTCGATGCATCGCATCTTCGAAGTCGCACCTCGTCCACGATGTCCCGTTACCGCGCTGCTCATCGATCCAGACGTATCCAAACCAATAACAACCGGTCCCGGCAACTCCGGTACGTTTCCACAGGCGATCTCGGCTGCCTTATGCAGTGCAGTCTTGATCTTCTGCGGAACATTGTCATCAGCGTTCAAGTACGCAGCAAAGTACTGGTACGGGAACTGCTTCGATCGTCGAATCTCCGACTCGTCAGCGATCCGGTCAGCCACGTAATCAACCATCGCACTTGTCGCGAGAACACCATGTCGCAACAAAGTGTTCAAGTTCAAACGCAGCGCCTGCGGACCCATCTTACGAGCCAGTGCAGCCCAAACCGTCGGTCCCTTAGCGGCATCCGACAACAAGTCCCATCGGACGTTGTCGAGTCCACCAGCGATCAAGGCTTGTGCTTCTTCGCTTTCCGAGTTTCGGTACGCGATCAGCGACTGAACTTCAACCGGCAAGTCGGATTCCGTTGCCGGTGCCCACTTATCGATGCTCTTATCAGTCAACCAACCGAACATCGCTCGGCGAGCGTTATCCTTCGGAGTCGGTCGAGCCATACGCAGGATGTCCCGCAAGCTCGGATCGTTACCGATCGACGCGCTCAGCAGCTTTCCTACCGAGGCTGTGTTTAACCAGCGCTGGAAGGCTCGCTGCACAGAGCTCGACAAACCAACGCGGCCCTTGCCAGCCTTGTTCTTGAACTGGCCAGACCGAATCATCTGGAACACAGTGCGCAGAACGCGACCGTTATCGACCACGCGATCGAATACTCGGTGCATCAGCTCGGTATCACGAACCGACAACGCGACCAGCAATGCAGCCGGCATGTCCTTCATGAACGCCTTTTCACGAGCGTACAGAGCCAGCTTCGCTAAGTACTGGTTATCGTCGACTTCGTCGATCAACTTCAGCACTTCATCGAGCTGAGTCTCAGCCGTGCTGTAAAACGTGTTACCGAACGTACCCGTAGCGGCAACTTGAGCCAGTGCGTGCTTCGGCTCGAGCTTGTACGCGCGGCCACCCGCTTCGTTGACTGCATTGGCCTTCGGTAGTCGGCCAAGCATGCTTGCGAATAAAGACTTGTTTGCCATCGGAGTGATCTCCTAACCTAAAAACTGTTCGACGAAGGGTTGTTGAGAAAGGCTTTCGCCATCTTTACCAAAGATGTATTCCCAACTGGCAGTCGAACGAGAATCGCAAAGCAGATTAAGCACATCGCTCAATCCGCTTCCCCTTGTTCATTCATTTGTTGCGTTGTGATACTGACTCGCTTGACAGCGAGATGTTAGCTTAAATTTGACTGACGAAGTGAAAATCAGATCGTTCTAGACATTGCTCTACCAACTGAGCTACAGCGTCGTTGCAGACGCTGATGAGATTCGAACTCACGACAAATGTAATCCGATTTGGCAGTCAGCCAAAAAGACTCGCCGCAACAGTTTCCCACTGCGACGAGCCAAAAAGACAACCGAACGAATGAGTGGTTTAGATCCTTCGCTTTGGTAAAGATGTAGTCCAAACCTGCAGTTCAGTTGTCAGAGCCGATGACTGGATTCGCGCCAGCATGGACCTGTTTACAAGACAGGTGCCTTTCTCAGTCGAGCCACATCGGCAGGTCAGCAGGAACGCAGTGATTCGAACACTGTCCGTCGGTTTTGGAGGCCGAGTCCGCTCCCAGGCGAACATTCCTGTATGGCAGAAGCCCAGCGAACTGAGCTTCTGCGGTTGTTAATCTTCTAGCTCTACTATCCAGTA
>JBGSJT010000149.1:0-31291 GCA_041741715.1 Pirellulaceae bacterium | reverse complement strand
ACACCGCTGCCCGACGAAACATTCGTTGTGCAGCTTCCTGGTGATCACGAGATACACGTGGATTGCTTCTTGCCGGAAGGCGATGGACCCCATCCCGCCGTTGTGATATTCCATGGAGTCGAGGGGGCCACGAACCTGACTCGGCGGGCCGTACATTACCCCAATGCCAAGTCTGTCAGCCAACAAGGATACGCGACTTTTCTAGTGAGATACTTTGACGCGTGTCCCTACGAACATCTCATGTTAATTGACCAGGGTTCGTTGAACGTTGAGGAGATCGAGAAGATCCGAATCAGAGACTATCAAACTTGGATCGATGCCGCAGGCGAAGCACTGAATGCTGTTCACGATCGTGAAGACGTTGGCGACATGGCCGTGATTGTATACTCCTTAGGCTGTTACGTCGGATCTGCAGCGACATCGCGCACGTCTGTGAAGGGCTATCCCAAAGCCTTCGTCGGCAACTTTGGGGGAATTTGGCCGGAAATTGACATCCCTTCTACCTACCCGCCAACACGCCTCTATCACGGGAAACTCGATACGATTGTGCCAATCACCAACGCTGAGCAAGCGTTATTGAAACTCAAGACAGCCGGCATCGAAAACGCTGAGCTGTTCGCCTACCCGGATCAAGCACACATTCCCGAAGGCCCGACCTCGTCGGTAATTCGCGTGAGTACTGAGGACTTTCTGCATCAGCATCTAATGGGACCGTAAGGTGATGCAAGAAGCGATCAAAATGGCTGACTAACGGAGCATATCGGCAGTCAGTCGTCCCAACTCCCCCATGGTTATGCCTTGATCTCGCGTTGCAGCCAAGCGCGACCACCTTTTCGCAATGATATTGGGACGCGTCAAATCTGCAGTACTAAACAGGTTCGTGTTGGCGCACACCACCGATGTCCCTGGCGACTTCTTCCTGAAACACTCGGTAGCCATAGCATTTTTAGGTCCAGCTGGAAGGCAAACGCCATAACCAAACTCGTCTGATACGCGACTAGAGCTCTGTTCGTTCTATGTTAGGAGATAGTTGCGACTCTTGTGTTGGTGAGGCGCTCGTTCATCTTAAGGAAACAGCTACGGCGCAGCCGTAACCATCAGTAGTTATCAATAAATCCACAGCAGTAGCTTGCGAACCTGCCCCTGTTGTGGAGCTTGTTGGTAACTACTGCCTTTTCCATTCAAAAAAGTCGTCAATCACAGGTCCGTAACTATTTGGCCGATTCAACTGTCAAACGCAACTAAGAACCAGCCAGTTTAGCAGGGTGGCTGGTGTGTTAGCGATTTGCTGATCGCAGGTAGGCTTGCTGCGGAGCCTCCATCAAAAGTGTCGCTGTCCAGCTAGGACGTCGCCGTTTCGTACAGACTGAATAAGTCATCTTCACAATTTCGCCCTAATCGCAAGCGAGGTTTGCTTCGCTTCCGCAATCTGATCAGATGTCATGAATTTGGCTAGCTCGTCAAGGTTATTGCGAGCACTTTTGCTTCCGCCTGCTGCGGAGATGCTGTACCATGCGTAAGCGCGAACATAGTCTTGTGGGACGCCAGCGCCCTCATGATGCATGAATGCGAGATTGAATTGAGCCACCGCGTTGCCTTGTAGCGCTGCCTGAATGTACCACTTGAGCGCCATTGCATCGTTCTTGGGCACTCCATCGCCGTGATAGAACATTACTCCTAAGTTGGCCTGTGCTATCGCGTGGCCTTGTTCGGCAGCCTTCGTATACCACTTCGCCGCGATTTCCCCATCCTTTGGAACACCTTCCCCGTTAAAGAATGTGAGACCAAGAACGTAGTAGGCCTCCACGTGACCGTTCTCGGCTGCCATGGTAAGCCACCTCACCCCCTCGACCTCATTCCTCGGGACGCCGTCGCCTTCTTTGTGCATCAGTCCGATCAGGTACTGTGCGTGCGAATGCTCCTGCTCGGCAGCCTTTGCAAGCCATTTGAGCGCCTCCGCCTCGTTCCGCCGAACGCCGTGGCCTAGGTTCATTAGTCCTAGGCTGGTCTGAGAATCGGCGTTTCCCTGCTCGGCGGCCTTGGTATACCAATAGAACGCCTTGTCGTGGCTCTTGGCAACCCCTTTCCCGTTGTAGTATGCGACGCCAAGCTTGTGCTGTGCGTTGGCGTTCCCCTTTTCGGCGGCTTTGAGATACAATCGAAAAGCCATTGCGTTGTCCTTCGGTACACCGCGGCCGTTGTCAAACATAACACCGAGGCAGAATTCGGCGTCCGGATTACCCTGCTCGGCAGCCTTGGTGTACCACCGAACCGCCTCGGCATCGTTTTTCGTTGCACCGAGTTCGTGTTCGAACATGACAGCAAGATGGAATTGTGCGTCAGCGTATCCCTGCTCCGCTGCCTTCGTGTACCACTTGAGTGCGGTGGTGTCATCTTCCTGGACACCTTCACCATAATCGTAGATCCAACCCAGGCTGTATTGCGAATCCGCATGCCCTTGCTCGGCAGATTTTTCGTACCACTTGAGCGCCACGTCGCGTTTTTGTGGAACCGAGTTGCCATAATAGTACATCTCGCCGAGTTGGTATTGAGCCAGGGCATCTCCTTTCTCTGCGCGAGATGTGATGGCGGATAGTGATTCGATTTCGCCCGCGTCGGTTTGGCCAATCGCGGAACGGGACCAGCCACCGAAACACAAGAACAAGACCGCTACGATCAGTAGCGAGCGAATTGAATTGACAGGCATCTGATTCGAATATTGTTTGCGCCGCACCTGAGCCTCCGTTATTCGTGAGAGAGTCGTACCATTTGAAATTCACTGTGAGCGACCGTCTTAACCCCGGATATACATCGACGAGATGTGCTGCACAACCGCCGCGAGTTTCTCGACTCGCGAGCCGATGTTCAGTTGTGTCAGCCTATCAAATGCCGCATCTGCCAGGCCTTCAGGTTGGACGCCATCACACAGAGATACCCGAACAACTCGCGAAGTGGACAATCATTTCTACCACTTTGTTATAGTGAAGCGAGGAGGGTGGAGTGCAATAATAATGGAGCCAGCACTACTGGTTCATGCACTCACGCCAGATTGGTGCGCCCGAATGCACTGCGTTTCGAACGGAACTGTGCAGCGTTTACAAATTGCTTTTCGGGTCGGTAAACAATTGGTAGGAAACGGGTGCGGTTGGTACTGTTCTGGCCGGTAAGGGTGCAGTGCCAAGCTCCGTTTCACTAGGTCAGCGGGTGGGAGCTGGGTTCGATAACCTGGACCTCCTCGTATTCGTCGGTAGAAAACTCGTCAACCTTCCTTACTCCGAGCCAAATATTTAGCGAGTTGCTGCGTCTTTTGGTGAGAATGTCAAGCTTCCGATCGGGCCCAAATCGTCTGATGCCAAGCCCTCGAATTGCGTTAACTCGGTGGAGACTCCATTTCCATCTGATTGAGTCAAAGGCTGTAGCACGACCTCTACAATAACTGGCCGCCAATCAATCTTCGAAGAAGACACCCGTTCGACGGCCAATGTTCTGCCGCATGGTCGAACGCATGTTTCGCATGTTTCGGTCGTAAGCCGCTTGGCCGAATTCACCATCGTCACCGGGTGCATTCCAGAAAACCCGCTCTTTTCGCAGCCTTAGTGATCCGTCCTGCGGATTCACTTCGATTTTGGCCAGTAGCGTCCGCGCGTCGTGATTGTCAACGTCTGCGAGTGTCTCTTTTGCCTTTGCCAAGTCTTGCTCGATGCCTTGGCCGTAAAGATACATCTCGGCAAGCTTCACCTTTGCATCCTCTAAGCCGCTAACTGCGGCCTTCTCGAAGCACGAGAACGCTTTGTCGTACTGTTTTGCATTGAGTGCATGAACCCCTAGATTGTGCATACCAATCGAATTCCCCAAATTGGCTCCGGACTCGGACCACGCTATCGCTGCTTCCAGATCCGCTTTGTCACGTTGCCCCGTTTCATAGGCGACTGAAATTTGAGTATGTAAGTCGCTGCAAGCGTCTCTTGCCCCTGCAAGCGTCAGCACCCAGGCGAGCTCCTCTGTTTTACGCCACTTTCGATTTTCATTGAGGTGCCAGAACGCCAGTTCCTCTCGTGCGCGCGCATCCCGCGGAGAAGCCCGAATCAACCATTGATAAGCCGACTCGGACTGCTTGTACTCTGCCATTTGCTGTTTCGCCAATCGCCACTGTGCGTTGGGAAGACCGCTTTCGGCCGCATCTTGTAAATACTCCATTGCATTGAATTCGGATTCAGGAATCACCTCGAGATCGACAAGTCGCCACAACAAGAACTTGGCCATTGCACTGTCGCCCGAGGCAGCGACTCTAATCGCATCCAAATGCGGATTGACCAGCGACTGCGCTCTAGCAAGGTGCTCAGTGACACCAAAGTGCCCAGCCGCGCAAACCACCGCTAAAAAACCGCGATCGATTGCAGTTTGACTCGAAAGCAGCCGCTGTAGAATCGCACGCTGCTGCGTCTTTTCGAGACGTGATCCGTCGTGCCTCAACCCAGCGAGCAGCTCTTCGGAGGGTGGCGCCTCTGACGCAACTTGCACAGGCTGTTTACTGCGGCGCATGTTCGTAATCTTATTGCCGATCCCAGGCTCGAAGGAATTAGGACGGGGCGCGTTGGGGGGTCCAAATGCAATTTGAAGAGTCTCGTTGTCGACTTGGTAGATCATCCGCGAGACACTGATCCCACCGTCGGCAAAATAGATGACGTCGAGTGCCCTAGAAGACAAGTCTGGCCGAGAGATGTAGCTCATCACAAGGGAGATCTGGCCGTCGGTAATGACCGACAATTGTGACGGGCCGAATCGGTAGATTTGCGATGGTGAATCCACCTGGTCCGCCGCTGATGCGATCCAGTCACCATGTAGTTCTTTTTCTGCCACCCAATCCACAGGCAACACCGATCGCATCGGCTTCTCTGGTTTCGGGATTTCGAGCGGGGGCTGTCCGTTGAGGCTGCCCCTGGTTCCATCACTCACGCCCGGTGAAAGCGTCCCGGAACTCCAAATCAGACGCATCTTTCCGACTCCCGGTGGCCAAGTCTCGATCACATCCGAACGTGAAGGTGCAAGAACCTCTTCAATTCCAACGTCGCAAAAATGAAATTCTTCGGCATAACCACGCAGCCGTTGAACGCTACCTACGAAACCAAGATGCTTGTCCGTTAAACGTTGTTGGTGCTCCCCTTGTACCAATTCCCCAATTAGTTGTCGGTCGGTTGTCCAGCGCAAGTTAATCTGCGCAAACACGTTGCCATTCAGACCGTAGAACATCTTGCCATGGAAGACACCCGGCGTCGATGGAGCCTGCAGGCTTCCTGGCTCGTCCGCCCAAGAGCGAGCAACGTTTATCAACGACAACAGCGAACACATCCCGATGGCGTAGAAAAGTTTCTTGAGTTTTTTCATTGATGTGCAATGCATCTCGAGTGATTTGTTTTGAACAGAGGCCTTCTTTAAATGACCTGTTACATAATCGTCGCTCAACGTGTTAGCCACGCTGACATGTCCCACCAAATTCCACAGCAATCGGATCCACCATTAGGCATAAATCACCTGTTGTAAAAAGCGTTAATTAGAAGGTCTATTCTGATGGCTCTTGCGATCCAAACTCTGAGGAAATCTGCTGTGCTTGAGCAATCTGATCGGCTGACATGCTGTTGGCTAATAAGTCACGATTGTTGCGAGCCGACTCGTGACCATCTGCCGCCGCGAGGTTGAACAACGCGTACGCACTAACGAAGTTCTTTGGAACTCCCGAACCTTTATAAAACAAGCAGCCTAGATTGAATTCCGCTTCGGTGTAGCCTTGCTCCGCTGCTTTCAAGTACCACTTGGCCGCCTCAGAGTCGCTAGGGCGGATCCCACCAAGCCCGCGCTGGCAAAAAATCCCGCAGTTGAACTGTGAACGTGACAGGCCCTGTTCAGCTGCCTTCATGAACCACTTTAGCGCCAGAGTGTCGTTTTTCGGACACGCCTCACCACCATTCTCATACATCTTGGCCAAGTTATGCTGCGCATACGCATCACCCTTTTCAGCGGCAATTGAATACCACTTGAACGCTTGCTCCTCGTTTCTTGGTATCTCTTCACTATAGATGCTATCACTATAAATAATACCAAGGTTGCGCATCGCAATGGCATTACCCTGCGCTGCGGATTTCAAATACCAACTGGCACCCAAAGCGACGTTTTTACTTGTCCCACGTCCTTCGCAGGTCATGCGTCCAACGTTATTCTCCGCATCGGAATCACCTTGTTCTGCCGCTTTGACGTACCATTTATAAGCTTCAGCATCGTCTCGGCGTACGCCACGGCCATTCTCAATCATGAACGCGAGGTTATACTGCGCCGCAGCATAACCCTGCTCCGCTGCCTTTGTGAACCACATCACAGCCATGCGGTCGTTCTGCTCAATATTCAGTCCGCTTTCGTACATCACGCCTAGGCTAAACTGGCCATCTGCATCGCCATGCTCGGCAAGCAACTTGATTTCTGCAGGTGACCTTGCTTCAGGGCCGTCGTCCTGTCCTCGCGCCGGAGTCGTCGATACCGCAGTAATTGCCCAGACCATTGCAGCACGCTGCAGCAAGCGAAACGCTGCAATTGGGAGCGACAAAATAGCGACCGTTCGATTCGCATGAACCATCATCTCACCTACCTCGAATGTCTCGTGTGAAAGTGTTAAACTCGGCGCGACATGGCCTTTTAGTCACGCTGAAATGAGATACCTAAACTCCTTTCACGATGGACATCCTTCTTTTGGCAACTGGCCACCTAGCCACAAGTTTTCCAATCGAATGCCTGTTTCAGGCACATCCCGTTAACGAACGGTTCTCACACGACGCGGGGGGGTTGTTGTGAATTGAGTGCTCGTGCCAAGCGGCAAATTAGTTCGAGGAACTTGTGACTCAGCCGTTATAAACGGCGATCGAGCCGGAACCAATACACTCTTACATCTTTATCAAGTTGAATGCCTATGCTGGAGACGGTGAAATCTGCCTTGACTGTCTGGAATAGCTCGTCCCCAACGTAGATACCGATTTTTCCATTGGATCTAGCAATACGCAGCCTCGCTTCACGGTCCGTCATGTATTCGGTCCAGGGCTTGCGTAGGCTATTCGGTGATACCCCAGTGACATTTACGGCAAACGCATTGGCATTGATGTAGCAACCTATCTCGATTGGAGATTTCCCAGGGGAATCCAAAGAAATGGAAAACTTCGGCACATTCGAGTACCCGCCGGGAATCAAGATTTCAGTTTCCAACAGAAAGTCACTTTCAATCACTCCGTCAAGCGGAATCTGAACTCTGGAAATCGATGGTGCAGCTAAGTAGCAGCTTCCGTCATCATGCTCGACTCGCGCCACATCGTTTGCTGCCGTCCATCCCCTCGGCAGGTCGCCCGCTGCGACCGCCGAAAAAGACTCGTCAACGAAAGATTCCCATTTCGATTGTGCTGCCGCATTCTGCTGATCCGGTGGGTTTGGTTTTGTGTGTAACCGGACCGCGACGAGTTGCGCGTACTTTGTCATCCCAACACGAATTTCCGTCGTAGAGAACTTAGTCTTTAACTTGTGGCAAAACCGATCGTTCATCAACACACTCAGGCCCTCTTTTTCGTAGACCAAGCGAAGCCGGGATGCCTGGCCTTTGATTGTCTCGACCGATCCAGGCAATTTTCGGTCAGCACCCAAAACGGTTGTAATCAGTCTCCCGGCATTGATGGTGACGCCCACAGCGACCGTCGGCTGCCCGGGACAAATCATGTCGACCTGGAACAGCGAGCTAGTGTGGTAGCCACCTTGCAACGTGATGTCAAACTCAAGTTCAAATTGTTGGTCAAGATCAGCGCTGGGCAATGCGACCTTCGCCATCCCGTCGCCTAGCATCAGTAATCGCGGGCTTCCGTCCAGCGCCGCAACATGAAAGCGATCGGCGGGATCGTTCCATCCAAGCGGTATCGCACCTTGATCGATCAATGAAAAATCCTCATCTATCAGTTGTGTCCATCCGTACAGCCTGGTTTCGTCGCCAGGTTCGACTCCCGGCACGAAATCTGGCACACTCGGGTCCACTACGACTGCTTTAGGTTCGGGGATGAGGATGGGTTTGCGAGGGGGCGTGGGCAATGATAGTGCACTGCTAAACACGCCAGCCGGATTGTCGCTTTGAAGTGGCTCGCCTTTGGAAGGGAGCCGGACATTCTCTTCCGTCGGCTTAGAACCCAACATCTCGGAATCAACGGGCTCGGGGAATTGTTGAACTTTCGCGTCGCTGTCGGATGCAATTGCCTCGATTTCTCTGTCGATTTCCGCCGTTTCGGGATGCTCTGCTTCATTCGGCGTGGAGAGAGCGGGGATTCTTCCCGTTACCTTGTGCTGCTCGTTGTCCTCGGATGCCTCTTGCGTCGCTGCGCGAACTACTTGGGCTTTGGGTTGTGTTTCAGAGTCAAGTAACTTCGCCGGTGAGTGCACCCCTTGTGAAAGATCTGCGGGTGTCGGTGCGTTGGCAACTGCGGCTGTTCGAGTCACTGTTGGCGGGCTTCCACATGTCATAAAAATGAATGCTGCGATCGTGCCGACTACTATTAAACTCGTAACTCCAACGATCGCCTTTGCCGCAGTCGAAACGGATCTGCGATGGTTCACTTCGCGATCTTGCCTGGAACGACCAGGTATTGGCGCTTTACCTGCGTCGATGAGCACACCTAGCTCTTCCGACAGTTCCGCAGCGGATCCAAACCTTTTTGAAATATCCTTTTCTAAACATCGAAGCGTTAGACGTTCGAGCGGGAGTGACACTTTGGGATTGATTTGGCGAGGCGGTTGGGGTTGTCGTTCAAGAATGTCATGAAAAACGGCACTGGCTTCGCCACCCTTAAACGGGAATTGCTTCGTCAGCAGAAAATACAATACAACTCCAAGTGCCCAGATGTCGGTCCGCCCGTCAATGATGGTCGATGAGGCTTCCACTTGCTCGGGAGCCATGAACGCGGGGCTGCCGGCGAGTAAACCTCCGCGCTGTTGTCTTTCCGCTTCTTTTAAGGCCAAGCCGAAATCAGCTAGAAACGGGTTACCAACATCATCGAAGACAATATTGGCGAGCTTCACATCTCGGTGGTACAAGCCATGCTGATGCGCGTGTTGCAAAGCCTCTGCAATCTCGCGGATAATGCTTAACGACAAGGAGATTGGCAGAGGGCCCTGTTTGTCGACTCGTTCCTCCAGGCTTCCCCCACTCAAATACTTTGAGACAAAAAATTGCCGGCCATCGCTGCTGATGCCTGCATCAAGAACCGGCAGAATCCGCGGATGCTCCAGCGCGCTGAGGATCCGACTTTCCTCGAGAAAGCTATTGAACTCAGCCACATCTGATTCCGAGTGCCTCGATTTCGACAATTTGAGTGCCACCCGGCGCTGCAGAGTCTCATCAACGGCCAAGTACACGATTCCGAAAGTTCCTTCGCCAAGGACCTGCTGTACACGGTACCTGCCCCCGATCAAATCTACCGAATCTTGTTCGGTCGGATAAGTCGAAAGGTCTGCGGAAAGTGTATCAAGTGATTGAGCCATCACACTTTTTCCATGGCTGGGAGCGCGTGATTCATTGGCCGCAACGTAGAAACGATTGATCTCTTGATGGAATTCAGGAAATGCCGCGACGACCGTCTCATGCTTCAAGACCTGTTCCGTGTCACGAAACTGGTCGTCATGCACGGACAGCAGCCGAATGAGCAACTCCGCTCGCGCGGTTGCCGGCACAATCTTTGTCGCCGAAGCGATATCGGCCAACGGATCCGCATGTGCGGATCCACGATACGATTTGACAGCGTCTTCAACGCATTTCAGTGTACTCGCCATTACCTCTCCACCATATCTCTCTCGCTAATTGGTGATACGTTTCCCAGCCCAGGCGGATCCGGACTCCAAATCAGTCTACTCTCCAACCCAGCAGAGAACATCAAAACCAATTGCCGAGCCCATCTCGGTAATGGGATACGGCACCGTCGGTCATCGTCTATTTTCACTGGTGGAAAGCTGAGGAGGCGGTCGTACGAAAGGAGATACCCAGCAGGCCACCAACGCGGAGATCTGCAATCGAAATTCGGCAAAAATTGATCGGACTGCATTTTACCACATAGCTGACTCGCGAAATTCCCATTCCGTTGTCCCTTCCGCTATTCACTGGGCATCTCAATGCTGTAGCGATGCCTGCTTCTAGGCTGTCGCTTTCAGAATCCAATCCTCAGGAGCAAGAAGAGATGCGAAAGACTACTCGAAAACTGAAGACTGAAAAGCTCGAGAATCGTCAATTGATGGCCGCCGATATCAGTTTTTCTGGAGGCGCGCTGACTATCGATATGTCAGAGTCTGGAAGAAATGACCTAACTGTAGGAAATGCAGGTCCCTATGTATGGGTCCAAGGCAATGGCAACCTGTCGCACAATTCCTCGAACCGCGTCCTTACGGCCGACGTAACGCAATTGACTGTGATTGGGTCAAATGTAAGGGATGACATCAACCTCAGTCGAATCGGGAGCTTCAACTTCCCAAACCTACGCAACGTGACAGTCTATGCTGGCGGCGGCAATGATAAGGTCATCGGCAGTCATTTGGCAGACACCATCTACGGTGGAAACGGCAACGACTGGATTGACGGTTTTGCCGGAGATGATTGCATTTACGGTCAACGCGGAGATGACACATTGTATGGCGGTGATGGCTCCGATCGTATTTATGGCGGCGAAGACAACGATCGACTTTGGGGCGCAAGCTACCATCACGATGACAACGACCGAGATTACATCTTCGGTGGCGGCGGATTCGATATATACGACCCACCCAATCCATGGTCCGGCAAGAAGGATAAACTCCATGGCATTGAGCGGGTTGACGCCTAGCATTGGATTGCCAGAATGCTTATGCAAGCCGCAGAATGACTTGCAACGTCAGACTGCGGTTGCGGCCGCGAAAGGTTGCCAGACTTCGATTCGCAACGCGGCGTGTGCCCGGCAATTCAGAGCTGATCGAAGGACATCGATTCTCGAAGAGACAATCGATCGGCCTGGTTTCGCAAAGGACTAAAATACCGTTGGCGACTCGCGATAAGGAATTTGCGAGAAACGACTACCTCCAATTCTTTGGCCCAATTTTAGAATGGAAAAAGAGCTTATGCCGTCCCTCACACCGACCATGTCGTGGTTCGCTGCAATCCTCGTATGTATGGGGCTCGGGCAACTCCGATCAGAGGAACCGATTGAGCAGATTGTCTACACGTCAACCTCAAAGCATGAACCGCTTCTGCGTTGCGTCTCAGATGATGGACGGTATGTCGCTCACACTGCGATATATTTTTACCGAAATGCTGCAGGAGACGTCCAGTTTGGAGGGCATCCAGCAAAGCGTCCGATTGAAGGAAACACTTGGATGACAGGGTGGGTCCAGGCAATCCGTCGTACCGATAGCGGCGAGGCGGTGTTGTATGTGAGCCAGCTTGTAGATGCACCCGGAAACTCAAGCCCACTTAACCAAGCATTGCGCGCTCACTTCGAAAATGAGTTGTTCGAGACACAGAATGTGGCGACAGCAAGATTCCCCGTCGCTACAAATTTCGTAGGCTCGACGGGTCCAGGGGCGATCCTATCGTCCTTCTTCGGAAAATCTGACCAAATAATATTTGCAACGAAGCGCAATGACATCCACTTTAATCTGTTGGAGTTGGATGTATCTACAGGCAAAACGCTAGGGACGGTAATTGCCAATCACGTTCCGTCTCCTTGGTACGATTCACAGTCGAGCTTGATGCTACCCCATGGCGAGGGATTCGTTGCGACCAACTCGCTCAGATATTATAGTCTTACGGGCGTGAATCCAAACCCAATAGAGCTCAAGAGCAACAGCACTCGTTCCCTAACCGAGAGTTGGACTTCTGGCGGAGGACGAGGTGGCCTGTCGATAGCGCCAAGTGGAAAGCTAATTGCTGCTTCCTATCAGCAAGGAATTGTCCTGTGCGACTTTCGTGGCGAAATCAGAGCGACGGTGGGTATCGAGATTCCGCGACAATCGTCTCGATATCTGGCTTGCGTTGCCGACACGAAAGTCTTCATTGCAGATCGAGAGGGCAAACTAAGTCTCTTTGATACGTCGATCAACAAAGTCGTTGCTGAACTTAAGTTACCCTCGATAACTGCTATCAGATCAGAAGAATTTGCGCCGATTCAGACTGCAAAAGAAGGTCGCTATGTCGTGCTTCCGGTTATAGAACTCGGCCAAGACCGTGTCCTGGTCTTCCTAATCGAAAACGATGAGATTTTAGGTCCCTGGCGAATTTGCGACCCGGCAACAGGAGGAGTTCTGCATAACGCATCACATACCCAAGCTTCAAACAATTCTTCGTGGCTCGCCGTTGAGAGCGAGACTTACAATAGACTCCCGAGAATCATCACAGTCAACCTTGACCTCCTAACGACGAAACGTAATCCAGAGAATGACTGAAATAGATTTCACTGGAAGGGAGCAATCGTGCTCAAAAATGAAGAGTTGGCACCAATTCAATTATCCGCATTATTTACGAGAGGTTGTCGTATCATGAATAGATCTGCCTATATTTGCTTGATTGTATTGGCGTTTCTCACTAGCTGCTGTTTTGCCGAGAATGACGTCAAGCCATTTGAAGTTAGCCGTTATTTTACCCATCTGGTGTCTCTTGACGCACTGGATGCTGCGGACATTTCTCCTCCTGGCCACATGACTTGGACTCCTGACGGAACGAAAGTCGTGATGTACCATTCCCTCAGGGGTGGCGGTGGCGAAATGAAGGGCTTATTCGTCATTGATATCGATTCAAAAAACTTTGTTGTCTACCGAGAGGAAGATCGTGAGGAAAAAGGCCTCGACTCACCTAAACATGAAGCAACTGATGGTGGCAAGATCGTGACCATTCCCAATCGAGACCGCGAGTCGAGACTTCCTTTCGAATATTTACGAGCAATACCGACTAGTTCAGGGTTCGTTGGTATTCAGCGCTTCGGCAAAGATGCGGATTCGAACCATATTAGCACCGGTTACGAACGGATGGTTTTCGTACCATTCGACTTTTCAGAGTCTCGCGAATTGTTGCCAATTGTCCGGAACCAAAACCTCTATATCGAGGATACGGAAGGTTACAATTCACTTGTTCGTCGGCAAATAAAAGGGCAAAGAGAAATGTTTCTGCATTCTGCAGAGAATGGCAAGTTAACGCGAATTGCCAACGAACATATTGAATATGACATGTTTGTTTCGGCAAAAAAGGAACCGATCGCCGTCATACTTGATAAAGACGCGGTTCGACTCACTTTTCTTCCGGTAAAACGATTTGGCACCGACATTCAATTCGACAAGAAGACGATCGTTAAAGATATGGTTTTCTGCAATCACGATCGGTGGTTATGTTGCTTGACCACAAACAACAAATCTTTTAGTCTCGAGTTTTTCGAAGTTGCGACTTCGAAACGGGTGCAGGTAATCGACGTACGCAACGCCGAAAGATCAGTCGAATGGTATTCCGTTCAATCAAACATTGAAGGGAATACCCTCTACGTGCCAGCAGATCAGGCTCTTTTTGACTGGAAAGGGTCTAGATTTGAGAAAGTGGCTGACATTGCAACACCCGGGATCAGAGACGTTTTCCTAGCCAATCATGTAGAAAACTGTTCGATGAGTCCCGACGGAAAGAGGATCGCGTTGCGACTGCGCAAGAAGGAGCGTAGTGAAGGCGACTCGCGTCGAGGAGACTATTGGTTGCTCGAGACAAATGCTTTCCGTGATGCCGCAAACGCATTGGATAAAGAGCGAGCAGACTCTAAACTGCCTATGCCGACAATGAGTCTAGCGGAACGTCCCCCTGCCGCTATCCCGTTTGAACTCAGAAAGCCGTACCATCCGGCGGACTTACTTGTGAGATGGGATCTCAGAGGTTACTCCGGCCATCGCGACGAAGATCCGATGGAGATTGTTGGTGATGACCGTTGGATCGCGATTCAGGTTGGAGGCAGAACCTTGGTATACGACCTTTGGTCGGATCGCTCGTTCAACTTAAATCAGCTAGCTTGGGATCACTACCGAATCCATCGTGGCTTTTACAGAGGGGAGGCGGATCTGTTGGGGAGCAGAACTTTTTCTGTCTGCCCAGATCGCAATCGGATCGTAGTTGTAGGTCAGTTCTCGGTACAGCTCTGGAATCTGTCGGGGAGGTCTCCAGTTCTCGAGCAGAATGCCCAGTTCCCAACGTCACTACAGGGACAAGAGAGTCCATTTGAGAAAATCCTTCATTCGGAGTACTCGGAAGTACGATGCTTGAAACACGTAGGCAATTCTGAAGGGCAACGGCTATTATTCAGCAACGGAAACGGCTTTGCTGTTGCCAACTTGGAAAGAAGTGAAATAACAGAGGTCGGACTTCTAAGCGATCCCCTCCACATGGCAACCTTTTCGGACGACCATCAGAAACTATTTGCATTGAACCCACGCAACTCTTCCTCGGAAGAGACAGAAATGCGGGTCTACCGACTTCATCCGGATGTGGCAGGGGAAGAAATCCGCGTTCTTCCGAGTTCGATTCTTGCGATTTCCAGTCCTTATAAAGACCAGATTCTACTGAAAGGCAGGTATTCAGCAGATGGCTTGTTTTTTGGAAATGCGAGCCAATCAAAAGAACAGATGACCCATCTCAGTATCAACTGCGGCAATTGTATTTTTCAGCCAGCAACATCCCAGTGGGTCATTGTCGACGGTGAACCGCCTAAGAACAGCACGAGGCTACATCTGTTGAGTGAAGTTTTTGAGCCGAAAGGGAGTATGACGATACCAAGACTCGACCGACACGATATCCAAGGTCTCGCCATTACAAGCGACTCTAAACACTTGGCAATCAGTTGTTCCGACGACGACTCTGTCATACTTATACCATCCCATTGGAAGTCTACTGAACGGTGAGTGCCGCAGCCGTCGTAGTAGAATTTAGTTTTAGGGCTATCGCCGAGGCCGGCGAACGAGTGGAATTCTCGCATTCCGGCACCTTTTCGATGGTAAGGTAAATAGTCACGCGTGGGGGCAGCGCGAGCTACAGCAGTTCCATTTCTTCTACCAATTGCTTGAGTTGGTTTTCAATTGCCTTCCAATGTCGAGCAACGGTCTTCGTTGACATTCCCTTGCCGCCGTTCAATTGCTCCGCAATTTCTTCAGCAGCCTGCCCCTCAAGCTTGCCCCGGAGGACGATTAGCTTGTCCTCGTCCAATTCCTCCTGCAATCGTTCGAGCAACAGGGCCACCGTCTCGCCAGCTTCCTGCGACGGGTCGCCTTGCTGTACCACCAAAAACTCGATGTTGTGCAGCGGAACCTCTAGGTCTAGCTTGCGCTTATCCGTATTCAGCAATCGCACCTTTTTCCGAATCTTGTTAAGGGAGATAGCAACCAGATATCGCCAAAAGTCTTGGCTGTCCTCGATGTCAATGCGTAACTTACCGTTCTTCCAGGCGCGGACCACCGACGCGATGATACTATCCGCCATATCGTCAGCCCCGATCTTCTGCTGAATGCGGCTTGACATGTTCTTTTCAGCCAAACGAATCAGTTTTGGCAAATAATCTAGGAGGATAGAACCCTCCTTGAACATCGAATCATCTTGCACGAGAGCTCGCTCCGAGACAGGAACTGGAGGCAAAACTTCATTGTAGACGTGATTTTCACGCTGATCAACGGATCGTTCTCGCCCGGTGCCGCGCCGTCGTTGGTGGCGTGGTGCTTACATTAACCGCCGACACTAGTGTAGTGGGCTTCGATCCATTGACTGTCAGCGGATTTTTATATTATGGACTATTGCGCAAAAACGCTGCGAACAATGCGAAAACCCACATCCGGTTGACGATCATAGGGATCGGACTGCCGCTGTAGTTCCGCAGAGCGAAATATTCCATCGGCGACAGAGCCACCAACGACCGGGCGCTGTTCGATCACGTCGCCCAAATCGCACCACTCCGCCGCATTACCCCACAAATCGTACAGCGGCTGCATTCCATTTTTGCGCTTGCCGACCGGCTGAAGTTCATTGCGTGCGCTCGAAAGGGACCACACAAAACTCAAATGCGCTTTACCATGATAGCCATCCCACGCCGGAGCAGGGCCCGCCATCGAATTCCACTCGCAAAGTGTCGGCAGACGGTATCCGCTCCGCTGCCACCACTTCGAAGTCAGCAGCATCTGCAACTCTTCGCTCTTCATGTTCTCCCGGTAACACCATTCGTCTTCCGGTATCCCTACGCTGCGGCTAATCCAATTGCAGAAGGCAGCCGCTTCGTGCCAAGTGATATTGGTTGCAGGGACGCGACCGTTCTGGTCATCCAGGAAAGAAACCAGTTCGCTGGAAAGGCGCTCGCGCGCAAACGGCAGGAATTGTTCGACAGTTATTTCCGTTGGATGCACATCGATGCTTGCAGGTGGCGAGATCGCGGATGTTCCAAATCTCATGCAGCGGACCATGTCCTGCGTCCAAACCTCCTTGTCGTCTCTAGTCTCATAGGCTCGTGATTCATAGGGTTGTAAGAAATCCAGCGCTGCGCGAAGTAGTTTGAGGCCTGGGTAGTCGCTGGGCGTCATACTGTTCGTCTGGCGTAACAGCGGTTCCCTCAAGCCGGTGTCGAGAATTGCTTCGGCGATCAACTCGGAATCTCTTGCTTGCTGGGCGACATCGGGGAGCTCGCCCAAAGCCCATAACCACACATGGGCCCGCGCCCAGCGCCGCAAATCCGCTTCATCGGACTCTTGTGGCTGCTCCCATACCCAACCAACAACGTACTCTGGTGGACTCCCCGGAGAAACAGGCCACGAGCTAATGCAAGTTGGAACCCAACCGTCCGCAGTGCGGTCTCGCGCATGTTCCGCAAGATTCTTGATGGACATGGGGCCTTCCAGGTAACCGAGCGATTGTCCCGGCCAAGTGGAAACGCCCCACAGTGCCTCAACTTCATATGTCATCGGCAACCATTCGGTCTGCCAGATTAATGCCAAATCGGAATCGAGGAATGCATAAGCCGAATCGAGAACTCCCATTGAATCGTAGTAGTCGAGAAGCTCTATGGCGAGCTCCAACATCTGGCGATCGACGGATTTATCAAACGAAGTTAACTCAGCGCAAACGCAAAGATCACATGCCACTGAATAGAAACTCACATTGGTACATGCTAATCGCAGCAACAGTTCGATCGCCTCGTCCGTTCTCCGAGACGCGAACAGATGCGAAGCTTTTCCGATGGCAGTGCCTGCGACATCCCAGGATTGTATATGCTCCATATCCTTGAGCGATTCCTCAGTTCGTCCCGCTACTAGGTTCGCTTGAGACCGAGCGAACCACAAGTACGAGAGGATATTTCCGGTCGCTGTTGACAATCTTGCATCCAAGAACTCAATGATCGCATCCATGTCGCCTTGCTCCTTGAGATCCCTTGGGAGCATGAATGCCGAAAGGTAATTGCGTTCAGTAACTGGAAGATTTGTCTCAGCCACAACTCGCAATTGATCGCGTGAGTTGACTGGAGTGCGCACGCCTTGGAGCGGCACTGCTTGTCGAACGTACTTGGGACCCAAGCTAAATATCGTTGGGTTCGCTGCGAAACTCGTGGATGAGCTGTCGCTGGAAACGGGGCTGGGTCCACGCTCAACTAGACATGTAGCCAGCTCTCTGGATTCCGGGTGGCTGGCTGCGGACCCAATGGCCCATCGCGACCTGTCATCTTCTCCGGTCACTTCTTGTAGCTTGTACTGGAGTCGAAGCTGAGAGCTTTTTAAGACCGCTCTCCATCGACTCTCTTCAGAGGGCACATCCCCTTCTCCTCGGATTGCAGGCCAAGCAGCAACACTCTGCAGCAACTGTCCTCGTTTAGCCAATTCACCCAATAGTGTATCAAGCTCTGAAGTGGTTAACGGATCGGTCAGTTGAACCTCTTCTAGAATTGGCCGCCAAACGGCACCGCAGCCCCACCCAAGCGAGTCGTCTTGGGTCGAATTTTGATTGACCAAGCCATACCCCAGTTCGTGCAACACCTCACTTAGTTCGTCCAGATTTTCAAGTGGAATGGCAGCCGCGATTGCGAATCGCTCTGTCACTACTCCAGCCGATTGATCCATCAATTCACGGAGATCCTCGGAAATGCGACTTGCACGAGTTGGCCTTGAGGTAGCAATGATTCGCAATAACTCAGTGCACAAAGTGTCATGGTTATCATGCACAAATTGTGTAAGGCAAGTTTGCTGCTGCGCAGTGACTGTCACCGATGTGCTGCAAAGTACGTCAGCCAAACTCCCAGCAGACTCGGCACTTCCGCGAGATGCAAAATAACAAATAGCTGCCGCCGCAAGTCGCGAGCTGTCATTCCACCGAAGATTCCCAGCGATGGCCTTCAATTGTTGCGCGAGCTCCTGTGCGAGCTGAAAATCACCAAATAGAATGTTAGCCGTGTGCCAATCGTATCGCTTGAGACCTTCAATCAGCTCTGCTTGCTGACGCTCATCGACTGCATGATTAGCTGCCAATGCGAGTGCGAGAACACCCGCGGGATTCGTTGCCGTGGGTAGTGCATTCACCGCCGCGCGACGCCCGGTGGTCGTTGAACGCAGCATGCGGATCGCCTGATGGTGGGTTTCAATTTTCCCGCCACTCATCAGCGTCGCCAGGCTGGTGTTGATTTGGCGATTACGACCAGCCTTAGAGTGGGCCCAGCCCAGCGTGATTCCACCAGTCGTGATCAATAGCACGCAAGAGGCGATGAACATGCGGAACCGCGTTTTTCGCTGCTTGCCAGCGGTTCTGCTCGGTAAATGCAGTGACATTGTCCTGGTATCCCTTAACTCTGTTGGCATCTAGCACTCAATTGTTTAACTCGCAACTGTTTACGGCTGCGGGTTAAACAACTACAAAACAGGCCGTAAGGGTGTGTCCCTTGCGCGCTGAAATCCCGCGCGAATTCCGCTACCTATGAACTCCGTTTCATTCACTTTACACAACTTTTTGGTTTGACTCCCAAGGCCGATCTGCTAGATAAAATTCGCGAGCGGGAATGCACTGCGATCGCCCGTGAGAATCCGGTCCAACAACGACCAGACATTCCTCCAGCCACTGGGTATTTCCACTGAGTAGCACGCCCTTTGCGTCAAACGTAAGTGTTTTCTTCGGCCCGAGAGTTAACATTGTCCACACAAAGCGCCGCTCGCTATTGTCATAGACTGCCACCGCTCCATCCTCAAGGATCATCGCAATTTGTTCGCTGCCAGGGCGCCAAACAGGAGCGACTGCACCCCAAACTGGAATTGAGTGTTTTTTTCCAGTTTCTTCTTGAACGGTGAATTCCCTGCGACCAGCGATCGCCAGCTTCCCGTTCGTTGGATTCTGCGAGATCCAATCTCCCTTCGTATCCGAGATTTGGATGAACTTGCCATTGGCCTGAAGCTGGCATGGCCGGTTATTGGCAATTGCCAATGGATAGTCGCTTTGGTATGAGGGAGCCAACCTTGTATGTTGGCCGGATGGTGTAACCCATTCGTCAAGCACTTTTCCATCAAGATCCAGTCGAATGACCTTGCCTTTCAGCAAACCACAGAAAAAGGATTCACCTTTCCCGGATGCGATCAGGGATTGAACATTGCCTACCTTCTCCATTAGGACAATTACATTTCCATCTACCAGATCATGCTTCAAAAGATTTCCGCTGAGGCTACATGCGACAACGACCCAGCGACCGCGTGAGTCAACTGCCGCGCATGCGGCAGAGGGTTCGTCGCTAGTGGATCGCGAATACTTGACAACCCCCGTCCGAAGATCAACCTGATGTACGCCGCCATGCCAGTCGATGACTACGGATTGACTTTGATTGTAATACTCAACATGGCATGCATAGCCTGCTGTATCAGCTAGACCCACGCCGATTCGAATTCCCCGAGAGTCAAATATCTGGAGTCCGCCATGGGGCGAGACTACTAACAGTTGTTTGCCGTCAGACGTCCACGTTAGTGACAATGGACCACAAATGTTGTCAGGCCAATTGAGCGTGCTCTCTTTTGGTATTGGCCAACCATGTCGCACCGAGGTTCCCTCTAAGTCTCTGTACATTGCGGAAATTCGACTCGTGTTCTGAGGAAGTACGATACCTCCCGCTGGATCGTATTGCGACAAGTCAAACCGCCTCGCCGCAATGAGCGATGGAGTTGTGGAAAAGGCCGTCACTTTAAACGTGTGGCGAGCTAGGAAATTTGTGTCAGCGATCAAGGATTCGCCAGTTCGAGACCAGCGCATTCGGACACGTTGCCAACGTAAATCCTTAACTAGCGGCGTTTCACCGCGCAGTTTGCCATCCTCTGCAATCTCCCAAACTTCGAAACTATCCAGACAAGCAGTCAAGTTAGCTGGAGTCGCCGCTTCGGCGGATGGACGCCAAGCTACAGCCGTCACGCCGGATTCATATTTATACTGCCCGAGTCGTCGCAACGATCCGTCGTCACCTCTTTCAAGATCCCACAGAACTAATCCTTCTTTGCCAACCGCTGCCGCCAGCTTGCTCCCGTCGAGCGACCAGACCAAATTTTGAGATTGCGGTGAAGCGTATTTGCTCTGCCGTCTATCTTTGGGTGAGAATAAAAGCACGCCGCCACCTTTGAGCGAAAAAGAGGCCAAATCTCTATTCGGGTGCATCGCGATGTTCCCGCCAAACTCGACCGGCTCGTCTAATTCGATGGGCTGCACGTTCTCACTGTGCATATCAAACAGAATGGCCGTGGTATCATCGAGTGTGACAATCAAGTAACTCGAATCGTACGACCATGACAACTCTCGCCCTAATCGTCCCCGCAAGTCGATCCAGTGAATGGTCCGTGACGAAACCGGATCGATGATTCGCACATGGTCCGCTCGCAGAACAGCCAGCAATTCTCCGGCTGGATCGATTTCCAAATAATCGCAGGCTTCAGGAAACATAGTCCACAAATGCCAAGGCAGCCCACTATCGATAGAAATGGGTTGCGTGACCAAACCCTGTACGCGATCGGTTAACGTCTTGTCGGATGGTCTGTCTTCGATCCCTTGCTCTCCGGAATTTAATGCCGTTCCATAGTCCTTGATCACTTCCTGCACTGGCCAACTCGCCACTCCTGCCGCACAAGCAGTAGCCAAGCCACTAGCACTCGCGATCCACCTTCGACGTGTAAGGATGGGAAGACGATAGCGGCCAGAAACAAATCCCTTCAGAAAACTAGCTGCTTCGTGAGCATCGCGTGGTCGGTCTTGAGGATCCTTCGCCAGGAGCCAATGAATCAGTCGAGATAACCAATCCCGATCGAATCTGTTGGCAATATGTGTTAGTTTTGGAGGCGGTGCTTCAGCGTGTTGGACTAACATCGAAACAGGATCGCTGGCTCGATAGGGGCTTTGCCCTTCGAGTAAAAAGAACAAGCTGCAACCCAGGCTGTACAAATCCGCACGCCTATCAACCTTCGATGCCGACTTGGCTTGTTCGGGCGCCATGAAGTCGGTTGTTCCTAATAGCTGCCCCGTGGCTGTCATTTGCAGAGACAATTCCGATGCCAGATGTCGGGCTATGCCAAAGTCGGCAACCTTTACATTTTGCTTTTCGTCCAGGATCAAGTTGGATGGTTTGATATCGCGATGGATGATGCCCACTTCATGGGCGGCGGCTAAACCTCGGGCCGCTTGCCACATCCAGCGGACGACTTTGCGAGTTAATTCGCGATCGCGGCCAGCGGGGCCGTGCTGGCGACTCCAGGCGGCAAGGTCGGGTCCGGCCAACCACTGCATCACCAACCAAGAGCGCTCGCCATCGCGCGAATTTGATTCGGTAAAATAGTCGATGGCCGGAACGATGCACGAATGCCGTAGCGACATTAGCAATCGCGCTTCGCGATCCTGTCGCTGTTGGGTTCCAGCGAGAATTGTCTTGAGTACCACTCGTGCCGCCGGATCGGACACTTTGCGGGCGAGAAACACCTGCCCCATGCCCCCTTCCCCGATGCGATCGAGGATCACATAGTTGCCTACTCGCAGCTCGCCATCGCGCCCGGCCAGGATCAGACGCGACTGGAAGGGTGTTATCCAACCGCGATCCTGCAGCTTGGGCAGCGTCTCTTGCAGCGATCTTTCGTCTGTCCACGTTAGATCCTCCGCCTGTGGCAGGATGCCAGCTTGTTGTAAGCGACGCGCGTCTGTCACGGTTGCTGCTCCGCAGCGGTGGGAGAATTTTGAATAGTGGAACCAGCATTATTCACTTCTGAAACTGACTTATCAACTGTCACCGACGAAACATCCGTCAAAGGCGTGCCGGTTAGTGGTCCCAGGAGTCCAACAATCGTCGCTCGGACATAAACACTGTCTGCATGTACTTGAGCAAGTAACTGTGCAGCCTGAGCTTGTTGTTCGTCGGATGGCGGTTCACTGGCAGTGAGTCGGAGTCGAAGCGCCTGAAATTTCGCGGCTTGGGGGCCAGGTTCCGGCTCCGTGAAATTCGATAACCAGTCGACGCTGAGATTCCCTTCAGCGACCCGTTTTTCAATTGACTCGTTTGACTTGGCGAAGGATAACTTGATGTCACCCGGCGCGAACGGTTTTTTCCATCCTCTCAATTGCATGAATTCCAAACTGACTGAGTTCCGCCAATCCGGCTTCACCCATTCTGACATTTCTGCAAGTGCATTAGTCGACTCCAAAAAAGTTGCGGAGTTTCGGGGGGGCAGCGAATCAACTTCCAAAGTGCTATGTCCCCGTTGTCCCTTGCCAATCAACCAAGGCTGTTTTGCTGTCGCAAATTCCATGCCGCACAGTAGCGTCCGCGTCTCTATGCGATCTCCGTTACAGTCTCTTCAACTGGAGATTGCGAAACCAAACGACTGTTTCCGATCCTTGACACTGCAAACCAAGACGTGTCGGTTCTTGCGGTGCGACGACATCTAGTGGATGGTCGAGCACTTGTTGACCGTTGATCTTGACGTTGACGCGACTGCCATCCGCGCGAATATGCATCGTGAACCACTCATCGTCCTGTATTCTGTTGACTTCTACTGCGGCCCTCGCCCAATAACTTCCAGTCAACCAATTGCCCGACATGCGTTTCGCTGATCCGACAATCTGGATCTCGTGCGGTGGGTCCGAGGTGGCATCATATTTGTGACTGCGATCGAAATAGAAGAAAACTCCAGAATTCCCATCGCGATTTATCTTTACCTCGGCGCGCAGTTCGAAATCACCGACCGGAATTTGAAGGAAGAGAGGGGTGTATGATCCGTTTCCTTTAATCGCTCCGTCAACCACTGACCAGACATCTTGAGGTGACTCCCAACCGTCAAGCGTTTCACCATCAAAGAGTGACACCCACTCGCCTTGGCCAATCGCAACCTCCGGGGCGCTCGGCAGTTCTGCTGGGATGATACTCGCAGGATCCGGAGGGATCACATCGTCGGTCTTCTCCGGTTCGACCGTCTTGGAAGCAACCGTCGGTTCGTCTCGTTGCAGTAAGTTTGCGATTGCAGTGCCACCCACGTTGACCCATTGGGCACCTACAATTCTACCGTGGTGTCCATTGCCGGAGGAATCGACCAGCTCGCTTCCTCTCCCTTCATTAAAGTGAAACAAAGCCTCAGTATGCTCATCCATTTCGAAGTGTTCAACTGGCGAGAATTCTTTTGTGTACCGGGCACCATTCGAGATTCGTAATTCGTCAATCGTTCCATCGAATGAGCCCGTAGTATCGCGAATGATGTTACCCTCGCTATCGAGTAGTCCCCCAATCACAAACCCGGCATATGGTTGCCAACGGAGATGCCCGTGATGTGCGAAATCTTTTGCCAATGATCTACCAAACCGTTTACCTTGCTGGAAGAAAATTAACGTCTGGTCGCTCCAGACTACCGCGAGGTGAACTCTGTGCTGATCCATTAGGTTGCCGCCGTAGGCCAACCTGTAACGATCATCATCAAAAACGGCACCCCGGTACCAACTTCCATTTCTAGGACTTGCTCCCATTGCGATC
Source organism: Pirellulaceae bacterium (assembly GCA_041741715.1). Classification (GTDB taxonomy): domain Bacteria; phylum Planctomycetota; class Planctomycetia; order Pirellulales; family Pirellulaceae; genus Aureliella. Next base: position 7,250 of record JBGSJT010000149.1, on the reverse strand, counting down.
AGACTCGTGCCACCGCTCAGCAAAACACCAGTTTCCGGACCTAACGGCGTACACCACAATTCTAGTGTCGCAGAGTCACGTGGATCGCGAAACAGAGACGGGATCGCAACGTAGTCCTGATTTCCATCAAATGAGAGAGCGAAGCCTTTTGCCTCACGCTCAGCGGTTGGTTGTTCAGCTTGGGAGCCATTCGCAACTTGCGATTTGCGTACAAGCCGTGCCAGCCAAATATCTCTGCTGCCAAGGCCATCAGGACGAGAAGTAGAGTATAGGAAAGAGCGACCGTCCGAGGTCAAGTGAGGGTTAAGACTCTGAGTCGCATCGATTTCGATAGTTTCTATTAGCTTTGGTTCCAACCAAGATGAATCCCAGTCCGAACGAGTAGACATCCAGATCTGCGACGCCACCTTGAGATCCGAAGTCATTCGTTCGACGATCAGTAGACGACCATCATTACTTATGGTGCCCGCTATTTCGTCCAGGTTGGTGTTTATTGGCTCAGGCATCAATGTAGTTTTTTCCCAAGCCGAAACCAACGAACCACGCCGTTTAATCCACAAGTCCCTACCGAATAGTCCGTTTCCACCTCGTGTCGGACTCGAAACGAGCATCGTTAGGCCATCTGACGTAAGAAAAGAAGAATGTTCGTTCTTGGAATTCTCTTCATAGGCAACCGGTTCAGACCACGACTCAGCCGTAGGGGAGCGGGATGCAAAGAACGTTCTAGATCCTCCCGTTGTTCTGCGAGTGAAAGACAAGTGCTTACCATCATCGGCTAGAGACGGGTGAGATTCATGGTCAGGCGTATTAATCGGGTTCCCAAGATTGATCGCATCCGACCAGGCAGAACCAACGTTGGGACGAGTGACCATCCAGAGATCTTGATTGCCGTGACCACCTTCCCGATTTGAAGCAAAAAACAGCGACTTGCCATCGGGCGCCATACTGCCGCTCCCTTCCCGGCTTACGCTATTGATGGGCGCGCCCAGATTGGAGTCAACTCGCCATTCCCACTGGCCGCTAGCGATGAGGTCGGCTGCAGGTACTAGCGCATCTTCGATCGTCGCTGCGCGGCGCTGTGGTGCTTGCGTCCCAACTCTTTCCTTTACTGAGACGACAATCGATGAATCCGAAACTGCACGCGATCCAGCAGCAATCTTTCCAGCGTTAGATCTCCCATACTGATAGCCTATACACATCATCGCGGCGATCAAGAGAAACACCAAACCGCCAAAGTATGCGACCGGCGAACGCTGATACGACCGTCGGATTGGGCGATACCAGGGGGTCGCCTGACGGAATCCGGCGGGGAGCAACTTCGACAAAGACGAGCGGCGTGCTCGAGTAACGCGCTGCATACCCAATCGCACCCGAACAAGCGGTAGACGGTGCTGGCCCGAAAGGAAGCTGCGGACACAGTTGGCCAATTCGCGGGCACTTTCGAGTCGGTTAGACGGTTCTTTGGCGATGAGAGTGTGAATTAGCACTTGGAGCCAGCGGCGGTCATGCCTATCAACGAGGTTCGAAAGCGACGGCAAGGGAGCCTCCGCATGCTGTACGAGCATGTTGACTACGTTGTTGGCAACGTATGGGGTACGCCCCTCCAGTAAGAAGAAAAGCGTGCAACCCAAGCTGTACAAGTCTGCGCGGCCATCGACTTTGGATGCCGACTTGGCTTGTTCCGGTGCCATGAAGTCGGTCGTGCCCAATAGTTGCCCAGTCGCAGTCATTTGCAGAGACAATTCCGATGCCAGATGTCTTGCAATGCCAAAGTCGGTAACTTTTACATTTTGATTTTCGTCTAGAATCAAGTTCGACGGTTTAATATCGCGATGGATGATGCCTGCCTCATGCGCGGCCGCCAATCCTCGGGCTGCCTGCCACATCCAGCAGACGACTTTGCGAGTTAGTTCGCTATCGCGGCCAGCAGGGCCGTGTTGACGACTCCAGGCGGCAAGGTCTGGACCGGCCAACCACTGCATCACCAACCAAGAGCGCTCGCTATCGCGGGAACTCGACTCAGTAAAATAGTCGATAGCGGGCACGATGCACGAATGTCGCAGGGACATGAGTAACCGCGCTTCGCGGTCTTGGCGCTGTTGGGTACCAGCCAGAATCGTCTTGAGAACAACTCGTTCGGTCGGGTTGGAAACGCTACAGGCGAGAAAAACCTGCCCCATGCCGCCCTCACCGATGCGATCGAGGATCACGTAGTTGCCCACTCGTAGCTCGCCATCGCGCTCGGCCAGGATCAGACGCGACTGGTAGGGTGTTATCCAACCGCGTTCCTGCAGCTTAGACAGCGTCTCTTGCAGCGACGTTTCATCTGTCCATGTCAGATCTTCCGCTGGCGGCAAGATGCCAACTTCTTGCAATCGACGCGCGTCGGTCACGGTTGCTGCTCCACGTCCGTGGCGGCATTTTGAATAGTGGAATCAGTGCTCTTGCCTTCTGCTGCTGATTTGTCCGCTGTTACCGAGGAAACGTCCGTCAACGGCGTGCCTGTAGTCGGCCCCAGTAGTCCGACAACGACCGCCCGCACGTAGATATCATGTTCTTCCGCACGGGCAAGGATTTCAGCAGCCTGACTCTGTTGTTCGATAGTAGGTGGATCGGAGGCGGCCAGTCGCAGTCGCAGCGCCTGGTACTTGGTGCCCTCTGGTCCAGATACTGGTTCTTTCACTACATTCGACAGCAGGTTGATATCAAGCTTGCCTTCAGCGATCTGCTTCTGCACCTGCAACAAACCACTGCGCTCAGAAACGTTCAGCTTAATTTCCCCTGGTTCATAGGGCTGGTTCCAGCCACGGAGTTGCATCAAATCGAAGCCGACTGCATTTAACCAATCCGGTTTGACCCACTCCGACAGAGCTGCAAGGGCATCGGTTATCTCGACAAACCTTGCACGGTCTGCCAAGAATATTGCTACGGCACACTCCAAGCATAGACTTTGTTTCAACAACCCACCGAGCTGTGTCTGAGTTTCAGAAAAGCTTAGCAACTGGCGATTGTCGTTAAAAGTATCTTTTGCTTCGCCGTATCTGCTCGTTGCTATTTGTAATTCGATGTAGTTTAGTACGGCGGAAACGTTGTATGGCTGAACGCTCGACGGCGTGAGCCCATGAACCACTCTAACTGCATTCTCAAAGTATCGCAGACTCGATTCGGGGTTCCGTTGCATAGCTGCCATTCCCAGCCTATTCCACGCCCAAAATGCGTCACCAACTTGCGCACCAACTAGGCTCTCGATTGAACCGGCAAGCTCCAACTGTTGTGAAGCTTTCCGTTCAAAATTTTGCGAAGCATTTGGGTCACTTTTTGACAATGCAAGTGAAGCACCTGCCATCCTGTTAGCAATCTCTGCGGCATTCTCTTGAGGAGAACCTTCTTGCAAGGCCAGAATGGCACTTTGATAGCAGGCAACCGCTTTCTCAATCGAACTCTCACCACTCTGTCGATAGTGGTACGTTTCAGCCAAGTATCCCCACAGTTGCCCTGCGTTTTGAAGGAGTCGTCTGCGCTCAGCTTCTGGGACCAATTCCCGTAAACGCTCATTCAGTTCGAGGACGCGCGAGGCAAGGTCGACCTGTTCAGTGGGCCCAAGCGAACTAAATTCGCGATACCGCGTGTACTCCTCCAGACCCCAATAGGAGTTCATGCTGCGTTGTTCGAGCAGTAGCTCTTGATGGCTGGCGATCATCAGTGAAGCTCTCTGTACGGACGCTGGATCGTCGACCCGCTTGAGCAAAAGTAGTAGCTTCGAAACGGATCGATCTTCCTTCGCACTAAAATCGCAGATGCAGCGCGGTAAATCCAAAAAGACTTCTTGAATCACAGGCGGCGAGAGTCCATCGATAGGCAGTTCCAGCCGCTTGAGCCATTTCATCGACGACAACGCCTGCAGCGCGTCATCACCAAACGTTCGCTCGGGAAACGATAGTCGTTCGACTTGATCGAGTTTGCTAAGGCGCATGATTTCAGGGCCGGTTGCGTGATGGATTACGATTTCGCGCAAGCTCAGCGATCGTTTGAGCCAGGGGATATCCGACTCGTTGAAGGCGCCAGCGTCAATCTCCAACTTGGACAGTGATTCCGCTTGGCTAATCGTTTTCAGAGGGATCGAGTTCTCTTCGGGCGACAACAACGAAAGCGACACCAGTCCCTGCTGTTCCACCACTCGTTCGAGCATTGGCAGCGGCATTCTCTGCTTGTCCATGCGTACCGCAAAACGAGTCGTCGCTGGTAGAGTTTTAGGCAACTCTTCGCTGGTGACTGTTTGCAGCTCCGTGGATCCGTTTTTTAGAAGTGAAACTTCTGCACCGAACAATAGCAGGTTGCCAAGCAACTCCGACAGTTGATTCGTCGAGCGCACATCGGGAACACTCGACGCAGTTTCCTGAATGACGCCTGCTGATCCTCCAGTGACAGGAGAACGCTTTTCATTTTCAACTCCCATACTCTCAGCAACTGGTTCGGGGCGTGGACTCAAATCTCCACGTAGGTAGAGTACACCTGCGCCTCCAAGAAACATCAGTGCTACGGCTCCAACAATCCCCGCGACCAACAGCCCCAGCGAGCTGTCTTTGATTGGCATCGGACTGGTCTGACTCCCTAGCGAATATGCAGAATTCGCGACGGTGACTGGTCGCGATTGGGGGACAGTCGATCCAGCCGCTACGAAATTCTGTTCGGGCTGAGAGCGATCTTCACTGGGCGGATGAGATGAATCCCCCAGTTGATATTGCTCGGCGATCTCGGACAGTCGGTCTCGGACCAATTCCATCGATTGCGGACGATCCTTGGGCTCCTTAGCAACCATCCGTAATATCAGTGCATCAAGTTCCTTTGGCACTTCGGGGCGCATTTCCAGAACTGATGGTGGAGTATCGCGACGATGCGACATGACCTTTTCCAGCACGTTGCTCCCTGGAAAGATGGGCCGACCCGTCAGCAAGGTATAGATCGTGCAGCCCAGGCTATAAATATCCGCTGTGGGGCCAACCGCGACATCCCCGGCCGACTGCTCCGGAGGCATGAAATCGGCCGTCCCCAGCATTTGATCCGCGGATGTCGCAAACCCTTCCGTCGAGGCGCCCGAATCGAACTGCGTCGCTCTGGCCAAGCCTAGATCGAGCACCTTCACCGAGCGTTGTTCATCGACGGCCAAATTGCTCGGCTTGATATCGCGATGAATGATGCCTTGCGCGTGCGCGTAGCCAATCGCCTCGCAGACCACCAGCATCCAGCGAATCATTCGGTTCCAAGCAATGGGACCATCCTGTTGCAACATATCATGTAATGTTCCACCGGTGACGTACTCCATGGCTAAGTACGGAATCTGCTTCCACTCGCCCGCATCGACTGCTTTGACAATCCCCGGATGGTCCAGCTTGGCCAACAAACGCACTTCACGGCGAAATCGCTCGCGCCGTTCGGTCGAGTCGGTCAATTGGGGTGGGAGTACTTTTAGCGCGACCACGCGATCTAGATCAACGTGCCGCGCCAGCAGCACTTCGCCCATGCCCCCCTTGCCGATGTAGTCCAAGAGCACATAAGGCCCCATCCGCACCGCTTCGGCGCCATCATCGCTAATACGCCGCCGCTGAAAATCACTCAGCAGCCCCGAAGCCTTAAGTTCATCCAAGATGCGTGCGAAGCTCTGCTCCTTGATACCGATCGTATCCTGACTAAGAAACGACTTGGCGGCCTGTTCTGAGACAATTTGTTGCTGGATCAAAGTCCCCATAATGCCATCTGGGCGCTTACCGGTTCCATCGCTGTCGGGCTTTTGGTGGTGCGGCATTTAGATGCTTGCCTATTCGTTGAACTTGCACTGAATTCCGCGCCAATGTTCGCAACATCGAGAACATTCTTACCGCGCCAATGCAGTGGTCGTAAGGATACCCGCAAACGAGACGTAAATCACCTATTACAAACCGAATTTCATGAGATTCCTTGCTGTTCACGACCGATGAACGACGCGATCGTCCCTTTAATACGCCTGCCCAATTCGAGCCGAACGCCGCTATCGGGTCCTACCAAGCACCAATTACGCGTCAAGGCTGCCAGGAGAATCAACTGCCAACTGCTTTTAGAGAAGAAGCACGTACTTATCTTCAAAATTCATCTGGGAACGGCGCAGCGAGTGACCTTGGCCAGCGTGCTGTGAGTGTCGGGCAAATCAATTTCGTCCATTTCGAGAAAACTCCAGCATGTTCAGCAATCGCTCTCCCTCAAAAACAGCCGCAAGGTACGGTACCAACGACCCAACGAAACAACGCTTGCTTGACTTGATCGGCGATGCTTTGGTTTACCGATGCAGGCCTGGAGCGCTGCAAGAAATTCCGGAAGTTGGGCGAGATCCAATGTCCCTCCGGAGATCGGTTGGGAATCTCTAGCTGTAGCATCAGTTTTCGAGACATCCGCGTTACGCTGGGCCCCATTTATGTTCACCCACACTCGACAAGTTGCCAAACTCAATGTGGTTGACATTTTGCTTAAGCAAAATCTATACGAGCGACTTGGACTCAAGAGCAATCGGGCAAATTGCGGTTGTATCCACTGGGCGTACAACGCCCGTTTGCACTTACTATACGCCTGCCGGCAAAAACTGTCAGGCGAAGAAATGGCTCAGGCGGAATCGATGATTGATGAGGCTTACGCTGTGCTGTCCGACTCTGCTCAGCGGGACAAATACGATTCTCAACTATCCGGAAATCCTGACAGCAGCTGCGAACGTTCTGGGCTAAGAGGCTAAATCGATAGCTTATCCACTACACGCTACATCTACTCGAACTAAAAGAGCCTTCCCGTGTCAACACGTTTACTGCAAATTGGGCCGACTGAAATGTTCGGTGAGGAAGCCATTCTGACTGCGCTCTCGGGACGCGAGGAGATCTCGCGACCATTCGAATTCTTCCTGACGATAGCCTCGCCGAAGGCTGCACTTAAGCCCAGTCAAGTTGTGGGCAGGGTCTTAGCGGTGCGAATTGACCGAGGAGCCAAAGAGCCTCGGTATATACACGGTTACTCGCCCAGTCGAATAGCATGTAAGGCGTGGGAAGTCGGTGTTGTCGCTGGTCCAATCAAGAAGCGATTTCAGGTTACAAGCCCCCGGGAATGGACGCGCAGGTTGGGCGGTTTTCGCCTCAGCGAAATCGAGCCGGTCATGTCGGTTGACATACGTTACGAGTCTGCCTTTGGTGGTAAAGATTCCACCGGCCAGTCTCACCTTCACAATCCGGTTGGAA
>JBGSJT010000148.1:0-9482 GCA_041741715.1 Pirellulaceae bacterium | reverse complement strand
GAAATTCGACGGCTGGTTGCCTCTCGTCGATTGCAATTCTCTGGATCGAAAGGCTGATTGCATTAATTCTTCAACGCGATAATCCCCCCGAAATCGGGGAAAATCCAAGTTCGAACCAGTTTCCGGACAGACACTAACTAGGCCATCTTCAGGCACAACGCCAACTGCTCCCTGCCAAAGACGCATCATGTTGTAAGCAATATCTCCGGCGCGCGCGAGGCTGTACTTAGCGACATCAGCAATCAATCGCTTTTCGCGTCCTCGGTGATCAAACTCACCTGCAACGTTCACTCCAGTGTTTAAAGAAACAACCAACATAGGTAGTCCAGAAATACCTCGTTGCTTCCGTTCAGAAAATAACGAACCAGCGCGGAGGATCTCCCAATGCTCTGGTACATCGCCGAGCCAGTCGAGGCCGGAGGGTTTGAGGGGGACGGTGTCGTCGAGGCCGCGGGTGACGGCGCGGTGGATTATCGCTTGCTTCTGCTCTTCCAACAGCCCGATCACCTTCCGCTTAGCCGCGATCGCCTTCCCCAACCTCACACTCGCCCAGTCCAGAAAGCGAACAATCAACGCCTGCTCTTCGGAAGGTAAAATCGGCAATGGGGAGTTAAGAAATGATTCATCAGTGAGTTGTAGTCGCGAGATCCAAATACCCTTGGATCGAAGTTTCAATTCCCAGTTGAAAGGCTGAGAACGAACTAGTGCATCGAGGTATCGGGGGTTGTAGTCAGAGTCGTGGCGGACCCGATACACACCGTATGCCGTGCTGATGATCCCGTGGTGCTTTGATACTCCAAGCCCTCCACCCCATGCCCATAGACTGTTGATGGCTAAGTCTCCAGGCCAGCAAAGTTTATATCCCGCATAAGACTTTGCCTTAAACATTGTGACTTTTGCTGATGAACGCGGTACGACGCCTTTTGCAGACGATACCGTGAGTAGTTCTTCGGTTCCCGTTTGGGAGCGAACATCAATTGACTTCAGCACAGACTTTGCGCGCTTGATATGCCAGTGCGAAGGAATAAGTCCTAACCAAGATAGTTCAGAGTCACGATAGTGCGAGTACGGTTTCAAGTCCGCAATCACGCTACACCTCCCTGCAGCAATTGATCCAGCAGCCCTTCGGCTTCTTTCTCCACTGCGATGATGTCGTCGCGGATTTCGTCGAGCGTTCTCAAGGGCTCGGGTTTGTAGAAGTGTCGTGTGAATGAAATTTCATAGCCTATCTTGGTGCTTCCCTTCTTATCTTGTAGCCAAGCGTCAGGCGTATACGGCAAGACTTCTCGCTGGATGAAAGCTTCGATGCCTCCCTCTTCGAGTAACGGAATCTGTTCGCTGTCTCGCAAGTCGGAATCGGGTTCGAATTCAACGAGTGTACCCGTGGGATAGGCTTCCAGCCTGTCATCGCTAGGAACGAGACAAGCTGGAAGCTTGTCCCACTGGAATAGACCGCGCATCGGATCAGGTTTTAGTGCCTCTTTCCCTCGCTTACGCGTCGGGTTGTGTATGGCCGCAATGACTGGTGCAGCAGTCTCGTCCGTCCAACTCACGCCACGCAAGACCAGCTTCAATTCGGTGCCAGTGACTTTTCGGTCCAGTTTCTTGATCGCGGTATCGACGGCTTCACAGAATAGATTGTGATCGTCAAACAACTGATCGCCGATCTCCTTTCGCAAATCGGTGGCAATGGAAATAAGCCGCGCGTCGCGTTGCCACGACTCGGCACTCAGCAACTTTTTCTTTTTGCTTTCAGGCAACGACTTGGCTGGCGTGCCCTCTTCATCTTCTTCGTCACTGCCCCATTCAGCCAAACGCTTGATCAATGCCTTTTGAATGCTGTTGAAATCCTCGAACAACGCGTCGCCGAACTCGTCGACCAACTGAGCCCGAATCTCCTCGTCCCCCGAGGCGTATCGCAAGGCTTCGATGCGTGGAATCGTCAGTTGGCTCTTCAGCCGCAGCGGCCGCTCGACGACAACTTTCCAATAGCCAAACGCGGCATTGGGGAAAATCTTTGATTGCTCGGTCGGCTTGAACGCGATGTACGTGTCCATAATCCGTTGGATATCTTCTTCCGCCAACTCGCAATTCTTCTTGCCAAGGTTCTTGCGCAGCGGTCGATACCACTGGGTCGCGTCGATCAACTGGATTTGGCCTTGGCGTGCTTTGGGTTTCTTGTTGCTCAGCACCCAGATGTAGGTGGCGATGCCGGTGTTGTAGAACAGGTTCAGCGGCAGAGCGACGATGGCCTCGACCCAGTCGTTTTCGATCAACCAGCGACGAATGTTGCTTTCACCTTGCCCCGCGTCACCGGTGAACAACGACGAGCCGTTGTGGACTTGGGCGATACGACTACCCAGCTGCGTCTTGTGATTCATCTTGGCAGCCATGTTGGCCAGAAACAACATCTGACCGTCGCTGCTGCGGGTGATCAGCGAATAATCTTCTTCGTCGGCGTGGCTGATGCGAAAGCGAGGATCGCGCATCGAGTCTTTCTTACCCGACGGACACATCGTTTCCAGGTCTTTTTTCCAACTCTTGCCATACGGTGGATTGGAGAGCATGAAGTCGAATTCTTTGGCCGGGAATGCGTCGTTGGCCAGCGTGCTGTATTCGGCACCTCCTTTGATGTTCTCAGCGTTTTCCCCTTCGCCTTTGATGAGCATGTCGGCTTTGCAGATCGCAAACGTTTCTGGGTTGATCTCTTGGCCGTAAAGATATGTTTTCACGCCGCTCGATTTGCCACCTGCCAATTCCAGCAGCGTCTCTTCGGCGACGGTTAACATGCCGCCAGTACCGCAAGCTCCGTCATACAGTTCATAGGAGCCCGGTTTGATCTTCTTAGCGATCGGTTGGAAGATCAGACGAGCCATCAGTTTGACGGCGTCGCGCGGCGTCCAGTGTTCGCCAGCCTCTTCGTTGTTGTCTTCGTTGAATTTGCGGACGAGTTCCTCAAAGATGGTGCCCATGGAGTGGTTGTCCATGGCCGGATGACGAATGCTGCCGTCGCCGTTTAGCACTGGCTTGGAGCTAAAGTTGATTTCCGGATTGCAGAACTTTTCGATCAGCAGCCCGAGTGCGTCGGCTTTGGACAACGTCGGGATCTGATTGCGGAACTTGAAGTTTTCGAGGATGTCCTGAACGTTGGGTGAAAAGCCGTCGAGGTAATCTTCGAAGTCCTGCCGTAGTTGCTGCTGGCTGTTGCGGGATTGCAGGTCGCGCAGTGTGAACTTCGATGTGTTGTAGAACGCTTGACCTGCCGCATCGCACAGTGCTTGCCGTTGTTCGGTGATGCCTGCGTCGTCAAGCATGGCTTTGGTGTCGAGGACGTTCTGGTGGGTATCGAGCAAGACGGTGTCGAGCCGACGCAGTACGCACATCGGCAAGATCACATCTGGGTATTTGCCACGTTTGAAAAGGTCACGCAGCACATCGTCGGCAATTCCCCAGATAAAAGAGACGATCTTGTTGTGGGTCGCTTGATCCATCGGAGATATTCCTACTGCGGTATGGGTTTCGAGGGTGGTTGCTCGTCGCTTAGCTCTGCACCAAGCCAGCGATCAATCAACTCTCGGCGAAAGCGCCAGTGCTTGCCAATTTTCTGGCCGGGCACTTTGCCGCTTTGAACGAGTTTGTAGAGCGTCGATTTGGACACCTTCACATAGGCGGCCAGTTCATCGATGGTCATTATTTCCGCGTGGTTGGAGTGCATCATTTTCCCACTAATTTGAGGCTTACCACGGCTTGCCGCCGTTTCGAACTGCGGGGATGATTATCCGTGTTGTTAGCGGTTACTGTCAATTAGTCGCATTAAGAAGTGGTAAACACTTACAGGCCGGGTGCCCATTCTAAGAAATTTGAGGGTGCAGCATGCTGCGAATGAAATGGGTGGGCTCGCCCGACTACATTTTTGTTGAACCGGCAGTCCTAAGGGAAATCGGACGTTTCGGAGAAAGGGACTTCAGGCTGCACTGGGGAATGGACTCTCAGGGCGACCCTCTCATACAACGGGCCAAACTGGCACGAGTGCTCTATCAATTCAAAATGGCGATTTCGATCGATTCCTTCTTTGGAGAACGAGTCAAACTCCGAAAAGGCGATTGTGTTTTGGTCTACGAGTGGAAGGATGAGTATGGTCGACATCCGGCATACAGAATCCGGCGTCTTCCAAGGCAATGGGCGGAGGCGATACGCCAACGGCATCAACTCCTGACTGAACTAACGGGTCGTCGAAGTCCCAAACAACGAGACGCGAAAGTTCGCCAGTCATCCGAGAACGGGGCAATTGACAAAAGTGCTGCTAAACGCGGCGTCGGAGGCCGCCCTCGAGGCGTCCAACTGTCTAGATGGGAACAAGAAGCACTAAGGATGCTCGCTGACGGAATAGATGCTGACGAAGTCGACGCCGCCATGGTGGAGAGAAATGGAAAGCGGTTTTCCGGCGTGATCACCCAAGGGAAAAAACGCATCTCCGGATCCCGTGACGCTCCACATGATTGGCGACGTGGAGATGCGCGACGTCTTTTAAAGGCAGAGCGCCAACGCAACAGGCGAGAAAGCGACACGAAATAGTTTCATGCGCATATCGGTGCCAAGAAATTCTTGAATTTTCTGCGCAATGCTACGCCATTCCGCGAGGACATTTCCGCGCCTCTCACGCGCACGAAACCTGTTTCATGGCAAATCGCGTGGATACTCTACCCATCGACAGCCACAGTGGCGGTCACGACAAGATACGGGGGAAGAGTAATGATACGAGCGACGGGCCTACTTACGGCACGACAGGCAGCCGAGCAACTTGCGATCTCGACGCGCAAATTGTGGGAACTAACCCAGAGACGCGACATACCGTCAATTCGGATTGGCAGGTCAGTCAGATACGCGCCGGCGGATCTAGCCGCCTACGTCGATGCAAAACGTCGCGAGGTGATGCCATGAGCCGAGAGGACACCATAGCGGCTCTTGTCGCATACGCGAGGGAGCAGGGCTGGCACTTGGTGCCTGGCAGTGAAGTGGGCCCGCCAGCGAGACGCTAACGGGCGCCACCAAGACACAAGAGCCCATCGGGACCGATATTCCGTGGGCTCACTTTCCTTCCAAACGCGCGTTCCGGAATTCTAACATGTTCGATTATGCCGTGACCCTTCGCGATCAGCAAGGGTGGTCCGTTATTCCCATACCACACGCCGCAAAGCGCGCGCGAGTGAAGTGGTCCCGCTTTCAGCAGGTTCGCGCAGACGACGCAACACTGCGCCGCTGGTTTAAGAACGGCGGTACAAACATCGCTGTGATCACCGGCGAGCTTTCGCGGCTCGTCGTTCGCGACTTCGACGAGATCGATGCTTACCACCACTGGGCAGAGCAGCACCCCGCGCTGGCCGCGATTTGTCCCACCGCGACAACAGCGCGTGGCGCACACGTTTACTGCCGTATGGACCCAATGCCGCGGGTATTGCACATCCATGCGGGGGAGCTGCGGGGAGAGGGTGGTTACTGCTTACTACCGCCATCAGTTCATCCGAGCGGCGCGGTCTACAAATGGATGATTCCTCTCGGATCGTTGCCGTCGCTCAGCTTCACAGACTTCGATCTTACGCCCCCGAAGCTTAAGTTAACAGAAGGGTTGAAATCTGACTTTACAGAAGCGGACAGAGAGCACACGGATAGTACACAGAAGCGTACTGACAGCACACGGATAGTCCACCAACAGAACACAGAATGCCATGGGAATGAGAGAGAGGTGGCAGCGCCGCTCAGTGCAACTAGCGAATCGGCGGGGCTGGCGATGCGTTCCGCCGTACTGGCGTCAATACCGGTTACCGAAGGTCAACGCGAAAAGCGGTTGTGGCAACTCGCTCGGCGGTTACTGTCCGTGTACGGGAGAGGAGCAAATTACCAGACTTTGCGTCCGGCGTTCGACCTATGGTGGTCACATTCTAAAGAGGTTGTTTCGACCAAAAGCCCAGAAGACTCATTGGCCGCTTTGCTTCGTGCCTATGCCCGGGCAACAACTCCTCTGGACGACGTATTGGGCCGATGCGTAGCAACTGCGAAAGACAGTTCCGCGCCCGAATGGTCCAAAGAATTCAGCACCAAATGTCAGCTGCTCGCCAGTCTTTGTCGCGAGCTTCAGCGATTCCATGGGGACAAAGAGTTCCCGCTGGGATGCCGCATCGCTGGTACAACGGTTGGAGTGTCGCACGTCCAAGCGGCCTCATGGTTGGGGCTGTTTGTTTCTATGGGTGCGCTAGCACTTGTCCGTCCCGGCGATAAGGGCGGTGGGCTGGCAGCTCGTTATCGGTATGTGGCAGATGATCAATGACACTTTTATTTCAAAGCTTTGCTTTCATGGTCCATAGACGTCTAGAATTGCCGCGGCTGGCGACGGTACTTATTCGCAGCGCGACGGGCAGCTTCTGTACAAGCAGCGCGACCGGAGGTATCAACGACTCTCCAGGTTGTCGAAGCAACAGCTATGCGCCAGGTTGCTGCAGCAACAGCGCGTGCCCAGAAGCAGCAGCATCCTTTGCAGCGCTCAGGGCTACTGCAGCACTCGTCGGCTCTGGGGAGGGCGGTGCGCCTAATCAGCTCAGTTTTCTTGCCAATTCCATTGTCGCTTTTACGCTTTGTGTGGCTGGGTTCGCAGCCGAAACGCCAGCTCAACTCACTGGTTGCCGCACATTTTTTTGTGAGTTTTGCGATAGGGGTTTTCACCATGGCGACGCTATTTAAGCGAGGTGGGAAAGGCAATTGGCTTGTATCATGGTATGACCATGATGGTGTACGGCGCAATAAGAGCACTCGCACGACTGACCACGCTGCGGCTAGTCGCATCGCGGCAAAGATTGAGGCAGACGTTCAGCTCCGTAAGAGTGGCGTAGTCGACACGAGATTGGATCGCATCGCGGCACAAGCCGCTAAACCGATCAGTTCGCACCTCGATGACTTCGGCGCAGCCATGCGCAGCAAATCCGGACTCAACCACATCGACGCAACGCGGAAATTCTGCGAAGCAATCGCAGTGTTTGGCGGATGGAAGAACCTACGCGACATTGAGCCCGATTCCGCTAACCGATTCATCGCCACAATGCTTGATGCGGGTAAAGCCGCGCGAACGGTTGCCAGCTATATTCAGGCCCTCAAGAGCTTTACACGCTGGGCCGTTAAGAGTGGTCGACTAGCATCGGACCCTCTCGCTACGGTGACCAAGCCAAGTGCGGATGGCGACAAGCGCGTAATTCGACGTTTCTTGTCTCATAACGAATTCCGCTGGCTCGACTCTGTTTGCCGCCAGAGCGGCGATAATTGGGGCATGACGGGTAGCGAACGCGCAATGCTTTATTCGGTCGCGATCCAAACCGGCTTGCGTTCGAATGAGATCCGCAGCCTAACACGGGGCAAACTGCACCTTACTAGTAGCCCACCATTCGTCATGGTCGACGCTAAGCGAACGAAAAATAGTAAGCCGGCGCGGCAGTACATCCAGCCCGAGTTGGCAGCCGAACTCAAGGCGCACGTGGCCAGCAAGCTGGGCGGGGCGGGCGTATTCAACATGCCGGTTCGAGAAGACGTTGCCGAAATGCTCCGTGATGATATGGCGGCCGCTCGGGCAGTGTGGTTGGCGACGTTCAAGGAGCCGCAGCAGAAAATTGAAGCAGAAGCTAGCGACTTTTTAAAGCCGCTCGATAGTGAGGGGGAAACGCTGGATTTCCATGCGTTGCGTCACACTTGCGCCAGTTGGTTAATTCAAGCCGGCGCCGACGTCAAAACTGTTCAATCCGTACTGCGCCATAGCGATATTAAGCTGACTTTGGACCGCTACGGCCATTTGTTCCCCGGCAGCGAGGCAGCGGCAGTGGCTCGATTGCGATCAGCCTTCGTTTCCCCCCTACCACTAGCGGCGACCGGGACGGTCGGAACTGACAATGGCGCGCAGCGCTCACGACAGCAGTTGCAGCGCCAGATGGTGCAAAACCCTGCCGTTGGCTGCGAGTCGTTCGATCAGGTAATCGCGAAGGCTACCGAGCAGAAAACCAATGAAACCACAGAGGAAACGGAAGTTTCTCACGAGAAAAACGCAGTGAGGGTGCTGGGACTTGAACCCAGGACCCACGGATTAAAAGTCCGATGCTCTACCGACTGAGCTACACCCTCGATTTTGCGTTATTTCCAAGCGTTTTTGAAGGATTTCAGAGTTCTGAAAATTTTTAGGTTACACCCGGTATCACACCCGGCCCATAACCTAGAGTTATTTCATGAACCAGAAAACGCTAAAAAAACCCTCCCCAGACTTCCCGCTGACCCCACACAGAAGTGGTTATTGGGTCAAGAAGGTCCAAGGAAAGACGAAGTATATCGGGGACCGCTGGTCATCGCCAGAGGATGCCCTGCGCGAATGGAACCGCATAAAGGACCAACTCCTAACCGGCGAAACGGTTCTGCCGGATCCTCATGCCTTGCAGGTTCGCGATGCCATGAACTTCTTTCTGATCGACCGTGAACAGCGGCTTGAATCGGGTGAGATCGTCCGACGGTCGTACGAGGATTACGTCCGCGAATGCAAACAGGTTGTGCGCGTGCTGGGTGCTCAGACTGCGGTGAGTGACCTTCGCCCGCATGACTTTGCACGGCTGAAAGCCTCCTACAACTCTTCGAGTCCCAACACGTTGTCAGGATGCATCACGCGGGTTCGTGTGGCATTCAAGTACCTGTACGACACCGGGTTGATTGACAAGCCAATGAGGTTCGGACCATCATTCAAACGGCCATCAGCCAAAACCATCCGCGTGTACCGGGCAAGCAAGCCGAAAAAGCTGTTTCGCGCTGCCGATTTGCGTCTTTTGGTGACGAGTGCATCGCCCCAACTCCGTGCAATGATCTTGCTGGGAGTCAATTGTGGATTTGGGAACAACGACTGCGGGTCGATCACAATCGACAAGATTGATTTGCTCAACAGTCGGCACAGTTATGCCCGCCCGAAGACGGGGATTGAGCGGAGTGCATGGCTTTGGCCGGAGACGGTGGCAGCCCTGATGCCGATCATCGGCTCACGTAAGGCTGGCCACATCTTCACCACGCGGTGTGGTAAACCCTGGGCGAAATCCAGCACAGCGAATCCAATATCAGCCGAGTTCCGTAAACTCGCGAAGAATGCGGGGGTCGATCAGACGTTCTACGCCCTAAGGCACACGTTTGAGACGATCGCCGGAGGCTCAAGGGATCAAGTTGCCGTGGATTATGTGATGGGACACGTCCCGTCAGGAATGTCCGCCACATACCGGGAAGAGATCGCGGAGGACCGAATCCGGGCGGTCTGCGAGTTCGTCCGCGAGTGGTATCTCAAATGATTTGCTTTGGTGGCTTGTATCGTCGGACGGGGCTGTGGCTTTCAGGCTTGACGTTTAAGAGCGATTCCCTCGCAATACGGTACTGTGGACGCTTGCCACGGTTGGCGACGTCCACGGCCTCCAGGCGACCGT
>JBGSJT010000147.1:0-6810 GCA_041741715.1 Pirellulaceae bacterium | reverse complement strand
GCGGTTATGTGAATCGCAAGAACGCGGGTCCACCAGGTCCACAAACAGTCTGGCTAGGACTCCAAGCCATGCATCTAATCACCACCTGCTGGCTCACTTTTGGTCCGGGAGTCGAAGAAACTTGTGTGTAACAACGAGGGCGGGGAGAGCAAAGTTGTCCACTTCAAATCCGGCCGCAAGCCCCGCTCCGTGTGAATGCCATGGTTATCGCTTCGGCATGTCCCCAAAACGCCCTCCACCGGATAGGAGTGGTCTATCAGCAGCAATGCGATCGACCAAGCCAGTTGCGATGCAGTAACGATCATCGATCAGATCGACACTGCCTTCCTTCGATACTATTTGGTAGTCGAATCCAGTTTTGTCTGGTATTCCAAGTCTAGCGTATGCATCCTCGCGAATTTGGTTGCAGCGATCCAAAGTTGCGAAGTCGGGGAATATGCACAATCTGAGATAGACAACTTCGTTGGAGTATCTACGTGCGACCCAGTGAACGTCTAACCAACCAATGTCGCAATGTCGGTTGTCACGAAGGTCATCAAAGTAAAACGAAAAGCTTGCATTGCGTTCCGTGCAGAAGTTGCAGCGAGCATCCAGCCCGGCAAGCTCAAGGCGTTCGTTTTGAGGGATGATGAAGAAGTCCATTATTCAATGCGATAACGACCGCGATCACCCCGTCGCGGCGAAAGATTTTCCGTTGTCAAAACGCGTGGCTCCGCGACTGGGGTGCATCGCTTGGTTCGTCCGGTTTGTCTACGTTTGACCGCGCGTCTGGGCCCGGCGTTCAATCATTGCAGCATAGCCAAGCATGCCTAGAAAGCCAGAAAAGCCAAAGAAACCGAAGAAGCCAGAAAGCCGGTGCAATCCTATTCCATCGAGTCCAGGAACATACGCCAGATAGCTTAGGAACCCGAGACACCCAATGTACATCGGTAGCGATAACATGATTGACATTCGAGCGACTCGAATCGCATGCTCATCTTTTAGACCAAGCAACAGCGGAATGCCAAAAGCAAAAACGTTCATTGTAAACTCGATTCATCTTGACGTACGAAAGATGTTAATGGGCTAGGTTTCGTTGCGCAAACGGTGAGCTGGGAAATGCTGATAGGACGAACGGCAGGGTTCAGCGGGGCCGCGCGAACGACTCACCACTTCAGAAAGGTCAGCTCGCGGCCTCCGTTGCAACCCATGGTTCGCCGCAGTTCTGGGGTCAGGGTTCAGGGACGCGTACCATTTGGGAATTGTTCGTAGTAGCCGTTTGCGATCGCATTCTCGGCTTCGTCAGCAAGTGAGTTTAACCAGTCAAGCACGGAACTGAAACTCTGTTTGATCTCACCATCATATTCGTTGAAGTACCAAACCGGAGAGTCGTCGGACGCACAGCAACGAATCATCATGAATTGTTCGCTAAGTCGACCGACAATCACGAGAGCGTCAGGCGGCAGAGTGGGCAATCCGCAATCGGGGAATTCGTCATGATCCTCGCGGCATTGGGCGGTCATGTCCAAAACATGGGGATACGTCGCGGCGTAGTGATCGTGAGTGAGTAGGCGCCCCGAATCGTGCCCCATCACGGTTAAGTAAGTGCGATATGTCGCCGGTAACGTCACGTCGTATTTTGATTCGAGGGCAGCGATCTCAGCATGCGAGCAACCAATGAGCGACACGCGTGGAGCTATCCCAGCGTGGGTAAGGCGATGCAGAAAATCGTCAAACGATTGCTGTGTCACGATCTGTTATCAGTTGGCGAACGACCGGCATCACCGGGTCGGGACGTTTGACTTTCCATTCGTGAAACCGTGCAAGCCCGACTCCGCGCGAGTAGACCGAGGTCTTTCAGATTTAGGATACGCGTTGTGTTCCCTGTTTGCCACTCGTTTCCGATTCTGTGGTGTCACAACATTTGATCCGTAGCCAATTGACCCTCGGCCCCTCCCAGAACCGGACTTGCGCCGTTAACGCATCCGGCTCCCCACCAACACCGACATGTCAAGACATGCTGCGAATCCGATGAGAGTGGCCCATGATCCGACGCTGTGTCCGGAGGGGTTCTCGATGGTCCGCGTGTTGGCTCGGACGCCTTCCCTGCACCGGCATTACCCGGCTTCGATCCACTCGATTGGACTTCGAGCTTCAACGGTACTATGCATCCTTCGGACTCCCTGAGTGTCATTTGCCTCCGTCTCCTCTGCAGATTCTCGGGCATACTCGCCTACTCGTGATTGAACTTCACAATCCAGGAAAGAACATCAGGGTCTCACTGGTTACCTCGACGACGTAATGTGTAACGCGAATGGGCCTTCGACTCCGGGTCTCCTCGATTCACTCACCGTTAGCGTGAACCGAAGTATTGCCTTCCAGCATGCAAAGACCTTGGGCAGGATCCAACAGAAACCATGTTTTCGGAGCTCAATACCGTTCAGGGCGGGACGCTACTCCCTTATCCTTTCATCCTCACTACCTTTCTGTGTACGCTTCAACCGGCGACTTCGGCGATACGCCTTATACGCAAGCTGCAACACTCGATACTGGGCCTGTGGCTAGCAGTTACCCAGGCGGGAGTCACACCCGCTCGTCTTCAAACTATTTCCAGTCCGCACTTGCATGGTTTGGTTATCAGACTTACAACGCTGCGCTTCGGGGTGGCTGTGGAGGAACAGGTTTTTAGGTTTTGGTTGCACGTCATGTTGTGCTTTGCGAAAATCAGAAAGCACGGATCGGGTCGTGGAGGCCGTCTGCGGATTGGTGCTTGGAGCCCGCTGGTTATCTTGGTCCTGCTCGACTCTTGACGTTGGCATTGATGGCTGATGCGTCTGTTTTTGGCAGACGCATGCGACCTCGCTGGAGAACCTAAACAGCAATATGTCGAGTACGCCCGATCCGTGCCCTTCTTCCCAAGTCCCTTCATCTTTGGCACTCAGGAGCTTCCATTGTGTCACGCAAGAAACGCAAAAACAAGCAAGGCGTCAGCGGTAACAAGAAACCACTTCAAGCTCGAGACGCCACCGCGAAGCCACGCACGAGTCACCGCGCTGGGCTGCCCGTCGACAACGCACCGCCGCCAATTGAGTCCCTCAAGCAAGTCAACGCCAACGCGGCGGGCATCGACATCGCAGCGAACGTCCACTTTGTGCGGTACCGAAAGACCGTGACCCAGAGAATCCGGTCCGCAGCTTTGGGGCCTTCACCGCCGATCTCGACGCGATCGCCGATTGGCTCAGCGAGTGCCGCATCGAAACCGTCGCGATGGAGTCGACCGGCGTCTACTGGATTCCGCTGTTCGAGGTGCTCGAGCGTCGCGGCTTTGCAGTGATCCTGGTCGAGCCGAGTCAGATCAAGAAGTTTCGTCGCAAGACCGACGTGCTGGACTGTCAATGGATTCAAACGTTGCACACCTTCGGACTGCTCACCGGATCGTTTCGGCCGGAAGATCAGATCATTGTCCTGCGCAGTTACATGCGTCAGCGTGAGATGCTCGTCAAGAGTGCCGCTCAGCATATTCAGCACATGCAGAAAGCGATGGAGCAGATGAACCTCAAGCTCACCGAAGTCATTAGCGACATTCTTGGTGCGACGGGGATGGCAATCATCGACGCCATCCTGGCTGGCGAGCGTGATCCGCATCAGCTTGCCAAACTGCGAAACGAAAAGTGCAAGAACGACGAAGCAACGATTGCCTTGGCGCTGCAAGGCAACTGGCGAGACGAGCACCTGTTCTCACTGCGTCAGGCGATGGACCTGTATCGGTACTACCACCAGAAGATCGTCGAAGTGGATGATCAAATCGAAACTTACCTGCGACAGTTCGACGACCAGTCCGGTGGCAAGCCGCTGGCCAAACCGCCACGATCCAAACAACGCAGCAAGACGACCAACGAACCGAAGTTCGATACGCGGACGGTGCTTTACGAGATGCTGGGCGTGGACCTGACAAGCATTGACGGGATCGGTGCGCACTCCGCACTTCAAATTGTCTCGGAGATCGGCATCACGGTAGACGCATTTCCCACCGAAAAGCATTTCGTCAGTTGGTTGAGTCTATGCCCGGAGGCCAACAAGTCCGGAGGCAAGAAGCAGAAGAAGGGCAAGAGCCCGACCCATCGCAGCAGCAATCGAGTGGCACAAACGCTTCGCGTTTGTGCCCAGACGTTGATCCAGTCGAAGTGTGCTCTCGGTGCATTCGGTCGTCGCTTGCGAGGTCGCGACGGAGCGGCCAGTGCGATCACGGCGATCGCTCGCAAGTTAGCCATCATTGTCTACACGATGCTCAAAACCGGTCGGCCGTACAAGGACATCGGGGCGGATGCGTACAACGGTCGGTTCCAAGACAAGTTGGTCGCAAGCCTACGACGCCGCGCGATCGAGCTGGGCTACGACCTGCAACCGAACCTCGCGGTCTATTACGACTCAACGACAGTCCACGCCATTGACTGCGATACCGGTGCGCGCGGATGCTACTAAGCCGTCTCTAAACATTGCACCGGAGTCACTGTCAATCGAGTCGTGAGACCAAGCATCGCTCTCAATCACCAATCAATCACCCGTCTGATGCGGGGCCAGTAGGTGGTGTTCCTGGAGATCCGATTTTGTGAATTCAAATCGGAAACGCAGTATTTGGACGGCGTGTGAAGTCCTTGGCGACGTGTCCGGATATGCGTGTTTCTAGCGATCAATCGTGTTCTGGTACCCTGAATGTGTCGTCGAGGTTCCAGTTTGCGGTATCCCAAGCCACCGACAAGTAGTTCGGTAAGTAAGCAGCAAAGTGATGAGTGCGATCAATAGAACGCCAAAACGGACACCGAGCGAGGCTGGACGAGGTATTCCGAGATGGTATACGCATTTAAGTGTGGCTGGAAGCATAAAACAAGCAACCAGTAATAGTTGGAATTGTATGGGGCCTAGCAACCGCTCGCGTTGTTCCGACAACGTGATGTTGCGAAAGAATTGCGATATTGAAATCTCATTGTTCATGTGTGAATGACCAACGGAGGCAATCAGTCGGATAACGCTCGCGATAACCGAGTCGCGGCGATTGATTTTCCATTGTCAAAAACGACGACGCCGCGACTTCGGTTCATCGCATGGTTCGCCGCATTCCCCAGTCGATTAGTTGTGCAATACAGTCAACCGAACCACGCCGAGCATACCGTTCCCAAGGCTAAATGTCAGTGATTCGCTGCATTTGATGGCAGGATAAACTCGCAGTAGTCTAGCAGGTCTGCACCGCGGTCGTCCAATACAACGTCGGGTTTGGGAAGAAACCCCAAAAAGCAGTCCGCTATTCCAAGAGAATCAGCAACACCACGCGAATACTCCGCGCCACCGCGACTCCAGCAATACAGTTGATGACCGTCGGCATGCATTCTGCGGACGTATTCCACACACGAAGTCATTGGTATTTGTTTGGTTCCAAACGTTCGGATCAACGTGTCGTCAACATCGATGTAGATTATGAGTTTACGTTCCAAGTTCAACTCGTTCGTGTAGAGCGTCAGTCAACATCAGTCGGCGAACGTTGCCGATCAACCGGCGGCGACGGTTAATCATCCACTTCAAAACGCCCGACTTCGCCGCTTATGGTCACCCGCATTCATCCTAATGACTTGAGCGTGCCGGAGCCAGCTTGCAGCTCAAGGCGACGCGCAAGTCAATCAAAATAGATGCGGACGCGATTTTTCCCCAGCTTCAAGTAGCCTGTTCACGCTCGGGTAACACTCCCGAGCGGCGGTTCCGACCGCCCGATCACTGACGAATCCACGCCGCCGACGACACACATCAGAGCTTGCTCTGAACCAAACGTCTGAACCGAGACCTTCGCAGTGATCGGGTGCGGATCGACTCAAACGACTTCTCAGATGACGTCTCTGCAAAGACCATCCATAAGCACGTCGCTGTGGTCGATTCCTCGGTACGGAAACACCCTCGAGATACTTCACCCCAAGATTCACAACAGTGTAAACCATGATCCAAAAACAGCACGTCCTGATCGGAATCGATTGGGCTGATACCAAGCATGACTTCCACGTCATTGATCCCGACGGCCAGAACAAGACCGGCGCCTTCAAGCAATCACCCCAGGCTATCGTTGGCCAGCTCCAATCCTGGAGAAGCGATTACCCCGGCGTGACGTTCGCCGTCGCCATCGAAGCGTCCAAGGTCCGCGACAAACGGCTACTGAAGTTGATCGGAAGTTACTTGCGAGCCGGTGTGATGGTCGACGGTTTATGCCAAGCCAGCACCGAAGGAACCATGCAAGGCGGTCCGTTGTCACCACTCCTTTCCAACATCTACTTGGATGACCTGGACAAAGACCTGGAACAACGTGGGCTGCCGTTTGTGCGCTACGCCGACGACTTCGTGATTTTCACAAAGACCGAGCTGGCAGCACAGCGTGTGTACGCGAGCGTCGAAAGGTTCTTAGGCGAACGATTGAAACTAACCGTCAACCACGACAAGAGCAGCATTCGGGAAGCGGATGGGCTGGAGTACGTGGGCTACGAGTTTCGTGGCTATGGCGGTCAGATTCGGGTGAGCAAGAAGAAGCTCGACGCATTCAAAGAACGCGTCTCGGAAATCTTTCGCAAGAGTCGAGGTGTGTCGATGAAATCGCGATACGCGGAGTATCGTTCTTACGCGATAGGTTGGCTGGGTTACTTCGCACTGGATCAGGTGAAGACCACGTTTGCGAACTTGGACAAGTGGCTGCGGCGACGTGTTCGAGCTTGTTATTGGAAACAGTGGAGACGGTCGCAAACGCGACTGAAGAAACTGATTTCGTTGGGCGTGTCTTACCGTGTCGCTCGCGGCTTT
>JBGSJT010000146.1:0-26697 GCA_041741715.1 Pirellulaceae bacterium | reverse complement strand
AAGACAAGCTTCCTATGACGTGTAGCTGCCAGTTGTTGCTCCGCCGGGGTGAACCCGACGGAAGCATGAGCGGAACAAAATACAAGAAATTAGAATTCGAAAATACTCGCTGAATTGCTATTTGTCGCACAGCCCAGGCGGAGCCTGCAATGCAGGGGGTTCCCAAGGCGGAGCCTGGGAACCAGAGGATGGCGTTCAGCGAGAAGTGTCACAATTGTTCGACTCTTCATTCATGCGTGAAAGCATACAAAGAAAAGACACGGTGACAAAAGTCATCGCGTCTTTGGTGGGCGTGAGCAAGAGATTCGGTGTGGCGCAGGGACTCTCTTAGAACACGTCCAGGATGAAATGGTGTCCCCAGTGATAGCGGCGAGAACTGGGGTAGTAGTTGTGCCAATGACGGTTGTAGACCGGGATTTGCATTTCGGGTGGATAGCGGTTGTACATGCTATCGCTACTTTGAAAATACTCACTTCCTCGGTAGTTCTGTGGATAGAACACATAAGGATAGTGGTAGAACCGGTCGCAATCTCGACTGCCAGCGGTGCCACCCCAAGTTTGCCCGTAGGCCATGGCTTGGGGCGTCTGTGGATAGCCTGGATTGGAATAGCTGGCAGTGTAGGAAGCCAATTCGGCTTTGACGCCACTAGCCGTTGTTACCTCCGCCGAATCCTCTTGAGCGTGGGCGACGGTGCCAAGGGCGCACATGGCGGCCACTGCGATCGAAAGAGATAGTTTGCGATACATTATTCAGAAACCCCCTGGGACTTTGTTGGTCAGCGACCTGGATCAACCTCTGCAGACTTACAGATCGGCCACTGGCAAAGGCGGAGTTGAAAGAATATCCCGTACAACCTGCATTCAGTGACTCCCCAATAAGATGCGCAAAGTTTGCGGGGGTCCACAGGGGGTAAACCTAACCCTGTCGGCTAACGCCAGAAACCTTAAGTTCCGTCTGGTTGCTCGTCACTCGATTTTGGCCTGTCGGGTACACAGCCAAGACTAGGGTTTGGATTGAGAATTGAAAAATGAGAATTGAAAAATGCAAAGTGTTCCTTTTTCCTCTGCGGTCGATTCCAACTCATTTTACACTTTTCATTTTTCAACTTAACTTTTTCAATTCTTCAATTAACCTTGCAGTTCCTACACCAGCTTAGGGTTCTAGGCGACCGCCCTAGCACTAGCCGTGGGCTCGTCGCACCCACTTCCAGCACATCGCCACCACTGTGACCAGCGCGCACAGCCACGATAGTGGGTAACCGGCATTCTGCACCAGCCCCCACCTCCCGTCTCTGCGAGGCTCAGCCAGGAGGGTCTCCGCTCGCGAACGCTGCGAAACGGCGAGCAAACGACCGCAGCCATCGATGTCGGCTGATAGTCCAGTGTTGCCAGCCACCAACAGCGGGCGTCGATTTTCCACCGCGCACAGCATCGAACAGGCCAAGTGGTGATCGAGCATCGACGAACCGCGAAACCAACTGTCATTGGTGATATTGACCAACACAGCTGGCGATTCTCCTCGCGCCACCAACTCGCGAACTTGACGGTTCACCACGCGTGGCATCATGCTCTCGAAACAAATGCTAGGTGCCACGCGCACTGGGCCAATCGAAAAGCACTTGACCTCCGTTCCAGCGTCGGTGCCCTGGAGCCCCACTGCGTCGCGCAGCCATTGCAACAGCGACCCCAACGGAATGTACTCGCCAAACATCACCAAATGCATCTTGGCGTAGCGATCGAGCAATTCTCCCGCTGGGCTGATAAACAGCGCCGAATTGAAGCGTTCGATTTTTTCTGTTCGATAAACCCACACATCGCAGCCCATCAATAGAAACGGCCCCGACGCTTCGGAAAAGTGGTCCGACACTCGGCCGTCGGCATCCCCCTGACTAGCATCCGCTTCATTAACTCCATCATTGACTGCCAATGTGATCAGATTAGCCTTATACCGCAGCGCAAACTCCATCTCCTTGACCGCCGCCTTCAATCTTTCAAGATCCACTTGCTTGCGCTGCAATTCAGCTGGCACGTCTCCCTCCAAATACTGTTCGATCCACGGTTCGCTCGCAGTAAAGGTCGATTCAGGCCAAACCACCATATCTACTTGTCCGTGCTCGGCGGCACCCCGACGCGTCATCTCCAAGTAGGCATCCCAGGCTTGTTGGCTCTTCTCGGGACTATAGCTATCGAAGATCGATGGGGTGTTTTCTTGAACGAGCAATACGCGGAGCAGCGGTTCCGTGGTTGCCAGCGTCCGATCGAACTGGTCGAGCCGCCACCAGCCATAGGCCACAGTAGCCAGCAACAAACTCACGCCCCATGCCAACCCAACCATGGAACGACGTGGAGACAGAGTCGATAAACTCTGCGATGGGTAGAAGGCGTTCCACGCGTCTTGTACCACTGGTAAAACCGCAGCGGCCAGCGTCATCATCACGAAACTCAGTCCTCCACCACCTACCTGATCGGCAATCTGTATCACGACTGGGGTGTGAATCTGAGTATGGGCCAACGTGTTCGCCGCGTAACCTGTCAAGAAATAGCTGCGAATGAGTTCCAACCCCAGCCAAACGGTCGGTGCCGCCAACACTAACGGCCATTTCCATCGGAAGATCATTACTCGCGTTGTCGCGACGAAGAGCGGGATCGTTACCGCCAAATACAACGCCAACGCCAGCCAGCCGAAGATCAGCGGCCAAAAGGCCAGTCGAATGCCATGCAGCACCAACAACCAGAACAGACAGCCCGCCAGCCACAATGAAAAATACCCTCGACGACCAACGGGGAGTTCACGCTGGCAGATCAAGAGCCAACCCAGCGGTGCCAGCCATGCTAACGGCCCCCAAGCCAGCGGTGGAAAGGCGGCCCACAGAAATAATGCGCTGGCCAACGCGGGGAGGAGTACTCCGCCGGACCAGCTCCGATTGCTTTGCGTGGCAGGGGGAGGGGAATGGGGTGTAGGTGACGGATGCGTGTTGGCGACTGTCTGCCGACTGCGTTTGGACTTCCGTGTCATGGTGTGAGCTATTCGATTCGGAGAATTGCGTTTCGTGGTTAAATCACTTAAACTGAGATATATCTGGACGCTGGTACGTGCGAGCCAATTACAAGATTACCGGACTTTGCCATGGCTTCTGTTTTGGAAAACCCCGCCGTCCGCCGCGCTGCACTCCCAATCTCCGTAGAGCAATATCATTGTCTAGGCATGGCTGGAGTGATCGAACAACAGACGGAATTACTGCGCGGCGTCATTGTAGCAAAAATGGTCAAGTCACCTCGGCATTCGTGGCTCGTGCAATTCTTGGTCAGTTGGGCCCGAACTGAGATACCGATGGGCTTGCATGTGAGGCAAGAACAACCCATCACACTAGTCGACTCGGAACCAGAGCCCGATGTGGCGATTGTGGCTGGCCGCTTCGAAGATTTTCGAAACGCGCATCCAACAACTGCTGTAGTGGTAATGGAAGTGTCGATCAGTTCGGTCGAAATCGATCGCGAGAAAGCAAGCCTCTATGCGCAAGCTGGCGTTTCTGAATATGCGATCATCATCCCCTCGGAAGCCGTTGTGGAAGTCTATCGCAATCCGTCCGCAGCGGGATATGCCGAAAAACAGTTTCTAAAAGCGGGAGCACAGTTAACCTTTCACGCGCTGCCAGGGCAAACTCTTGAATTGAGTGAGTTATTCGCGTAAGACTCGGTGGGAAGCAACTGTCGTAGCTACCATTGCCAGAACGCAGTCTCTCGGCGGTCTCTTCGGGCCGAAGGTCCAGCCGATTACCTAGCCCAGGGCAAGTCAACGCGAGTGGAGCGAGCGTTGACGCCGCCCTGGGGCAGCGGTTGCGAAGCACGGTCCCCAGCTTGGGTTTGGCCACAGGAAGGCATCTCAGAAATTCAGAAATGCGGGGAACATGTCAGGCAGGAAAGCCTGACGTACGGGTTAGAACTCGAGGTTCAATGCGCGGAGTCGTTTGGCGGTTTGGGCCATGAGGGCATCTTCGGCGGCTTCGCTGTCGGCGACATAGGTTACTGAGAATCGCAAGTAAGGACCGGCTTCATCCCAGGGAACCGTGACAATGGATTTTTGCGTGATCAAATGCTGGCTGGCTTGTTCGGCATTGCTAAAGCGTTCACCCCCCATGACTCCACACGGCGCGCGAGTGTATAGAAAATAGGTTCCACCTGGCATGTCGCATTGAAAACCGCACTGTTGTAGTGTAGCGACCAACTTCTCTAACCGTCGCCGATACTTGCTGCGGACACGATCGGGAATTGTATCATCATCTAGGGCGGCCGCTGCGGCTTGTTGGATCGCGGCGAATTGTCCGCTATCGCAATTATCCTTCACATCCGCAAAGGCTCGGACTAGCGTCGCGTTTCCACACACCCAGCCGATCCGCCAGCCGATCATGTCAAACCCTTTGCTGAGAGAATGCACTTCCAGACCGACTTCGCGAGCCCCTGGGACCGATAGGAAACTGGTGGGAGGGCCGTCAAAGGTGAGCATCGCATGCGCGGCGTCTTGCACGACAATGAATTGTTTTTCTTGAGCGAGTCTAACTACGCGCTCATAGAATTCGGCGGTCGCGGTTTTGCCTGTGGGACTATTGGGGTAGTTCAATACCAAGAGTTTGGTGCGCTCCCAGACTTGTTCACTGATGGAATCAAAGTCGGGAAAAAAATCATGCTCCGCGCGTAGTGGCAGCGGATGTACGGAGCCGCCGTAATATTTGGTGTGGGTACCGGCGACGGGATAGCCGGGGACTGTCATGAGGGTCACATCGCCAGGATTAATGTAGCAGGCGGGGAGCATCGCCAGGGCCGTCTTACTGCCGATGCAGTGATTGATTTCCGTGGTTGGGTCAAGTTCCACATCGAACCGCCGCTGCATGAAACGCGACACGGCCGCTTTGAAACTGGCGATACCATTGTCGGCATAGCCCCGATTTTCAGGTTGATTGATCTCCAGCGACATACGTTCGCGAATCTGGCTGGGGGCCATACTATCGTTTTCGCCGATGCCAAAATCGATCAAGTCACGATCTGGGTAGTCGGCCAGCGCCTGGCGCTTGGCGCGCTTGATCTTTTCGAATTTGTAGATCTCCGTCCCTTTGCCATAATCGGTACCACCAATGCGATTGGCAAAGAGT
Source organism: Pirellulaceae bacterium (assembly GCA_041741715.1). Taxonomy (GTDB): domain Bacteria; phylum Planctomycetota; class Planctomycetia; order Pirellulales; family Pirellulaceae; genus Aureliella. The sequence continues at coordinate 21,550 of JBGSJT010000146.1, read as the reverse complement.
TGCTGGAAATAGGGTTCGGCGGAAACGGTGGAACTCATGAGAATTGCTTAAGATGGGGAAATAGGAGTTTTGATGTGTATGGTAGATTAAGCTCGAAACGTCGCTCCCTAAAAAGCTAACCGAGAACTTGCCTGTGGGCAACCTATGTAAGTTCCACTCCTCGAATCGAGTAGCGCATGTTGGAAAGTTATCGTAGTGGCAATAGCCGTGTTTTGGCAAAAACACTGGATCAACTGGGGCATCCACTAGCGGTCCTGGACCGTCGCGGGGCGATTGCATACGCCAATGCTCCCCTGTGCGCGATGGTCAAGGGAGATGCAACGTTGCTGGTTGGCAAGCAGTGCAGTTGGCAAATAGCCCCTGACGCTAGCCCTTTTTCGTCGCTGCTGACCGCCTTGGCACCACCGGCCGGTGCGCTTCAAGGTCGCATCGTGACACGACGCTTGAGTACGCCGATCGTGTTTGGCTCAGTGCACACTGGTCAGCTCTTCGTGCCACTACTGGACATTGACGGGACCGTCGAAGCGACTGTGGTGGTGCTTGGCAATTGGAACGAGATCAACGCTCAGCTTCCCATGCTCGATCCACTTTCCGCTCCCTGGAAACGCATCCAGGAGACAACGCTAGGCCAAATCCGCAGCCGCTGGTCAACGCTCGATGGGTTGCACGCGCTGATCGGAAGTAGTCCGGCGGTGGAGTTGGCGATGGTCCGCGCGCAGTTGGCGATGTCCCAAGCTTGTAGTCTGCTGGTGTCGGGGCCGCGTGGGACGGGGAAGACAGAAATTGTACGTGGCATCTTTTTGGGGCGACTTAAAAAAGTTGGCATGAACAAAATCGCTGGACAACTTTTTCCGCTCAATTGCAGTCTGTTAGAGACAGAATTGCTCGAGGGGATGTTGGATGTTTGGACGGGACGACTGAAACCCGAGGGTGAGCCTGTCAGCCAATTGCTGCTGCTGGAACAATTGGAGGACTTAACTCTGGCTGGGGTGGAGCGAGTCAACGCGTGGCTGGATGATCATGGCCGGCGGTGTACAGTGGCTGCCACTAGTCGGGAGTCGGTAGAGCGGTTGGCTTCACGCAGTGCTGATTGGCGCAGACTCGTTTCTCGGCTGGCGGTAGTTGAAATTGTGTTGCCTGCCTTGAGTGAGCGCCGCGAGGACATCCCTTTGCTAGCGACTCATTTGCTAGCCTATAGTTGTCAACAAAAAAGCCGTGCTCCACTCACCATAACACCCGAAACGCTGCAGCTTCTGACCGCGTTCCCATGGCGCGACAATTTAACTCAGTTGGCCCAAGCCATTGACGAAGCGGTCAACCATGCGGTGTTGGTGGCTAGCATTCAAGTTGTGCACTTACCGGTTGCGATTCGCACGCTTGCCAGCACTTTGCAGGTACGTGAAGGGGGGCCAGCGGGGGAGGGGGGGATAGTGGAGCCAATCGAACTGGATCAAGTGTTGCTGGAGCTGGAGCGGACGATGCTCAGGCGAGCTCTAAAGCTCTCGCCACGCAACCGTGCTCAAGCCGCGCGGTCGTTGGGGATCAGCCGCGCACGACTACTTCGTCGGATCGAGCAACTGGGGTTGGGGTCAGATTAACTTTTCGTTTTATTCGTGTTGACCGGCCTAGGAACAATCCGATACTCTCTGAGGGCGTCTATTACCACAGATACTGAAACGCACGCCGAGCAGGAAGTTACCACTCCCTGTGCCCAGCAAATGCATTCCCCGCCGCCAGGGCCAGCAGGAAGCTCACCCCACCCAACACCGCTCAGAAACCCGCTATGTTTTCACGTATATTTATCGACGCCACCTACACGCTCGCGTCCGGAAAAAATTCCGGCATCGAGCGAGTGGTGCGGAGTATCTGGCGTGAAAGTAGTGAATTGGCCAAAGCCGGGACGATTCCAAGTCCTCAGCAGATCGTGTCCATTGGCGGTAAGTTCTATGCTCCCGATGCGGAGCAGATGGCGTTATTTAGTCGGCCAGCGGCAATGCACGCCAATGTGTTGTCGATGACTCCGCAGTGGTACCGAACAGGGGCGAATGTGGCGTGCAGCGTATTGCGTTCGCACAAGCTTCGCAAATGGATACTGCCACAAGCTGGGCATTTGGGATGGTTCAAATTACCACACAACCGCTTTGAGACCCGTGTTCGTCAGCAGATCGCGAGTAGCTGTCAGCCGCTTCAGTTCGGACCACGCGACTTGATTTTGCTCCCCGATGCATATTGGGTGAATCGACTACGGGGGAGCGTTTGGCCTGCTACGGAGGTGGCCCGCGCGCAAGGTGGTCTGATCGCCAGCATTATCTACGATCTGATCCCGTTGACTCATTCGCAATTCGTCGGTACTAAGCGTCGCGACGCATTTCTAGATTATTTGAAACAAGCGGCTCGACATTCTGATTTGCTGTTAGCGATTTCCCAAACTGTTCGCGATCAAGTGGCCGATTTTTTGCCAACGATCGCCCAGCCCGAGGATCGCTTCTGTCAAGACATTCGTCCCTTTCAATTGGGAGCGGAACTATCCAGTGAGGTTGGCCCGGTGCGGTGCGAAGTAGAAAAGTTGTTCACTGGCGATGAGCCCCCTTATCTCATGGTGGCGACGTTCGATCCTCGGAAAAATCACGAATACCTGATCGATGCCTTCGAACAATTGTGGAAATCTCGTCCAGACCTAAAGCTGTGCCTTGTCGGTCGCATCGGTTCGCGGTGCGATGCGATCGTGGAACGGATTGTCCAACACCCGCGTCTTAACAAGAGCCTGTTTCTGTTCAGTGATTTAACCGATGCGGAATTGCATCATTGCTATGCCGGTGCGCGGGGCGTCATCTTTCCCTCGATCGTCGAAGGTTTCGGCCTGCCGATCGTGGAATCGTTGTGGTTTGGCAAGCGGACCTTTGTGAGTGATACTCCCATCCATCGCGAAGTCGGGCTGGAAGATTGTTGCTATTTTGACTTGGAGCATCCCAGCTCTTTGGTCGACGAGCTTTTGGCCTGGGAAGATGTGTGGAGTACTGGAGCGGCACCGGCGTCGAGTTTGCGCAAATTGGTGACCTGGCGCGAGAGTACGCGACAAGTGTTGCGGCACTGCGAAAATGCGGTCGAAGTAAGTCTGGCGAGTGTGGGCCGGGCGGCCTAGATCCTAACCGTTCATGAAATTGTCGCTGATCGCTCCGCCGATCAGTCGCTTTTCCCCTCAGCAGTGAATGACAAGTTCACTGTGGGTAGCTGGTCAGGCGGGAAAGCCTGACGTACGAATGCGGTCAGGCAGGAAAGCCCGACGTACGGGGCTTGTCTTTTTTGCTGCGCGTCGCCATCTTGGTAGCAGCTAGCGCGGGGCGTTCGCCGTTTGTGGTGGCGAGCCACGGTCCCCACGCGCCAATCCATTTCCAGCAGCACCCTTTGTATAGGCGTCTGCTCAAGCAGCCGGAGGCTGACGCATGCTCCAAGTTCAACTTCCCGATGGTTCACTGGTAGAACATCCTCCCACCGCCACGGCGCTCGATGTGGCTGAGAAAATCGGCTCACGCCTGGCAAAAGCCGTGGTGGCTGCCAAGATCAATGACCAGATTGTGGACGCCAATCGTCCCCTAGCCGACCTGACCGATCTCAGGCCAGTGCCACTGGTACTATTGACGGAGCGTGATCCAGAGTCGCTCGTAGTACTGCGTCACTCCAGCGCACACATCATGGCTCGGGCGGTAATGCGGTTGTTTGATGGCGTCTCATTGGCCTTCGGGCCGACGATCGACAACGGCTTTTATTACGATTTCGAACTCGATCATAAGCTCAATGAGGGTGACTTTGCCGCCATTGAAACGGAGATGGCCAAGATTGTAAGTGACGCCGAACCGTTCGAGCAATTCTCCCTCAATCGCGACGAAGCGCTCAAGCTGTGTGGCGATCTGAAACAGTCACTGAAAGTGGATCACATCTCCACCGGCTTGGCCGCGCACGAGCAGCTCGGCTTCTACCGTCAAGGGGAATTTGTCGATCTGTGTCGCGGGCCGCACATTCCCGATGCCAGCAAGCTCAAGGCGTTTAAAGTCCTCAGCGTAGCGGGGGCGTATTGGAAGGGGGACGCACAGGGCAAACAACTACAACGACTGTACGGTACGGCGTGGTTCAGCCCCAAGGATCAACAAGCCTATCTCGACCAATTGGACGAGGCTCGACGACGTGACCATCGCGTGTTGGGTAAGAAACTGGGGCTGTTTCAAATCAGTCCCGAAGTGGGGCAGGGGCTCTGTCTGTGGCTCCCTAAGGGGGCTCGAGTGCGAGTTCTACTGGAAGATTTTCTGCGGCAAGAATTGATGCGGCGCGGCTACGAACCGGTCTTTAGTCCGCACCTCGGACGAGTCGAATTGTACGAGACCAGCGGCCACTTCCCCTACTATCGCGATAGTCAATTCCCGCCATTGTTTGTCGAGCAAGCTGGTGGGCTGGTCGACGCCTGGATTGATCGCTTGCAGTCCCCAGCAGGCTTGACGCTCGAGCAAGAGGGACAACTCAACGACGCGGCCGAAGTGCTCGGAGCGGAGCTGCCAGACTACCGTCCAGAAGCGAGCGTCGAAGAGCGGGTGGCGGTGCTGCAGGCTTGGCAGCGAAAGCACGAACGCTATTTGATCAAGCCGATGAACTGCCCACATCACGCGCAAATTTTTAAGGCCCAGCCCCGGTCCTACAAGCAACTCCCGTTGCGGCTCATGGAATTCGGGACCGTCTATCGCTTCGAGCAGACGGGGGAACTAAACGGCATGCTCCGCGTCCGTGGCTTGACGCAGGACGACGCGCATATTTTCTGCACCCCGGAACAAGTCGAAGAGGAGTTTCGCAACACGATCGAGCTGACGCGGTTCGTGTTAGAGAGCGTCGGTTTGACCGATTATCGCGTGCAACTGTCACTCCGCGATCCGAAAAGCGACAAGTACGTAGGGAGCGAAGAGAATTGGGTCAAGGCTGAGGGGGCCCTCCGTCGCGTGCTTGAAGAGAGCGGGCTATCGTTCCAAGCCGCAGAAGGTGAAGCTGCTTTCTATGGTCCGAAGGCCGACTTCATGGTCCGCGATTGTATCGGTCGCCAATGGCAACTCGGCACCGTGCAACTCGACTATAACTTGCCCGAACGTTTTCAGCTTGAATATGTCGGTTCGGACAATGGCCTGCATCGACCTGTCATGATCCACCGCGCACCGTTCGGTTCGATGGAGCGGTTCGTGGGAATGCTCATTGAGCACTTTGCCGGTGCGTTTCCATTGTGGCTGGCACCGGAACAAGTGCGTTTGTTGCCGTTGAGCGAGAAGACCAACGACTACGCCCTAGAGTTGGAGCGGAAGATGACCGCTGCGGGACTCCGCGTCACCACCGACGTACGCGGCGCGAAAGTCCAAGCCAAGATTCGCGATGCGCAGTTGGAGTTGATCCCGTACATGGCAGTGGTGGGCCCCAAGGAGGCCGAAGCCGGGTCCGTCGCGCTCCGCGATCGCATCGAAGGGGACCTCGGTGCGATCCCCTTTGACGAAGCGATGAACAAGCTCTTGAAGGAAGTTCGCGAGCGCACGATTCGACAAGTCGCCCAGCGCGAAGTCGAAACCGAATTGCCCGAGACCGCCGCCACCGGCCAGCACGAATACTAAACCCTCGTACGTCAGGCTTTCCTGCTTGACTTTTTCCGTACGTCAGGCTTTCCTGCCTGACCTCACGCTCTCAGCTTTCCAGCCCCAATCAAATCAAACTTTGCCGGATTCCCAATCTTGTTGCGTTCAACAGCCGTGCATTGATTTGGATTCGATACAGACGGGCGAGCCGACACGTACAAACATGTTACAATAAGGGTACATGTTGCATTTTTCGCGACTGCGGCTAGCAAATGGAGCGGTCTCTGACTGGAGCAGCAACTCTTGCGAACATTAACCAGGAACTAACATTGGTCTGAGTCGATGCAGCAATACAAGATCCACTGCCGCTTCGATGGACCGCTCCGGTTGCTCGAAAACCGCCGAGCTGATATTGGCTGGGTGGTCTTGTTGAGCCTACATTTTTTCACGGGTTGCACACGACAGCTACCAGTCGCTCCACCCACTACCCAGGCAGTAGTTTCGACGATAGAGGGCGTACCGGAGTCAGACGCGTCGAAGCTGGACGGGGAAACCGAGCAGGCGGCGATCTCAGACGCCTCGGCCAGCGACGACGATCCATCACAAGTCCAGACAGCAGCGGAGAAGCAACCATCGGCTGCAAATTCACTTGCTTGGAAACCAAGCGGTGACTGGACCCGCCAACGCTTGATTGTGCTAGTCGAGACAGGGCCGTGCCTTGTCGATCTTTCGATCAGCATCGGCGGCCAGAACCTTGAACAAGCAGCGGCAGAGCAATTGATGGTCGTGACCAAGGAACTGCTTGCGGAGCTTAAACAGCCTGCAAAATGGGAAGATCTGCTGCAGTTGCCGTTGGTCCGCTCGGGATGGTTGGGGAATTTGCTCCCCGAGGAAGGACAGCGCGAGCAGGTGATCAGTCTTTACGATACAGAGCGCGATGGATTGGTAGCCGAAGATGAACTCCCCGCTTTTTTATCGCGTGGGCTGGCCCGACTAGCACCCTTCCAACTGAGCGACGTAGGATATGCGGACGACCAAGATCCGAGCCAATCTCCGTGGGGTAAAGGGGATCGCAATCAAGATCACTCGCTCGACCAACAGGAGCGTCAAGAGTTTGCACAGACGATCAAGCGACAAGATCTCAATGCCGATGGCCTGCTCAGCCGTGGTGAGCTAGCCGGCGGGATGAACGCGCGACTCTCAAACATGAACGGCAATCGCTCAAACGCACTTCGCGTCACTAGTCTTATGCTTGCCGAGCCGGGATCGGAATCCGAATCAGCCGCGACGAGCAAGGGGGCGCGAAAGCTCGCGTCCGATGTGCTGAGGCACACCACGTTTCTGGCGGAACTGTCGCGGGAGCAATGGCCGGACTGGAGCGATGCGCAGTGGGAGTATTTTGACAAAAACGGCAATCAAAAAGTAGATCAATTTGAGTTGCAGCGGTTGGTCGACGCTCCACCGCACGCCCATCTGTACGTGACGCTCCCTTCCAGCAGTCAGCATTCTACCGGGCAGCATTCTACCGGGCAGCAGTCTACGGGGCAGATGTCGGACGGGGCGGTCAAGGTGGCAATGCACGTTCATGCATCGTTGAATGAGCCCTCGGCTGCCTGGCAAGAGTCAGAGGTGGGAGGTTTATTGCGCTGCACAGGTTGTTCGATTCGAGTAGAGTTGACGGACGCGTTTTCGCAATTGGGGCAGATGCAACTTCGCCAACAGCTTGGTCAGGCACTGAAGAACCCACAATTCAAAACGTTTTTCGTCCAGCGTTTGCAGCTCGACCAAACAGCCTTCGATCTACTCGACGAAGACCACGACGAGGCACTGAGCGACGAGGAATTCGACCGCGTGTGGAGTTGGCTGACATGTCGCCAGGGATCGCGGTTGCTCGGACGCTGGATGCTCACTAGCCAGCCTTGGTTTCAACTGGCCGACGCCGATGCCGACTTTCGCCTTTCGTCACTGGAACTGCAGGAGTTTGCTGCGGGGCTTGAGCGACTTGATCGAGATGGTGATGCGCTCGTCACACCGAACGAACTGCCACTGGTGGCGACACTGTCGCTCAGCCGCAGCGACTCGCGACTCGAACTGCCGCTATCTGGTGCCGGTCTCGTGTCGACTCCCGCCGTCGACGCCGATTGGTTCAGCGCGATGGATACTAATCGCGACGGGAGTGTCAGTCCGAGCGAATTTCTAGGAGAAATGGAGCTCTTTTCTGGCTCCGATGTCAATGGCGACGGTTTTCTCTCCAGGGGGGAGGTTTACTTCCCCAAAACAAGTAATTAAGCTGATGTGTGGGTTTCCGCACCCCCCAGTCTCTGTTACGCTATAAGGGGGTTGGCATCGACCGACTAAATATTGTCGCGGGTTAAATGTAGCTGCGGTCGCCAGACCGCTGGGAGTCAACGTTCTGGCGAACGTAGCTACAATTCCCTCTTATTCAGTGAGAACTACGCATGGCTATTTCATTGCTTGTTGCCGACGATCACCAAGTTGTCCGGTTGGGGCTGAGAAATATCTTGGATGGGTCCGGCATCAACGTAACGGCTGAGGCGACCACTGGTGAGGAAGTCCTTCAGAAGGTGGCTGCTGAGAAGCCAGATGTGGTTCTGCTCGATGTGCGCATGCCCAACGGGGATGGATTGCACGTGTTGGGGCGGTTGAAACTGGAGCATCCCGAGTTGCCGGTGATTATGTTTTCTTCCTATGATAATCCAACTTACGTGGCGCGTGCGGTTGCGTTAGGGGCTGCGGGATATGTCCTCAAGCACGATACCCGCGACCGATTGATGGAAGCGATTCAATTGGCCATGCGTGTCGAATCGGCTTGGACTCGCGAAGAGCTGAGACGGGTGACAGGGGCGTTGGCCACGCCGCGCGTGGTCTCGGATGTTGAAGTCCCGTTGACCCAGCGCGAGAGCGAAGTGCTGCGGCAGTTGGCCAATGGCTTGACCAACAAGGAGATCGCACAGGCGCTCGGTATTAGCTACGAGACGGTCAAGGAGCATGTGCAGCATATCTTGCGGAAGATCGGTGTCAGCGACCGTACGCAAGCTGCCGTGTGGGCTGTGCGCAAAGGGCTGGTGTAGCCGGTCGTAGCCGACGTCGCAAGAGTTTGGACCAGCCCGACCAAAGTCTTGCGACTTCGGCTACGGTAAAAAAATAGCTGCTCCTTGCCTAACTCAAAAACTGCTTCACCTGCGAGCAAGCTCGCGGGGAACGATTTGCTTTTAAGGCAGATCAATCTTTTCGACGCTGGCCGCCTCGCGGAGTTTGCTCAAAGCGCGGGCCTCCAACTGACGAATGCGTTCTTTGGTTACGCCCAGTTCTGCACCGACCTCTTTGAGGGTCAACGGTTCGTGGCTGTGATCGAGGCCAAAGCGGCGAATGATGATCTGCTGCTCACGTTGATCGAGTCGGTTTAGAATGCGGTTGATCTGCTTCTCGCGAGTCTTCTGCGCCAGTTCTTCGGCGAAGTGATCGACACGCGTATCTTCGTGAGCCATGAAGACCTCCTCCCCAGCAGTGCGGAAGCGATCCTTGTACTTGAACTCGTCTGGAATTGACCGGGCGAAGTTCTTCATGATGGCCCAACTAGCGTAGGTGCTGAACTTATTCCCACGCGCAAAATCGAATCGCTCTACGGCGCGGAACAACGACATGTTACCGTCGCTGACCAAGCTGAAGAAGTCATCGGAGCTTTTCATGTGACGCTTAGAAATCGATACGACCAATCGCAAGTTGGCTTGCACGATGCTGTTCTTGACTTCAACTGCCTGCTGATAAAGCCCATCGATCTCGTCCATCGTGACCACCGATGGCTCGGCGGTATCCAAGGACGCGCGCAATTTCTGAGCCTGGAACTTGAGGTAGTTCATTTGTCGGAACAGATGATATTCTTGTTCGCGGGTTAGCAATTGCACGTCGTACAGCGATGCCAAGTAAGTGGGCAAGCCGCTCGGTGGACGAACCTTGCGCGGAGGAATCATCGCTTCCGGTAACTCTGACATAATCTCGGCAGAGACCTCTGGCGAAGCTGATTCGAAGAGCTCGTTGGGGATGAAGTCGAGCGGCAACAGCATGATTGCCGCAGCGCGTTGCTGATTGATGATCCGCACGATGGCTGGGCGTGAGCGGCCATATTGACGCGTCAGTTGGCTGAGCCCGGTGCCGCGCTGGAACTGGTGGTAAATCGCCGAACGATCACTGTCGGTCAGCGTTGGTCGGAAGTCAGGGAAGACCGCCAGTTCGGGATGTCGTCGATCGTGGTTCTTGATGGTGTAGCGGACGGTTTCAGCGCTGCGTCCCAACGACACGGCCACAAGCCGCGACACTTCGGACAGGCTAGCTCCATCAGCGGCGACCCGATGAGCGCGTTCGATGATCTCGGCGCGTTCGTCACTGGATAGCTGACTGAAGCGTTCCCCGCGATTGACGCGCTCACGATTGCGTGCGACGAAGCGTTCGACGCTACTGTGCAAGAAACCGACCCGCTTACGACCTTCGGCGACGAAGCGGCGGCTGACAAGTCCTTGATCGCGCCAACGCGAAATCGTCTTAGTCGAAACATTGAACATGCGACTCAAATCCTCGACGGTATGCACCGGCTCAGGAGCTTCCTCGACCCGCAGATCAAGTGAGTCTGTGACATCTTCAACGAACAGTCGCAGATCGTGGGCTGCATCTTCGCCCTTCACTACTTTGCGGCAATTCTCCTCGGGGCGATAGTCGGTCACCCGAAAATAAATGTATTCGTACGGATAATCGCGGACCATCTCCAACTCGCTTAGCAAACGCTCCGCCCGTTCGGCTTGTTCTAGCCGTTTAACGCGTGGGGCAAATCGAACTTGGTGATCGCGTAATTCTCGAATTAATGCGACGCGGTAATCTTGGTGCATCGTAACGAACCTTTCCCTGCTTGCGCGAGAGTGTTATTCCATTCCCTGCGGTTTCCGACCGCCAACACCCGCACGCGGCTGGGCATGAATCCCATCCTAGGATCCTGCAATAAAAGCCGCCAATCTCAAAGCGACATCTACCTCTCCAATCCGCGTCGCTACCAGTTTAACACGATTCGCTATCATTAGTTGCGATAGCAATCAATCGTCTAATTTGTTGGCACTGTCGCGGATAACTGTCGCGGATAGAAGAAGCTCCCGTCCGTAAACCTGTCGCATCTACAATTGGTGATACTGACATAGATGCAAAATCAGCGCCGTTTGTTCGACACTTCGGAATAGTTTTTTGCTAAATCTCGTAAGTCGTTAAAAACAAACGAGTTGTGTGTTTTTAATTCTATGGCTTCGGTCAAGTGCCGAGCACGAAAGATTTGTAAAATTGACCAAAGTGATTGCAAAAGTGACACTTGATTGTCTCAGATTGAGATTTTCTGACCAATAGACCCCCGTTGTACCCTCGTTCCCAGGCAGAGCCTAGGAACCAGAAAAACCCGGGTTGAGCACTCCGTGCCCGGTCGCTTACGCGTCGCGGCTCACTCTGTAGCCCGATTGTAGTGACTGGGGGAGGTTTGCTGATTAAGCACCCGGCGAAATGCCGAAGGAGTGAATGAACCCACAGCGACGTATGTCTGCATTGTCAACGGAGTGACTCATGGCACAGCGCGATTGCACGCACGATTCTGACTTGAATTCCAATTCGTATATTTCGCGCCGGATTTTCTTTGCTGGAGTGACAGTAGCGGGATACGTCATCGCCGACCGAAGTCTGTCGCTGGCTCAATCCCCAACCCCTGCTCAGCCCGTATCCGCGCCGAAACGTTCTGGCCTGTTGGTGCAACCGGCGGATGTCAGCGTCCTGGATACGCGGAGCAAAATTGCCCTCGAACTGACTGGGCAATTGCGAATAAAGGAAGCCGAAGCAGGGGAGTCACAGTCGCAACCGGGAGTCGAGATCAAAGCCAAGTCGACGCTCGACTACAGTGAGCGAATTGCATTGTCGCGCGCGGGTGATGGGACAGGTTCACAACCGGCGGCGGCGGCGCGGCGATATTACACTGCGGAAGTTGAGAACTGGATCGCCGGTACGACGTCGCGCAGCAAGCTGCGTCCAGACTGTGCGGAAACGCGGTTGATGCCCCACAACGGAGTGTGGCAACAATACTGCGAGACCTATCCACTCGATGCCCGCGAGATGCAACTACTGCAGTCGCCCATTAATTCGGCGGCGGTCGAATTGCTACTACCGCTGGAACCCGCCAAGCCCGATTCTACGTGGACGGTTCGCGCCGAGGACGCGAAGCTGGTATTTAATCTCGATGGCGTTCACAAATCGACGCTGCAGGCCAAGATTACCAAAGTCGAAAAAGGTGTGGCCAGTATCGAACTCAACGGGACACTGGAAGCTACGGCCAATAGTGTACCGACGCACTTGGAGATCAACGGGAATATCCAAGCCAAGCTGGCCAGTCAATGCGCTCTGGTGAGTTGGCTAGGGGTTGTTATCAAAGAGGAGCGACAAATCAGCCAAGCTGAGCCGGGTTTCGATATTACCGCTCGCGTCCGTTTGATTCGCGAAGAAACCGAAAGCCAATTGGAAATCAGCGACACTGGTCTTCGCCAGGCGGTCGGCGAAGCAGATGACGGCAAATGGCTGGTGCGGCTGCAATCCTCGGCTGGCCATTATTCAATGTTGGCCGACAGACGCTGGCACATCCATCGCGACTCAGCCGAAGAGGCTATCCTACGCATGGTGGAAAACAATACTATCATAGCTCAGTGCGCTGTAAGTCGCCTCAGCGAGTTGGAAGCTGGACAGCAACTAACGATGGAAGGCCTGCAAGCCGATCTCGAGAAGTCGCTAGGTGACTCGTTCCGCGAAGTCGTGGAGTCGAGCGAGAAAGTGACGCAGACCAAGCTGCGCATGTTGCGCACTGTCGTGGCGGGAATGGTCGATGAGGTCCCCATTCAGTGGATCTATACGCATCTATCGGATGACAGCGGTCGACGCATGGCAATGGTGTTCACGATGGGAGGGAACGTCACTGACCGCTTCGGTGCTTCGGATGAACAGATGGCGATGAGTTTTGAATGGCTCCCCGATGTGACCAAATTGGAAGGTTCAGCCTCTCCCAAAACACCTGCCGCTCCTCCCAAATTGACCGCCGAGAAGACGCAGCCACAGCGTCTGAAGTAAAAAAACTGTAGCCTCTCCTGAAATTTGTTAGAATTTAGCGTACGTCAGGCTTTCCTGCCTGACAAGTAGAACTGACATTGCACAGTGAGGCAAGAAGGCCTGACGTACGTGTTATTACCCACAGAGAATCGTGATATGAACGCGAACAACGATATTGCCAGCGGCCATCGATGCTATTTCACCTTCAATTCGGTTCGCGGTGGACTGCTGATCGCTACTGCCAGTCTGTGCAGTTGTCTGGCGCTGGCCGCCGGATTTTGGCTGGGGCACAAGCCGACAGCGAACGCACCTCTGCCACCACTGCTGGCCGCTGCGGCTACTGCCAGCGATACCATGGCAGTGGCGACCGGGCCTATTGGGAAAGATGCCGAGGGGATTTTCTTCCTCGATTTCATCACCGGCGATCTACAGTGCTTGGTCTACTATCCACGGGCCGGTGGTTTCGGTGCACACTACTTCAGCAACGTGCTGCCGCAGTTGGGCGGCGGTGGTAAGAATTCGAAATACTTGATGGTGACGGGGCAAGCGGTTGTCAATGCTTCCAGCGGTGGTGCACGGCCGGGTGCTTCGTTGGTCTACGTTACCGACACCACGACGGGGCTCTTCGCCGCCTACGCCGTCCCCTGGGATCAAACGGCCGAGTCGAGTGGGCGCGTGCAATCGGGGCCGTTGGTCTATGTCGGTGGTGGACCGATTCGCAACTATCAACTTCGTGATCCTGGCAAGAATCAGCCCGCCGCCGTGGTTGATCCGAAAGCTAAGTAGTTTCTGTACGTCAGGCTTTCTTGCCTGACGCACGATACCTTCTTGCTTGACGTACGAAACCACCGAGGCCGGAAGTAACATGCACTTCTACCAAGGACGGGTCCGCTATCTTCACTTGAGCACCAGCAGGCGCGAATGAACCAACCCGATTTCCTCCTACTGGCATTTGCTTGCTCAGCAGGTGAGCAAGGAAGCCGGACAGCCCTGTTTGGCACAATGCCTACTTGGATGTAAGTTCAATCTTCAGATCGCTAGTCCCTGTAGCGGGGATCTCCGCCTTGAGGCGTGAGGTGGCCATGGACGCATATCTCTTGGGAAGGCCAAAGCTAACGGTCAGCGCGGCACCGTCACCCCCTTCGGTGTTCTCGGCTGAGGTACCGCTGACGACGGTTTTGTTAACTTCCAAGGCATAATTGCCGGGAACCGCTCCTGGCTTTTCATTAAAAGCTTTTAAGGAAAACCGACCCTGCGCATCGGACTGCGCCGTAGCGTGATATTGCGTGGTAGGTGAAATAAAACTGATCATGGCTCCTTCTATCGGCTTTCCGTCCAAAGTGACGACACCTTCAGCGGTGACCGTAGCAGGCAAGTGGCTCAGGTCTGGTCCACACCCGCTACTGATCAACAGCCCACAGCAACCAATAAACGCAAAACCCAATATAGTTCGACTCATACTTGCGATAATCCTGTGAGTATTTTTCGCGCGTGGCCGTGTGTGAGAGGAGAGCAGATTGTTGACTAGCGTAGAAAGGCAACACGGGTTGGGGCCAGTGCCCCAACCTCGCATTTTGTTTAGAAGCTCGGCGGCCCCTACTCAGGCAGTTGGGCCACTTCTCCAGAAGCTTTTGTTCCTAGTGCGCCCCACACGCCGTAAGGGCTCAGTCCACCGCTGGTTGCCGCGGGAGCGATGGCCCCCAGGTTGCCCGTATCGATGGCGTCACTAATGAAGTGCACGCTACCATCAACGAAGGCCACTTGCGCGCCACCTGTATGCTCGCTACCAGCGGACCAAATTCCACCGAACCAGTGGGGCGAAACACTACCGTTGCCAACCATGCAAACTGCCGAGTTGGGCCCGAGAATGGTCGATAATCCAGCGAAAAACGCGTTGCCAGCCATGTGTCGATAGCCGGGGGCGGTGTCCGAGGTGAAGATCAACCCTGCGTTAGTGTATTGCCGACCGTCAAACTGCGCGCGGCAACTGAGCGGAGCGTAACTCGCCGGGTCGGCGGCAATAAGCAGCGCCATCCCCTTCGAATTCACGGCGCTAGGACGCTGACGTTCGCCGACGCAAATCGTATTGCTAGTTCCATCGGCACACGCTCCCATGGGTGAGAAATCCAACCGGCCAAACATACCTCGATTGCGAATTGGTGCTTTAATCAGCGAGCGGTTGCAATCGGCTCGCTCTTCACCACCGTTGAGGGTTTGACTCATGGCATAGTTGTCGCCACTACAAAAGGCGTAACTGGTTAAACCTCGATTGCGCGACGCGTTTGTAGGCTCGGCTTCCCCTGCGTCACTCGGGCACTCTAGAAATGACAAACGCTGAAGATAGGGACGAACACCCGAACCTATTGGGAATACCTGATTGGTCCAGGGTTCGCGATTCAAAGTTTGTAACTGATTGTAATAAGCCGTTTGTTCGATGTAGGGGAGAATCGAATACCAGCCGCTCATGCACACTCGTTGGCCACCCATCCTGCCAACACCATTGGTGGTCCCTCCACCACAGGGGTGCGCTTGTCCGGTTCCCGACTGCATCGCGGGGAATTTTTTGTAGCTCGACTCGTAGTTGAGCACGGCTAGGGCTTGTTGTTTGAGATTGTTGCTGCACTGCATGCGGCGTGCGGCTTCGCGAGCGGATTGTACCGCTGGCAATAATAGGCCGACTAGAATGCCGATGATGGCGATCACCACCAGCAATTCGACCAACGTGAAACCTCGTTTTCTTAGCATCATTTGGGACACTCCGATTCAAAAAAAAGAGATGGGACAAATTCGCTGGCTGCCAGCCACATGCCGGTAGGTTTCGAATTCGACCTATATGATAACTTGAAGGTAAAGAAAACGAAATACTCTCAATAGGTTACTTATTTAACAGCTTTCGCGACACGGGATTGCTAAATCTTTATTTTATCACATTTGGGAGAGGTAAGTTGCGGGGCGGGGAAATGCGATTGGATGCGCACGTCGGACTGGGAAAGTGGGCAGTACAGAGGACAACTTTGCAAATGTCTGAGAGAATGCTTCTTGACGCCTGAAGGACAGTGGTACTTCAAGGTCACATAGTAAAGCCTGACGCACCTGCCAAGCGTGGGGGAAATGTGGTAAAGTTTTGGCCGCTTGTCGTCCCCTTTGTCCACGCTCTCAGGAGAATTCCCCCCATGACTAACGGTCCGCTCAATCGCAAATTGAAAATGGGCTTGGTTGGTGGCGGCCAAGGCTCGTTTATCGGCAAAGTCCACTCGATCGCCGCTTGCCTCGACAACCGCGCGGAAGTCGTGGCGGGAGCCTTCTCAAGTAGTCCAGGGCGAAGTAAAGCCTCGGCGGCTGATTACGATGTGCGGCCCGATCGGGCTTATGGTTCGTATCAAGAAATGCTCGCCGCTGAACAGAAGTTGCCCGCTGGAGAGCGCATCGACTTCGTGAGCGTCACCACCCCCAACCACACGCACTTCGAAATCGCCAAGGCCGCCGTCGAGGCGGGCTTTCACGTCATGTGCGACAAGCCGATGACGTTCGACTTGAAACAAGCTGAAGAGCTGGCGATGGCTGTCGATAAATCGCAAGTGGTTTTCGCGCTGACTCACAACTATACCGGCTACCCGCTGGTCAGGCAGGCGCGGGAAATGATCCTGGCGGGCGAATTGGGGGAGATCCAAGCCACACGGGCCACTTACATTCAAGGTTGGTTGCGAACCAAGCTGGAAGATTCTGACCAAAAACAAGCCGCTTGGAGAACCGATCCAACTAAGAGCGGAGCGGCGGGCTGCTTTGGGGATATCGCCACTCATGCGTACAACTTAGGGCGCTACATGACTGGGTTGTTGCCCGCCGAAATCTCAGCTCATTTGCGAACCTTTGAGCAAGGTCGCAAGCTGGACGACTACGGAACGGCGATTATCAAATACCAAAACGGTGGCCTGGGGACTGTCACTGCTTCGCAAATCAGCCACGGTCGCGAGAACGATGTGTTGATTGAAATCGACGGTACCAAGGGATCGCTACAGTGGCGTCAAGAAGACCCCAATGCGATGATGGTTCGCTGCAATGGGCAGCCCCACAAGATTTACACTCGCGATCCTAACGCACCTTACCTGGGGGCTGCTGGCAAAGCGGCGTGTCGCTTGCCGAGTGGTCATCCAGAAGGATTCTTCGAAGCTTTTGCCAACATCTATGCGGCAGCCTTCGATGCCATCGTGGCCAAGAGCCAAGGTGAGACGGTCGAACGCATCAACACCATTTTTCCAAACGTGCATGATGGCGTGGAAGGGATGCTGTTCATCCAACAAGCGGTCGCCAGCAGCCAGCAAAATGGTGCCTGGTTGTCAATGAATTGCCCCCGCGCTCGCCGCTGACTCACTAACTCAAAACCACAAGCATGAAGTTCAAACGAGTAGCGATCGTCGGAGTGGGACTGCTGGGCGGTTCGCTCGGTTTGGCCCTGCGCTCCCGTGGCTTGGCTACCGAGATCGTCGGTTGGGGAAGGAATGCGGAATCACTTCGTCAAGCTGTGGAGTTGCAAGCGGTGGATCGTGTGGAGACCGATCTCACTGCGGCTTGTACCGACGCGGAGTTGGTGGTGGTCTGCACACCGGTCGATTCAATCGTGCGGCACGTGGTGACGAGCCTGGCTGTGATTTCACCCGATGGGCTCGTTACCGATGTGGGGAGCACGAAGAAAAACATCTGTGAGCAACTGGCGGTGAGCGGCGGGCATCATTTTTGCGGATCGCACCCGCTGGCTGGGAGTGACAAGAGTGGAGTTGGCTTTGCGACGCCTGATCTGTTCGAGGGGAGATTGGCAGTGGTCACGCCGCTGGATAAAACGCCCGCCGATTTGGTCGCGCGGACGGAACGACTTTGGCAGGCGCTTGGTAGTCGCACACTGCGAATGAGCCCCGATGAGCACGATTGTGGCGTGGCGCGGACCAGTCACCTACCGCATGTTGTGGCGGCAGCGCTAGCGGCCGGAACCCCCGACGGGTTGCTCCCCCTAGCGGCTTCTGGGTGGTGCGATACAACACGTGTAGCCGCTGGAGGAGTAGAACTCTGGAGGCAGATATTATTGGAGAACCGCCAGCCGGTGCTCGCTGCCCTGGAGCATTTCGCTGACTCGCTCACACCCTGGCTCGACGCACTTCGCACCGGCGACTCACAACAGCTCGAACAACTTCTGCAAGCAGGAAAGCAACAACGTGACTCTGTGGGAAATTGACGTTCACCCGGCCGCCGAAGAATCCGATGTGGCCGGTGCCAGCTTGGCCAGCGAGGCTCGCGATCTGGGGCTCGGCGAGCACATTAGCATCGCTGCCGCGCATGGCTTCTTGCTGCAGGGGGAATTGACCGCAGCGCAAGCCCAAACCGCCGCGCGTGAATTGTTGGTCGATGCCGTCACCGAGTCATGTGTGCTAGCGGAGGTCGGTGACAAGCAACTCGCCAGCCAGCCGACTAGGTTTCAGGCGATAGGAAATGTTCAAGTCGTGCATGTCTTACCCAAGCCGGGCGTAATGGATCCCGTCGCACAGAGTACGCTGCAAGCGCTGCGCGACATGGGGTTGCCGGTAGAGCAAGTCACCACACTGCGAAAATATTGGCTAAGTGATATTCAGCCCGCCGAGCTCGAGAGGCTATCTCAAAAGCTGCTCTCCAATGATTCGATCGAACGCGTGATCATCGGTCCCCTCAGTCTAAGCAAGATTGATGTCGGGACCGACTACCCGTTCGAATTGCGACATGTGGCCATCCGCGATCTGAACGAGCAGCAGTTGATGCAGCTCAGCAAACAGGGGCAGCTCTATCTGACGCTGACCGAAATGCAGACGATCCAACAGCATTTCAAAACCCAGGATCGCGAGCCGACCGATATTGAACTGGAAACGATCGCTCAAACCTGGAGCGAACACTGCAGCCACAAGACGCTGGCGGGGCGGATTGCTTATAGCGATGAAAAGGGCTCGCGGCAGTTCACCAACATGCTTAAGGAAACTATCTTCCAAGCGACCCAAACAATCCGCGCTGAGCTTGGGGCCGACGACTGGTGCGTGAAGGTCTTTTCCGACAATGCGGGGATCGTCAAATTCGACGACGAATACCATGTGGTCTTTAAAGTCGAGACACACAATCACCCCAGCGCGATCGAGCCTTACGGTGGAGCCAATACAGGCATCGGTGGTGTGATTCGCGATCCGATGGGGACCGGTCTGGGGGCCAAGCCGTTTTGCAACACCGACATATTTTGCTTCGCGCCACCCAACACCGACGCCAGCACGCTCCCGCCGGGTGTGCTCCATCCACGACGCGTTATGAAGGGTGTTGTGAGCGGAGTCCGCGACTACGGCAATCGCATGGGAATTCCAACGGTCAATGGCGCGGTCTACTTCGATCCTCGCTACTTGGGAAATCCGCTCGTCTATTGCGGCAATGCGGGATTGCTGCCGGTCGATTGCGTTGACAAGGCACCGCGGGCAGGGGACTGGATTGTTTCCCTCGGCGGACGAACGGGACGCGACGGTATTCACGGTGCCACTTTCAGTAGCGCTGAATTGACTAGCGAAAGCGAATCGATCTCTGGGGGCGCAGTGCAAATTGGCAATGCAGTCACCGAGAAAATGGTGTTGGATGTCTTGCTACAAGCTCGCGACGCGGGGCTGTACAGTGCGGTGACCGATTGCGGTGCGGGGGGCTTCAGTAGCGCTGTGGGTGAAATGGGAGAATCGATTGGTGCCGAAGTCTGGCTCGAGCGGGCTCCACTGAAGTACGACGGACTGAGCTACACCGAAATCTGGATCAGCGAAGCTCAAGAGCGAATGGTCTTTGCCGTCCCACCAGAAAAGCTCGAGCGGATGCAGGCCATCTGCGCGGCCGAAGGGGTCGAAGCGTCGGTCATTGGCCAATTCGTCCCCACCGGATTGTTGCGACTGATGTACGAAGGACAACCGGTCGGCGTCGTGTCTATGGAGTTCCTGCACAATGGCCGGCCGCCTGTGGTGCGCAGTGCAACTTACTCGGCACCAACCGTCGTCGATACCGCTCTCCCGCAACTCGATCGCGAGGCAACCCAGGAGGCTTTGAAGAAGATTTTGGGGTCGCTTAACGTGGCGAGCAAACACTGGATCATCCGTCAGTACGATCACGAAGTACAAGCTGGTAGTGCTATCAAACCGTTGGTTGGTCCAGCCAGCAACGGTCCTGGAGATGCCGCCGTCGTGCGCCCACGCTTAGAAAGTCGTCGCGGAGTGGTGCTGAGCTGTGGTATGAATCCCGGCTATGGTGACCTCGATCCTTACCACATGGCGGCTAGCGCGATTGACGAGGCGGTTCGCAATGCGGTGGCCGTTGGTGCCGATCCATCACGTTTGGCGATCCTTGACAATTTCTGCTGGGGGAATACCGATCGACCTGAGACCCTCGGGACGTTGGTCCGCGCAGCGCTCGCTTGTCACGATGTGGCGGTCGCTTGGAAGACGCCATTCATCAGTGGTAAGGATAGCCTCAACAACGAATTCACTTGGGTCGATGCGTCAGGTGAGCGACAATCGATCGCTATTCCACCATCGCTGCTGATCAGCGCCATGGGGCAAGTCGCCGACGTCGCCCAGTGCGTGACGATGGATCTTAAGGAGCCTGGCAATTTGCTGTATTTGATTGGCGACACGCAGCGCGAACTAGGTGGTTCGCACTTGTTTGGCGTCTTGGGACTCAGCGGCGGACAAGTTCCACAGGTGTCACTAGAGCGCGCCAAACTCACCTTTGAGAAAATTCACGCAGCCATCGTATCGGGACTAGTCCGTGCTTGTCACGATCTGAGCGAAGGTGGACTGGCGGTAGCTCTGGCCGAGATGTCGTTTGCCGGTCAGTTGGGTGCCGACGTGGATATCGCCGCAGCGATCGGAGCCAGTGGCTTGAGCGCCGGTGAGCAACTATTTTCGGAAAGCAACAGTCGCTTTCTGGTAGAAGTCCCCGCCGGGCGCGAGGCCGAGTGGCAACAGCTTATGCGGCCAGTTGCCCATGTTCGGTTAGGCCAAGTCCGGAACGAAGCCAATCTTTCCATTCGAATTGGTGACCAAGTTTTGGTTGATCTTCCTTGGCCCGAATTGTTCGACGCTTGGCACCAACCACTCGATTGGTAGCCCGTACGTCAGGCTTTCCTGCCTGACTCGCAGCACCACACGCTACAACCCAACCACAAAGGAAATCAATTGAGAACCACTCGGCGGCTCCATGCCAACTTGCTGCCCCATGTCAGGCAAGAAAGCCTGACGTACGTTGACCACGCGCCAACGGTGTTGCCCGAACAATAGTATCAACTAGTCGTAGGCGGAACCGCCGCGCTAATAGGAAAGATATTGAGGCCTGTGAATCTGCCCCACTGGTGGCGACGATAGTTGCCGCATCGGTGGATGACTTTTCCATTGGTAACATGCAGGATTTCAATGGACTGAGATGAACAACCATAAGTTGGATTAATCGGAGAAGGAGCTAGTAGATGTTGGTGCTGTCGCGACACAGAGACGAGAGCATCATGATCGGTGACGACGTCGTCATTACGATCGTCGATATTCGAGGTGACAAAGTGCGACTTGGGATTGAAGCTCCGCAAGATATCCCGGTTCACCGCCAAGAGGTCTACGAAGCGATTAAACGCGAAAATCAAAAGGCTGGACACATCCAGCCCGGCGATACGCGATCGCAGAGTGACAATCGACGCAAGTAGTTAACCGATCTGGTGATCAATATAAATCGAACGGAACGGATGCGAGGGCTTGGGCACTCGCATCCGTTTTTTCGTTTGGTTCCAGGTTCCAGGT
>JBGSJT010000145.1:0-3018 GCA_041741715.1 Pirellulaceae bacterium | reverse complement strand
ATGCCGGTATCGCCGCCGCATTTCTTCCGTGGTGTGGCCAACGAATTCATCGATTAATCTTTGATCAACACCCTCACAAGCTAAATTGCTGATGAAGCTGTGACGTAGAGTATGCCAACCCTTTAAGTTTGCCCATTCCGTGCGTTTGGTTGCATAACGAAATGCGTTATGAGCTTGGTCTCGAGTAATGGGTTTGAATTCTTGGCAGCGAAGATCAACTTGGCAAAAAAGCGCAGGACCGCCGGGATGATGTTTCAGCCAGGCTTGGAGCACTTGGCGCAGAAACGTCGACAAGGGAACTCGCCAGGTGGACCGTTTGCCTCTAACGCGTTTTTTTTCCCGAAGCGTAATTACTCCTTGGGTGAATTCAACATCCGTCTTGATTGCACGCAGGAGTTCGCTTCGCCGTGCGCCTGTATGGGCCGCAGTAACGATCATGGGATAAAGGTACGCCGGGAGATTTTTGTCGTTCTTTACGGTCTCCAATAAAAGTTTGATTTCGGCGCGGGACAGGTAAGCGCATTCCCACAACTCATCGGCTGCTGGTCCTACGAGGACCAAATCACTAATTTGGTTTCGAATTTCCGCGACGGTCTGGAAAGGTGGTTTTTCGTCACCCTTGGGAAATCGCAGGCCACGACTGGGATATTTCCCGTTCAACATGGGGACGGTTTCCGCCCAGCGCCAAACTGTACCGAATGTGGCGATTTCCTTTTTGATCGTACAAGCGGAAACTCGGTACCGATTGGGCAGTTTGTCGGTGTCGGCATTGGCTGCCGCGAAATACTGGGTCGTCTCCTTGGCCCGAGCGTTGATGTAGTCTTGTAGGTCCTTGCCGGTAAGCTGCTGAACGGGAAAGCTCGGCTTCAGGAGACGCAAGAAATGCCGTTCGTGTAGTCGCATCGTGCTCTGAGTATTGGACTCGAGGTTACCGTCGGGGATCGATTCGAAGAACTTAGCGAACAGGTTTTTAAGAGTGATTGCATGCTGTGCTGAGAAGTTTGAGGAGGAGTCCTGGGTGGGAACGACTCGATCGACCCGGCCACCGGTCATGATAAAGTCATCACTGGCGACTCCGTCGGGAAGTGTAATCCGTTTTTGAGCGAGCAGCCGAAGGGTCTCCTCGATCTCAGCCTGCCTCTGCAGGGCAGCTTCCAGTGATTTGGTGAACAGGGAGCGTTTGAAGCGTCGGCCCTGGAAACGGAAAGCGATGTGGTAGGTGCCAGTAGGCTCCTGTTGCAAAGCGGCCATGGGTTGGATCTCGGCGGGCTAGAAAGTGACAGTTTGAGGATGGGCCAGAAGCCCATCGGAAACCAGCGACGCAAGACCAACGCAAAGGCCCAAATGTCACTTGTTTGTCACTTGTTGAATGCCGAAAACCCAGAGGTGGGGCAGTCTCGAACCTGCGTTAACCCCGTTTGACCCTTGAAAAACCTGAGTGCGGATAAGAGGACTTGAACCTCCACGATCTTGCGATCACTAGGACCTGAAGCTAAAAATTCCGCTTTTGGGTTGTGTCGTGCTTGGACTGATTTTGCGTTGCAACTTCTTCCTGGAAAGTAACTTATGAAATGACAACCGTTCATTTACGTTGTACCGACATCGGTCTTGAATTGCCAATCATGTTCCCAGTTTGTCCCCAGTTTTTGCTCAAAATATTTATGGCAACAGAGTGCCCCCATCGAGGTTACTACCGGCATACCTCAGTGCAGACTCTGGACGCGCGAGGTGAAGAATAAGGTTAGATGCCTTCCCGGAGTCGCACCCAACATTGGTTCCCTCCTCTAAGAATTCGAAACTCTCGGACTAGAGCTATCGCGCTGTTTCATGCTTGGCAATTTCCGCGTGGTGCAAAAAGGGGATGCTATTAGCCAACGCAACCTCAATCCATACGCGAATACGCGGGTGCATGTCAGGGATTGTAATCGTTGAACTAAACCGCTTCACTCTGAGTTTTCTCGTGACTCTAAGCTGACTTCTTCGTCGGATCTCACGCAACTTGCTTCTCGCTTCGCGATGGTGCAGTCCTCTTCACTTCAGTGGCTCGACATCAGCGACAGCGATAATGCTCGTTAGCTCGACCTGCTGGGTTGGGTGTTGTTTTCGACCGACGCTGGCGGTGACGGAACGCGTCTGCATCGCCACTCCGACGTGTACGTCAGGGCGGCGAGTGAGCGAGGTACCTGAGCTATCTCCCCCCCGTGCCGAATTTAACGATTGTATGACTTGCGCTTTCTGAAAACCCAATCATGCTGGGGACTCGCGCCGTAATTCTGCGGCAGGTTTGACTTCCCGTTTTCAGTAAGGCTCCAGCGTAATGCCGAACTCTTTTCGCAAGCATACGATTGCATCCATTAAACGTATGGCCGAGGACATGCTGCTCCGCAACATGGCTATTAGGACCATCGATTCCTACACCCATCACGTCGGTCGTTTCTCTAAACACTTCGGAAAGCTCCCTGAGGATCTTGGTCCCGAGGAGATTCGGGAATACCAGCTATGGATGATCCAGGAGAAGAAGTGCTCGTGGAGTTCCTTCAATCAAGCTGTTTGTGGCCTACGGTTCCTCTACACCTACACGCTCCCCAGACCGTGGGTCGTGCAGATGATTCCGTTTGGTAACCGGCCCAAGAAGTTGCCTGTCGTACTGGGACAACAAGAAGTACACAGGCTGATCGAGTGTGTAACGGTTCCCAAACATCGTGCGGTCCTACTGACGCTCTACGCGGCCGGGCTGAGGCTCAGCGAAGCGACCAATCTCAAACTTCCCGACATCGACTCGGAGAGGATGCAACTGCGGATCATACAGGCCAAGGGACACAAGGACCGCTACGTGCCCATTTCACCGAGGCTCTTGGGCGAACTACGCGACTACTGGAAGATCGTCAAACCGACAATCTATCTCTTTCCGGGCAGGACCGACGATGTGCCACTCTCCGGAGCGACCATCCAGCGGACGTGCAAGATGGCCACCGCACAGGCTCATATCAAGAAGATCGTGACTCCTCATACTTTGAG
>JBGSJT010000144.1:0-45290 GCA_041741715.1 Pirellulaceae bacterium | reverse complement strand
GTCTGAACCCGAGTGCGATTGCTCTGAGCATCATAGGCCATGCTCGTGCGTTGATTGAGCGGATTGATCGAGGCGACGCTCCGGTAGGCTTTGTCATAACGCGTTTGGGAAGTGCCTGATGGCGTAGTGACCGCCGAGACGTGGCCCACCTTGTCATAAGCATACGACGTTCGATTGCCCACCGGGTCAATCGCCACGATGCGGCGGTTGAGGGAATCGTATTGATAGGTGGTTCGCTGACCCAGTGGGTTAATCGCTGATTTCAGATTGCAGCGGCCATCGTAGGCGTAGGTAGTGCGATGGGCGAGTGGATCGGTTACCGATTCCAACTCATATTTCTTGTTATATCTGTAGCCGGTTTTATTGCCGCTCCCATTCTCGTACGACTCCAGGTTGCTATCCCGGGTATACGAATATCGCTGGCTGTAGGTGAGCGGATTGGTGACGCGTGTGATGCGCCCCAGACTATCCCGCATGTACTGCGTCGTGTGTCCCTCGGGTGTCTGTACGGCAGTCGCTTGCCCACTGGTATCATAGGTCAGTATGGTTTGTGCATTGGCCTCGTTTTTCAAGCCCGTTGCATCTCCTGCAGAGTTATAGCTGGTGGTCGTCCGGTAACCCAGTGGATCAATGGCCACGGTGACTTGCCGGTGGCTGTTATACCGATACTCAATGTTCTTCCCGGCAGCATCCAGCACATCAGTTCGGTTCTCGCCGGTATCCCAACTCAATTCGGTCTCATTGCCAGCGTGATCGCGAATCGTTTCGCAGCGTCCATTGCTGCCGTAGTCAAACTCAAACGCACCTACAACGGGCCGCTCGATTGACCGAAGTGCGCGGGTGCCATCAAACAGGCTCTGGTAACTCAGCGTCGTGCGATTACTTTCCGTATCAATGATGGCTTTTAAACGCGAATCGCCCGAGCTTTCCCAAACGTAGGTCGTGCGGTTACTGAGCGGATTGATCACCGCCTGGACGACATTCTTGTCGTGAATTGCCGTCGTCACATTGCCTGCAGGATCAATGGCTTCAATCTTGTGCTGATCTGCGAACGGTCCCAGGTTGAATAGGTAGTTGTAGGAGTAGGTATCGCTACCAACGGCAATGGAAGTCAGGCGATCGGCAGAATCGTACGTTAACGAGGTGATGTTGCCGCTGCCATCGGTTAGGCTTGTTAGCAACTGCTTGGCGCCATAACCCAACTGCAGTTCGGTACCGTCGGGATAAGTGACTTTCGTTAGACGCTTACCGCCGTCCAGCTCAAACGTTGTCTCCCGGTCACCGGGCTGCGTCACGACAAACGTTCCACCCGTGCCATCAATGCTGGTCGACCGGCCACCAGGGCCTTCGATCGAAGATACCAGGCAATCGCCATTACGCATGATGGTCCAAATGTCACCCGAGGGGCTTATTGCTTTTTGCGCGAGTCCACTCGGACTGTAAATCCACTGTAGTCCATCGGGTTGCCGTTCCACCCAGTTCCCGCCATAGGCTAGCTTCAACCCATTGCGAGCAGACGCCGGGGCAGTGCCCCAGGTATCGATTCCTACGCCACTGTAGACTAGCGATTTTCCAGTGCCATCAATGAGATTAACGACGCCACCACCAAGTGGTTGAATCGTCGGATTAAATAAATCCGAAACGCCATAGCCGCGTCCCGAATTCGACTTGGCTGCCTGGGAGTTGTACGTGAACACCGGTACCGGGTCTAATGGGCCAGCAGCAGGTACTGTCAACTGTAGCACCACGTTGCCCGAAGGCATGTGGACATACACCGGCCCTAACCAAATACCCGGAATCGGATACATGATCTTTGAGATTAACGCCGAGACTTCCTGCGCTGCGTCATTCATCGCTCGATTATCAAACATCGACAATACGCGGCTGCTCATGCAGAACTTCCGCGGTCGTCGCACACCCCAGCCCACCACTGACGCAGGCTCAACGCCCAACGAGACGCCTTGCCATGAGGTGCTACTCGCGGACATCATCCGCGGAAACGCGTCTGATGGATCTCGTGGAAATGGAACATTGGCGGGATAAGCAAGCGAGCACGCACTAAGGCAACGCTGACCTGCACCTAAATCCGGCGGATTAACTACCGGAATCGGAATGCCACAGCGCGGCTGGCTCATAAAGCAAACTCCGAATAAAAACCCCATTCGGGACCAAGACAAACGAGTGTCAGTTGCCAATATATCAACTTGCAACTGCATTGCCGTTAAAATCTCCGATTTTCGTTTTAAACTGTGGCACCCACTCGCCGGGCAGGTGGTGAAGCTGTGTACGCTTGTGCTCATATATCAGGGCACGCTCAATCACTGTTGCCGCATCCTGACGAGCGTCAAAGCAAAGCAGCCTCAGTGGCTCGAGGGCGCAATCCCAAAGCGTCTGGGTTTTGCAAGCGTTATTCGCCAATTAGCGTTATAAACTCCCCAATCACTCGCATGTCGGTGGCGTTGTTAGGGGCGATCTGAATGGGGGTAAAATCGGGATTTAGGGGCTGGAGCTCGATCTGATTGTGTGCCCACCCTTCGTCAGTAGTCGTTTTCATCGAGTGGTAGCGTTTGACGGTCTAGCGGCCGCCGTCTTCGGGATCGGTGTGCGTGTTGACGTGGATGAGAAGCAATCGGCATTGGCGGAAGCCTTGCGGACAGGGAGCAAAGAGACACCAATTGCCGTTGGGAATCTTGGGTTCCATCGAGCGTAGGGAGCCGCACAGGTAACAATGCTCAGCAGGTGCATAAGTGCAAGCGAGCACAAACTTTAGCTGGGTCATCGGTTACTACATCGTTGAATATGAGCAGGGTGGCAAGGATCGGGCCGTATACGGAATGCTGCTGATTGACGAATTGTCGAAGACGCTTAGTCAACTAGGGCCAACTCGCGTCGAATCACACGACCTCCGACGGTATCTGAGCTTTGCAATCAGCTACCCTCAGTTTCTGCAGTCACTGACTGCCATTTCCGGTGAACGACTCATTTCGTCGTTGTCGTTTACTCACATCTGTGAATTGCTACGATGCGAAGAACCTGACAAGCGGGCGTTTTATGAAGATCAATGCATACGCGGATGCTGGTCTGTTCGTGAGTTGAAGAGTCAAATCGCAAGCCTTTTGTACGAAGGCAGTGAGCTTTCGATCAACAAACAAAAGCTGGCTGAAAAACGCACGCTAGTACAGGATATCCATGAACCAGGTCAGGACCATTGATGGTGTCAAAGTTCCCTCGTTTTTGTACAGTACAGATTGGAAAGAAGCTGCGACTCAAGAGCTGACCCAACTAGCGATAGCTCGAGGATTTCGCGGCATCGATACTGCCAATCAGCGTAAACACTATGATGAGGCGGCAGTTGGACGCGCGATTGCGGCGGCGATGACTGGTGGTCAAATCGCTCGCGACGATCTGTTTTTGCAGACCAAATATACCTTCCAGCGGGGGCAGGATCATTGGCTGCCATGCAACCCAGCGTCGCCAATTGGGATCCAAGTGGAGGAGTCGTTTGCCAGTTCACTGGAACACCTGGGCGTTGATCGAATCGACTCGTATCTCCTGCATGGTCCGAGCCGAAGTGTGGGACTCGGCGCAGAAGACTGGGCGGCTTGGCAGGCAATGGAGAAGATCCATGAGAGCGGTCGCGCGCGGCTGCTTGGGGTGAGCAATTTCTCCTTGGATCAACTTGAGATGTTGTGCAAGGACGCCAAGGTCAAGCCGCATTTTGTGCAAAATCGGTGCTTTGCTGCAAGCGACTGGGATCGTGCTGTTCGCTCGGTTTGCAATACCAACGGAATGGTCTATCAGGGATTCTCGCTGTTGACGGCCAACCGAGGCGTGATGACAAGCCAGCAGTTGGCGACTCTTGCACAGCGCCACGACTGCTCACCAGCACAGCTCATCTTCCGAGTTGCCATCGATGTAGGGATGATCCCGCTGACTGGGACGACAAACCCAGAGCATATGCAGATGGACCTCAAGGCACTCGGCATGCAGTTGAAGCCGGACGAAATCGCGTCTATCGAGTGTATCGGTGCGTAGTGAAATCGCGTTTACTTTAATGAGCTCAAGTGCTTGCCGGCACTAAAACTATATCGAGTGCCTTCGCTTCGAAAACTTTCGGTCGACGATAGCAGTTTCGATACTTACTGATTCTGGCTTAGTGACAGGAATGCCTAACCCTGCTACCCCTTTTTTCCCTCCCGTTCCCAGCGGTCGATTAGGGTTCTGAGCTTGATGCCGATGGCTTGGGTGTAGGTGGAGAGCTGGACGAGGTCGAGGCGGCGTTGGCCGCTTTCGACTTTGCTGATGGCGGATTGGGGCTCGCCGAGACGCTCGGCCAATTCGACTTGCGTCAGACCTGACTCGATGCGCACTTGACGGAGCAATTTCGCTAAGCGGCGATGCTCGGCGGTAACTATGGACTTTTCCATCTAAACACTTGCCTCTCTTCCTTGATTAGCGTATATTCTGAAATGGAATATCCCAAAAAAGGATATGTATGCGGGGACTTACAGAAGCTAGTTTCGGGGTGGTGATCGCGTACCTAGTGCCAGGGTTGGTGGCGTTGTCCGCAGTTTCGGAATGGCTGCCAACCGTTGAGAGTTGGCTGGGTAACCAAAGCGAAAATGCCTCGATGGGTGGCTTTTTGTACGGAACGCTGGCAGCGTTGGCGAGCGGGTTGACACTGAGTGCAATCCGCTGGCTGACGCTCGACCAGTTGCACCATGTCACCGGCTTGCCAGCTCCCAAATGGGATTTTTCAAAACTCCAACAGCACTTTGCAGCTTTCGCAGGGGCTGTGGAAAACCATTTCCGCTACTACCAGTTCTACGGCAACATGCTGCTGGCCATTTGTTTGATTCCTCTGGCACCGACCGCACGAGGAATATGGCTGTCAACGTGTGCCGGTTGGATGCTGGGCAGTGTATTGATTGTCGTGTATTTCCTGGCATCCCGCGATACTTTGTCCAAGTACTACGCTCGGACCGCAGCGATGCTGGTTTCAGTCCCTAGCCTTCAGGAGTTTTCCAATGACCAACGGTTACCACCCTCCGAAAACCAAGTCGCCCAAGACAACGGAGAAAGCGCCAATAAAGCAGGCGATCCAACCAGCGCCGAATCGAAGGAGTCTCGAGTCGCCGACAATCGATGAGACTCGTAACGGTGGCGCGGACGGCAAGTGAGCAGGTACGTGGCTCCTTTTGGCATCTCCGATGTCAAGCGGTCCGACGCATGGCTGAAAGAGTCTTAGCGCTAACGATTCAGCCTTGGGTATGACAATTTTTTTCGTTTGATTGAGGGCCGCTTTTGCACTTGTTAGCCGGAACGCGTTGGCGCGATCCGGCTGAATGCTATCGGGCAGACTGAGAAGAGTTGTCGGGAACAGTTGTTTTGATACTCAGGCTGAGGCGGCATGCAGAGGAACGCTAGGGGACAATCGTTCGACACTGATGGCTAGCGGGCCAGCCGCGCTATGACCACGGTTATCCATAGGCCGATCAGCAGTTGACTGGTATCTGGAAAGGCATAGGCCAACGAGGCGACAAACAAGAAGATGGGCGGGGACATTTCAAGTGTGCTGCGTGGTGGTTGCACTGCCCTCCTCGGGACTGCCACCTGGATCGCTGGTAGCGTACACCTTCACCGGCGCACGGCGGAGGTTCAGGACCGAGTAGGGTAGCGAATCAAAGCCCACGGGCTTCCTGGCTTCGTTGACGAGGCGAAGAATGGTGAGCAGTTGGCGGCGGATCGGGGCGTATCTGGCGAAGGGGATGGCAGCCAGTTCTTTCGCGAGATTCTCTGCCGATCGGTGGCAAGCACGATCGACAAAATGGACTTTTAGCGTGCGGTAAGTCGGCTCGTCGATCCGAACATGAGCGTGCCACTTGCGAACGGAGTCATCCTTGGGGTCGACTCCCTTAGGGGTAACGCCGGAGCGGCGGTAGGAGATCGAATAGCCCTCAAAGCGGATGGGAACGCGACGGGCGTCGCGAAGTTGTTCCTTCTCGCCTCCCTGACGGGTTGGCGATTTTAAGGGGTGGTGCCCTTCGGTCACCAGGATGATGAACCAATGGCGAAAGCGAATGTACTGGGCGTTGGCGAGGCCGTTCTTTTTGCGGCGGGTGCGTTCCCACTCGCTGACGTCGATCCCGTATTTTTCGATGAGCTTCCGGTCGATGTGGCTGGGGTCCTTGCTCGTCGGAATCGTGCCGGTCACGTACCAGTAGTAGCCGTGCCGGAGGTAGCTGGCGGCAATTAACTGGACCACGGACTCGGGGGTGGCGGCTTCATATCGGTACTTCATCTGTCTGGTGCTCCTCTGTTTTCTCCTTGTTCAAGCCACTAAAAAGCGGGAGTTGATTACGGGCTCAACTCCCCAAAGCCGACTCTGGAACCTTGATTGGTAGAACCTCTTTGATCAGTGACATGGCAGCACTTCAGCAGTCCAAGGCCAGACATAGGCCTCCAAGACACTTCGGTGCTTTTCGCTCACTGCATGTAATTTGGCGAATGCTGAACCCTCAAGGCACTGCTTTCTTCAGTGCACTCGTGCAATTCATAGCACCCGCGCTAAAAACCTTCGGCAGACCACCACGGCTGATGCAAGACGCACCTCGGGTGTCCGCCGTCAAAACGCTGTTTCAAGTGGCTGCTTCTCCCGAAGCTACCACCTGAAACCGCAATTGCTGCCAACCAAGGTCCCTTACGGGATTCGCATGTTATGTACGCCCCTGGCTGAACCCTTCATGGATCCAGCACAGGAAACGCACGACACACGACTGCCCAACTGAATGGGCACACGTACACGATCGGGCTTTCTCAAGCCCCTCGGTCCTTTCGTCATCGCTACCTAGGGCATCACCCCCAAGTCATCGCGAACGGGTCATGACTGCCAAGCCATGCACGCGGCGCTAGTCAACTTGACTGCGACACGTGTCTGATCCTTCGACCAGACCACCGCCCGACTCCCGTCGGCTCTCTACTTGGACCCCGCTCCCCCACTACGGTGTTTGAAGCACATGAGTGACATGACTCACGCACCGAGACGCTACTCTCGGCTAGCCCTTTGCCCGCAGGATGTGGATTTCAGCGATAACTGCTTGCTCAAAAGCATTCCTGACCAACTTTTTACCATCCTTTGCGACATCAAAACCGTACGGTACCGTACCGACCCGCTCGCCTTTCGATTGTTTATGCCGAATCGCCATTGTGGTCCGCTCGCTTACCTGATCCCGCTCAAACTCTGCCATAACCGCCAGCATGCGGAATACCATCTTTCCCGCCGCGCTCGTGGTGTCGATCTTTTCGGAAAGGCTTACAAGGTCGGCACCCGCTTTGTCGAGTTGTTCGCCGATCGCTATGGTGTCCTTGGTCGATCGTGCCAACCGACTGAGGGAATAGACCACCAGAGCCGATTGCGTTCGACATGCCAATTCAATCGCTGCCTGGAGCCCAGGTCGGTTGTCGGCTCTGCCACCACTCAAACCTGCATCGGTCATTGTCTTGACCAGCTCATAGTCATTGGCAAGGCACCAAGCTGCCAGCTTGGCTTGCTGAGCCTCGATGCTCACTCCCTCGTTAGCTTGGTCTTCCGTGGAAACCCGAACGTACCCTACTGCTGTTGGAATTGTCATGGAATTGCAAGCCCCTTTTATTATGTCAGATAGCATAATCCTAGTCGCTAGCCGATGTATGTCAATCGGCATAGTGCGGGGTTTTGTAAATGACCGGACGGTTGTTTACAAGAAAGTGGCTTTCGGTAGCAACTATTCAGCCAACCGTTTGGCGAAAGAAGGTTTCGTCTCACCAATTTCGGCTTGTGTTACATTGATGCTGGCTTTGATATCGACGAGCAACGGCAAAATGCTTGATCAACGCAACATCTAAGATGTCGCAGGCGGTGCAAAAACTACTTGAGTTTGAGGACCTGCTCTAACGCCTGCGATAGTGTGACGCCGTCACGCATTGCGATTTTGGCCAAAGCTTCCTTGGCTTTGGTGCTCACCGTGATGGATGACATACATTGTCCCTCCTTCGCTCTTTGCCGCCGTTTCCGAACAGCAAGTCGAAGTCGCCGCCATTCCCTTTCTGTGATCATGTCACACCATTGCTGAAGCTGTTCCGCTCTCTCAGCCTTACTCCCTGAAATTGCCATAAATCGCTTGGCAGCGGTTGTTGCAGAGACGTTCTCTTGGTACTCGATAAGGTATAGGCGGGAAGCAAGGTAGTTGTTGGCGTGGTTCACATCGTCTGACGTGATCGTATAGGGGACTTGGGCCATGGTAGCATGCTCCGGCGTAAGTGTGACTGTGTCACATATTACGCGAGGGCAGCACGTAGGGCAAGAGCTTTACGCTTATCGAGGCAAATCGATTTAGCACGTGCCGCGATTGGGTTCGATCATCGCAAGCGATTGGGGGCCGGAGAATGAACGCTGCGGCGACCACGGCCGGGATTCCTTAATCGATACCGGAAATCGAAAGGTGATGTCTACAAGGCCTTTTGAGCACGCGGGGCACGTGAATGTCAACGTACCGTAGGTTAACTCGCAAGTCTCGCGAATAGTTTGAAGATCGCGCGCGTATTTTGTCGTCTTGACGGCGGTCCCTCATAGTAGCAGCGGGTTGAGTCTTCAGAATGCGGGCTCAAGCTTAGTCTCCGGCATCCAGGTATTCGCACTACAGTCGCTCGCGATCCAGAATGTTACGCTTGAGTTTGACCGAATATGCCGGTCACTTACTTTGCTGGCTCAGTGCCCAAATCCATTGGCGATGAAGCTCTTGCCCGCACCTCCTCTACCCGTTTCCAAAGCCCAAGCCACTTTACCCGTTCAGCCTCCGGTAACCTTGCGAGCGCCGCCTCGTCGCGCACGCCCAACAAATCCATATCCTTCTGCCAATGCGTCAGAGTCTGAACAACCACTGTTCGCTGCTGTAACGTAGCGGACGCCAAAGAATTCTCCCAACGCTCAAGCTCCCCACGCAACCAATAAATTGCTTGCGCACGCAATTTCGTTCGTTCCGCTTCATCAGGTTTTTGATCATCCAGCCCCTGCTCACAACCTGCCAACGCTGCAGAACAAGCCGCGTTGTAAGCAATCTGCCTTTTTCGATCGTTAACCAGAGTTGGCTCACGCTCCAATGCCTCACCAAAAAATTGCACTGCATGAACTAAACGCCGCAAGTCATAGCTCCGTTGCCCAAATGCCAAAAGCTCTGCGGCATCGTTTGCCGACTCGCCACCGAGCACTTTCGCGAGGCGAGCATCGAGCTCTTGAAATTGCGGATCACGGGTCGCTGTTTCCACTATGCCGCGCTCCGCTTCCTCAGCCAAGATCGAGTCTTCAAGTCCTACAGCGGCTTCGAGTAAGATTGAAAAATGATTCATCATGTACTGAAGGTACAGAGGGTTATCGGAATTGGTAGCCAGGGCAAGTTCCTGATACTTGATCGCTTCATGGAGCAAATCTCGGGCCTCGGCAAATCGCTTGGAGTCCAAGTGGATTTTCGCAAGACTATTCATTATGTTACCCAAAGTGCTTTGAAACTCGATGACGGAGGGATTGTCCTGTACAAGTCGTTCTTGTATAGATCTCGCTTGCTCGAATGCGTCGAGCGCCTCAGCAGTTTTGCCGAAGGCGCTAAGGAGATTTCCAAGGTTATTGTGAATTCCGGCCAAAGCGTTTTGAAACTTCGTGACAGAGGGATTCTCGCGCACGAGCCGCTCTTGTATCGTTTTGGCTTGCTCGTAGGCGGCGAGCGCTTCGGCCGTTTTGCCGGCATCATAAAGTAAGTTGCCGATGTTGTTGTGACTATCGGCTAGATCGCTTTGAAACTGGGTGACGGAGGGGTTTTCACGTGCAAGTCGCTCGCGAATCGTTTTCGCTTGCTCGAAAGCGACGAGCGCTTCTATCGATTGTCCGTTGGAATAAAGTAGAATTGCGAGGTGATTGTGGCTACGGGCTAAGGCGTATTGAAACTGGGTGACGGAGGGATTCTCCCGTGCAATCCGCTCGCGAATCCTTTTCGCTTGCTCATGGGCGGCGATCGCTTCGGCCGTTTTGCCGGTGTCACGGAGCAGACGCCCGATGTTGCTGTACGTACTGGCTAAATTGTCTTGAAATTCGGTGATGGAGGGATTCTCCCGCACAAGCCGCTCTTGAATCGTTTTCGCCTGCTCGTAAGCGGCGAGCGCCTCAGCGGGTTTGCCGGTGTTACTAAGCAGATTCGCGAGATTATTGTGACTAACGGCTAAACCGTTTTGAAACTGGGTGACGGAGGGATTCTCCAGCGCGAGCCGCTCTTGAATCGCTTTCGCCTGCTCGAAAGCGGCGAGCGCTTCTTCTGGTTTGCCGGTGGCTCTAAACAACTCCCCGAGGTCATTGAGACTAACGGCTAAATCGTTTTGAAACACGGTGACGGAGGGATTTTCCTTCGCGAGCCGCTCGCGAATCGCTTTAGACTGCTCGTAAGCGGCGAGCGCCTCAGTCGGTTTGCCATTGGCAGAAAACAGTTGCCCAAGGTTATTGTGACTACCAGCTAAAGCGTCTTGAAACTGGGTGACGGAGGGGTTTTCACGTGCAAGTCGCTCGCGAATCGTTTTCGCTTGCTCGAAAGCGACGAGCGCGTCAGACGGTTTGCCAGTGGCAGAAAACAGATTCCCGAGGTTATTGAGGCTACCGGCTAAGTCGCCTTGAAATTGGGTAACGGAGGGTTCCTCGTTAGCGAGTCGCTCGCGTATCGCAATCGCTTGCTCGTGGGCGGCGAGCGCTTCGGCCAGTTTGCCGATGTCAAAAAAGAGATTCCCGAGGTAGTCGTGACTGAGTGCCAAATTGCTTTGAAACTCCTTGACTGAGGGGCTCTCCCGAGCGAGCCGCTCTTGAATCGTTTTCGCCTGCTCATGGGCGGCGAGCGCTTCGAACGGTTTGCCGGTTTGTCCAAGCAGAATCCCAATGTTACCTTGACTACTAGCTAAATCGCTTTGAAACTCATTGACCGTAGGGTTGTCCCGCACAAGCCGCTCTCGGATCGCTTTGGACTGCTCGTAAGCCGCGAGCGCCTCAGCGGGTTTGCCGGTGGTTCTAAGCAGATTCCCGAGGTTATTGTGACTCGCGGCTAAATTACTTTGAAATTCGGTATTGGAAGGGTTCTCCCGCGCGAGCAACTCTTGAATCGCCAAAGCCTCCTGGTGGGCGACAATTGCATCTTGCTTGTTGCCGATCTCATTAGTGAGATTTGCCAAATCAAACGCAGCGCTTGCTAGTTGAGCGAGCGATTCCGGTCGCGTATCGTTATCCGCCTGCAAGCGCTCGCGTAACGATTTGAAAAAGCCTAGCGGCTCCTTCAACAGATCCTTGCGAAGCGACTCCAATCGGGAATTGTCTTTGAGTTCTTTGTTGCCGGCTACCGCATCGCCGAAACGCTTCACTGCGGAAATCGCTTCCTGCTCGCGCTGCTCAGCTCGGTTTCGCTGCTCTTCGGCATGCTCTTTGGCTAACGTGAGTTCAATATTTTTCCCTTCCAATTCATTAGCATGGACGACTTGTAAGTAGCCAAACAGCAGCGCTCCGCAAAGCCCCAAAACGACTCCAGCCGCCGAACTCGCCACCATCGCCGGATGCCGCTTGATCCACCGTCGCGCTCGAACTGACAATGGCTCCGCAAAGACGCTCACCGGCTCATCCGCCAGCCACTTATCAATATCATCTGCCAATGCGACAGGCGATCCGTATCGTTCCTTTGGCAACTTGGCCATTGCTTTAAGGCAAATGGCTTCGAGCGGCTTAGGAACCTCCGCGCGAAGTTCCCTCGGTCTGAGAATCTCGCCAAGTTCCGCCTTGTTCAAGATCTCCAATGCTGTACTGACCGCAATCGGTAGCTTGCCCGTCAATAGATGAAACAGTGTTGCGCCCAGGCTATAGACATCGGTGGCCGGGCCAAGTTCAGTTACTTTTCCGGCTGCTTGCTCGGGAGACATATACGCAGGCGTGCCGACCGCCGACCCGTCCAGCGTAGGTGTCGCGCCGCTGCCCGAGGAGGGTGTTACAGGTCCGATCGAAGCGTCTGCTGATTGGCTTTGACCTTGCGCCTTGGCCAAACCCCAGTCAACCACCAGCGTTTCACCATATTTACCCAGGATAATATTGCCCGGCTTAAGATCGCGATGTAGCACGCCTCGACTATGCGCATAGGCCATCGCATTGCAGACATCGAGGAAACGTCGCAGTAGTAGGCGTAACTCGAGTCCCGCCTCGCCATCGATCAGACGGTCTTTGTACTTTGTGTGAAAGCTGTCGATCGCTTCTTTCAGGCTATCGCCGCGGATGAATCGCATTGCATAATAGGGTCTGCCATTTTCATATTGGCCCAATCCATAAACTGGTACGATGCCCGGATGTTCCAGGTTGCCAGTGATTTCCGCTTCCAGCCGAAACCGGGCACGACTCTCACCGTCGTCGGCGAAGCGTTCTTGGATCTCCTTCAGCGCCACTTCGCGGTTGAGTTCTTGATCCTGGGCGACAAAGACTTCGCCCAGGCCGCCTTTGGCGTGCATGCGAATCGTGAGGTAGCGTAGTGCACCCTCGCGGCGCGTATCCTTGCTGATAGTTTCGGCACTAAAGGCCTTAGTAGGAAGCGAATCGTTGGCCACCTGTGCCAACATGGCGCTGACTTGCGAGTTGCCGAGGCCTTCAAGTTCTTGCCGCAAAGTGCCAATGCTGGAAAGCGTTGCGAGACTTTGCTCGGCGCTTTGGTCATGCTGCGCGAGGACTTCCTGCTCGAGCTGCTTGAGAACCGCCTGTTGATTGGGCGTGAAGACTTTTTGTTCAGCAAGGATTACTTCAAGCGATTTCTTCTTATCACTTGTCCAAGTAGCGAGTGCGGCGACGAGTTGTTCTTTTGGAAGAAAACCGCATTGCAGGGCCAATAGGCCAAATAGCAGATGATGATCGGCGGACATTAGTGAACTCCTTGTGTGCACCGCAGCAGCATACAGGGCGCAGGTTGAAGATTCAACGCACGGACACCGTATCAGTGAGTGCAAACGGAAAGCCGCTGGAATTCCTTCTTAGTGCGAAAAACCATTCTATTCCACCCAGTCGGTTGCGATAAGTCGAAAGTTTCAATGCCCTGAGACACTGGATCGAATTGATGAACACTCCCACTGAGACTTTGAATTTGCGCAACGACATCAACGCGAGACATTCGGTCAGAACTATCGCCAAGCGTCCTCGAAAACGCGGTGACCGGAGCTTTTGCTGTCGTGCTGGCAACTGTTCCGATGTCATGGTCCTATTGCATCGACTTCTACCATGGCACGAACGGTATTCGTTACCACCGCGTCAAATCACGATGCGTCTGGCTAAGTCAACTGCAATTGCCAGCGAAATGAACGAAGATGACGAAAGGGTGCAACCGTTGTTGCGCATTTTGGATATGGTGGCGCCATTGGGGGAGTTTAAGAATAGTCGCCGCTGAGCGAACGCAACGCAAACAGACGCCGCCCAACTTCAATGCGCCACGAAACTTATCGAGGACAGCTTCAAGTTCGTCGCTCGTACATGCAGTAGCGATGCGCCGTCTGCTAAATGTCTTTTAAGGAAGGAAGCGGCGAACGAACAAGCGCCTTTCAGGGACAGCCTAGACGCCGATGCCGACTTCGAGTCAGGTAAGCTGTAGAATCAAGCAGATGAAGGCTTCATGTGAGGTCGTTCGCAGCCCCTTCGTTTTGGAAGACAGGAGCACCATGACCACTGAATGTCGGAAAATGTCAGAGTTTGGCGGGCTTACAGAGTCAGCTATGTCCAACCCATTGTCCGGAGATGACCGCCTTTTTTCTGCCCTCGTCGCGGGATGTCGTGTTCCGCACGCGGCGGAAGCGGCTGATATGTCAGAACGAACGGCTTATCGACGACTTGCCGATCCTGAGTTCCGTAGAAGGCTTGACGCGGCTCGTGAAGGCGTTCGGGAGTCAGTTCTTGCTAAGCTGGTGGACGTGGGAAGCGATGCAATAGCCACACTGTGCAACCTGCTTCAGAGCGAAGACAAAAACATTCAGTGCAAAGCAGCTAAAGCCCTGCTTGATTCCCTGATGACACTGAACGCATCTTCGCCGAAATCCAAAGAACCGGAAAAGCCAGTGGGGAGAGTTGTCTTGGTAATGCCCGACAATGGCCGCGATCCTGAACTGACCAATAAAATTGTGGATAATGGTGGGAGGCTGACAATGTGAATTGACTGCCCATCTTGTCCCAGGGCATGACATGGTTGGGGCGTTCCGGGTTCGCATTTCGAATGAGCCTCACTGAAAGAGCACCAGAGGGTTGCCACATGCTGAACTTCCCGGCAAATGCATTTTAGAGCAAATTATGACTCTTGTCGGTTTACGGCTTTGGGTGTGTTAACGCAGGTAGCGTTGCCCCGATGGATTTCGTTCTCCTCCGACCGTTTCGCTGCCACTAGAGTCTTCTGTGTTAAAGCAAAGCCCCCGAAACCATTGCCACACTGCCGCACATACTCCACCGACCGCACGCGGCTTGCTTGTGCTGCGCTGACTTTCATAAGCTCGGTACCCCGATCCGATTTCGGGAGATTTCGACCAGATCATCTGGCTTAATTTGGTACCTTCGGTTTGCGGTTAACAAGGATTAAATCTGGTTTGAGAACGGAACCAAGAAAATCCGTGATGGTGCTTTCCCAAAGAATGTGGCATGGTTGCGAAAGTCGCTCCAGTACAGTTCTCGTGGCAACCTCTTTGCCATCTGCTCCTGAAAATACGCATTCGTTAACATCAATCAATTCTCTGGCATTTGAATAAATTGGCACACTTACTTCATACGTTTGCTCCACTTCACTACCGTCCGCGAGTTTAACGTTTCTCGTCCGCACTTCAGTGCTATATTCCATTTTAATGAACACAATTTCGATCTTGGTGCCATTTTCAACGAGCTGAGCAATCGCTGGTTTAGGCAGTGGTTCGGTTCGTGTCCATTTCTGGGCGAGTCCAGCAACTTCCGGCAAATACCAACAATTTGGATCGAGGTCTTCGGGACTCAAAACCAGTGAACCTTCGCGAAAGTAGTGCTGTCGCGAAGGGCTTATGCTCCCTCCCTGAACAAGTATGACGTAAGTCGGGTTGCGGATCGATTTCGAAATCTCATCAACGTCTAAGACCTTGCCCGATTGGTCTCGCAATTTCATCTTATCGATGCTTAATTGGGTCCGAACCATTCTAAATTTGTCAGGTAGATACGCGGCAGGGCGACTTACGGTTCGCGTCTTAAGAACTTGAATTCCATTCTCTTCGGCGGGATATTCTTCTGTTACCTCAATAGTTGCCCCGTTTGGCACAGGGACAGTAGCAGAAGGTAACAAGATCTGGAGAACATTTTTGTCATCGAGTTTTACGACGGCGACACTGGGAAATCCATAGCTCGGCGTCCATTCCTGGCTTTGTTCGCTTGACCTTTCTTGTCCGAAAATGGAACAAGTGAAAACCACGTTGAAGAGAAAAATCAACTTCGCACTCGTATTTTTCATGAAATCCTCGGCTTCAAAGTTGTATCGGACGAAATTCAAGCACTCGAGTCGTCGTTGGATCTTAGTTCCAGGAGCCAGGGGCCGCAACAGACAGTGCGTTTATGCTTCCAAGGATCAAGAAGGTGCTGTCAATTCCGTACGTTAGAGAAACTCGGAAATTAGCCTGGATATCTCACCTGTGCCGCGGGACCTCGTGCTACTTGCCGTCGCGGTCATGAGGGCCAGACAATGGCATTTCGAACTATTGGCGGCAGGCGATTACTGACAAATAGGGTCTGTCTACTCTCGACGTCCCCAGGCCCCCGTTTTCGAAGCAGTTTACGCATACGCAACACTGCCATTTAGGGTATACTCAATTGGCATTCGCCAAAGACCTCCCCGTTCCAAAGCTTGGAGACCTACCATGATCGCAGTCTACGTTCGCGTTAGCACCCCAGGACAAAAGACCGACAGTCAAAAGCAAGAGATCGAGCGTTGGTTGCAGGGCAACGGCCTATCGGATGCCAAATGGTACGTTGATAAGTCGAGCGGCAGCAACGTAAAGCGTCCCGCATTTGAACAACTCCAAACCGACATCTTCAACGGTGAAGTCAAGACCATCGTTTGCTGGAAGCTGGATCGCCTTTCACGCAGCCTACGCGATGGCATCAATATCCTGGCGGACTGGTGCGACAAGGGGCTTCGCGTTGTATCCACGTCGCAGCAAATCGACTTCAGCGGATCCCTAGGGAAGATGTTAGCTGCAGTCTTGTTGGGCATCGCTGAGATGGAGCAGGAGCTTCGACGTGAGCGGCAGGCGGCTGGCATCCGAGCAGCAAAGTCCCGTGGCGTGTACATCGGACGGCAGCCTGGAACGCTGAAATCGAATCCAGGCCGTGCACGAAAGTTGCGAGACCAAGGGCTTACCGTCGCTGAAATCGCAAAGTCGCTAGGGATTTCAGAACGAACAGTGTTCCGATACGTTTCGGCGTAAGATCCGTGCTCGATTTTTCACGCGCGAGCACTGCTCGGGTGTCCCGACCGCTGCGAGTTGGTGATCCAGTAGAACGCGTGTCGTTTTGCAGTTGCGTGTTCATGACAAGCTCTCCCTCGGGACTTCACGGCTGCGGTGTGGAATTTCGATGGCCAGAGCGGTAGTTGTCAATTTGACACGAATGCTGCAAAGCACTCCCTTGCCGCTGTCTGTGTCAGCAACTACTTGTAACGATGTGTTTGTCCAGCCTCAGTGATTGGGGGCCGCTCGCGACTTGCAGAAGTGTCCTACCTTAGCAATACATCTGGTTTCACCTTCCCAAATAGACGTTGCAGCAAAAGCTTGCAGCGAGCGAGGCAAATCACTAGACTGTCGTGGCTTAGGGCGAATTGTCGCTCCACGTTCTTCCGGGATCGCCGATCGAAGCCCTCTGCCCCCAATTCCCAAAACGAGCAAAGTGACCTGCGGTGAGTTGGATGACCAAACGGAAAATGCCTCAGTCGAGCCTCGATTATTCTGGAAATGCACTCGAAAAGGCTTATGAACTGTATTCAGATCGCTCACGATGATGCAGCCCTTCTCTGTACATAATCAATTTGTCGATTTGCAGCGGACATTCCATGAGCTAGCTATTGCGTCCGCGTTTCTCGATCGTCGGCCTGAACTGCTTAAACGCCTCAATCGGCATTCGTTTATCTTTACAAACCAACTCAATAACATCGAGTTCTACCGTCGCTGCTGATTCCATACCACCGATTCCTAAGTAAGACGCGATTGCCTTTGCGGCATCGCCCTGAGATAAACCGGCCCACTTAGCGACGGTTGCGATTCCGTCGCCGGTCGGCTTGCTGCTGGTACATTTGCGGCATGCAATTGAACCGGTTTGTTCCGCGTCTTTATCCGGCCAAATAACGCTTACACCGGCGCAACCCGGGCAAGGGTGATCTGACTTGCCGCGATGAAGAACCTCGCCAGATAACGGGGTCAATGCCTGGAACACTTCGGCCCAACGTCCGGCCGCTCGACTTTTGATAACCTCAAAATCGATTTTCATTGCCCCGCCTCCCCGTTTCCAAGCAAGCCTGAAAACGCTTTCACCATTGTCTGTTTCATTGCCTGAAGTTGTGCTGCGTCACGTTTTTCCTGGCCCAACTCAGCATTAAATGCCCTCAAGTCGATCGTTGACTCAATTGCGTCGATAACTGCTTGCTGCATTTGACTCGGCTGCACGGCCTCCAATTCGTAAACCGCTCGCGAACCGTAGCGCTCGACAAACTTAGTGAACTTACTCGATGACTCCTTGGCTTCGAGCTGATTCGCCGGTAGCCCCCAGTCTTCAATCTGGTCGCGTCGCAAGAGGATCTTACTAGCCCGAACTTCGCTAACATTAAAATCGTCGCGAATACTCTTCACGAATGACTCGGCAATCTCTTCGCCATCTGGGTCAAAGTCGCTTGCGATCAATAGCACCAAACGATCTTTGCCGGATTGCATGTATCGCTGAACGATTTCATACCGGGGCTGTATTGAGCAATACCCGCGCCCCACGGTCATCGGCATTGTGTAACGTTTGGCCACCGGCTCGATAATGCCTTGAACTGTCAGCTTCTCGACAACGAGCTCAACGTGATCGGCCTGACTTTGCAGTAAATTGCGACGATAGCCCCGCAAGAAATTGTGAGTCTCAAGATCAACAAACTGCGCGAGGTCTTGGCTATTTCGAATGCCAGATACCGGACGGGTCTCATCGGCCACTGCGTGCCACGGAATCAACCCTATTAGACGCGCCCTAGTAACGAGGTCGCACAAATCGTTATAGCTCTTTATGTCGTTCTCGTAGAGACTTCGTTGCTTGCCCTTAGACGAGTTTCGGAGCGGGGGGGCGTTTAGTAATCCGTAGTGGATCTGTCGTACACTGACCGGCCAGAACTCTTTGAGCTCACCCACTACCTCTAGAACTCGATCGAGCATTTGTTGCTTGCGATCGCTGATCAAGCACCTAACCTTTTCGCCGTCAATCACAATGCTCGGCGGCGACGTGCTGGCACGCTCTTCACGCGCTGCAATTAGCTGCTCATGTGCCAAGTCTGGGTCAATGTCCAGTAAAGCTTCCTTGATCCGAACATGGGCCAGCTTCACGCGCTGGTGGTTGTGCGCCCGAAGTAACCGCATCCACTCCGACGATGAATGCTCGAGTCGTCTAAGGTTTAGTTTGACAACCGGCAACTGATCCAACCCGGCCAACTTCGCGGCGGCATAGCGACGGTGACCGCTGACGATGTAGCCGTCCCTGCAGACCTGAAGCGGCTCGCGAACGCCACTAGTCGCAATATCTCTCGCAAGATTAATGAGGTCGATGTTGCTCGGGTCGATTGCCCCGTAGATCGAATCGTTTTCGGGGCTAGGCTGAATCGAATCGATTGGCGTTAGGCTAGCGTTTATCATTGCTGGCCACCCGTTCCATCTCACTGGCGACCTGAATACTCTGCTCCAGTTCAGCGAACCGCTTTAGAATCCCCGCGATCTCGGCCCGGCGCTGATCAGCCCGGGCTGTTGCCCGTAGGCAATCCATGCAAGCGCATGG
This sequence comes from Pirellulaceae bacterium, assembly GCA_041741715.1. Classification (GTDB taxonomy): domain Bacteria; phylum Planctomycetota; class Planctomycetia; order Pirellulales; family Pirellulaceae; genus Aureliella. The sequence goes on along the minus strand of JBGSJT010000144.1, from coordinate 26,200 downwards.
TGGGGTTTCGGTGTGGACAATATCCCGCAATCGTTGCATAATAGAAGCATTCCTGTAGTGTCGGTGTGCCGCCAGCAAGCAACACGCACCGATAAAAAACTTGATGAACCCCGTTAGCTGCTCTGGTTAGCGGGGTTTGTTAATTTCCCGATAACACCGCGCCGGCTTCCGTGATCTAGCCAACGGTCTTAGCGGTGCGATGTTCTATGAAGCGGGTTAACGCTTGGCGGCTTGTGAGCAACTGCACGCCGATCCGCACCGCATCCAACTTGACGCCACCGACACCTCGGTGAATCCAGCGGCTGATGGTTGCCTTGTCGGGCCTGCGTCCGGTGACTGCTGCAAACTCAGCGCGAGCCTGAGAGAGTGTGATGACATCCTCCGTCAGCAACTGGCTGACGACGCTCTTTATTGATGGTGAATGCATGAAAAAACCCCTGAAGCCATTGAATGCAACAGGGGTAATAGAGCAGGGCTTTGTCAGGTTGTCGGTATAGACTAGGTGCGCTCGCTGAGTTTTTCGGCTTTAGCAATGCCTGCGGTAGTGAGGTAGTAGCCGACACCTCGTTTCGACTTCACGTAGCCAGCTGACATCAAGCGCTTGAACGCACGTTTCCCTTCAGACTCCCATTTAGCCATCTGTAGAATTTGCTCACGGGAAGCACATTTATCGGACGAGAGCTTCAGAAGTCGCATTGCTTCGAGGAGCTCCTTGTCTTTGTCTGTCAAGGCTACTTCTTCAGTGACGAGCGAGATTATCGCGAGAGAGTTCGAAATTTGGTGCGAAACCGCATTTTCGATTTCTCGTTGCTTTTCTGCAGTGAGGCCAACCAAAGGTCGTACGGAGTCAGAAAGCACACCGTCAATTATTTCACATCCGATCTCATAAACCAATTTGATGGCCATATAGTATTCACTCTTCGGATCACCAACCCGCGCGAGAACGTAAGCCGTCTGACTCGATGTTGGGAGCGGCTCGCAAAGCCATTCCAGGTCTTGAAGATGGGCCCTGCCGTCAACCTGAAGTACGTCTGCTATGCGATTGCGGAGTTCGAATAGAAGCTCCAATAATCGATCTCGAGCAAACGCGAACCGATCATGGCTTGGCAGGCAAATGTCAAGGAAAGCACTACAGCTCAGTGCCGACAGGCAGCATTCATGAAGACCGTGGAGATTCTCAATTACTTGAGATTCGGCAAGGGTGCCGGCTCCCAAGTTGGCATTTGGTTGTACCTTGCGAGTCATTGGGCTTATTCCCGATTCACAACTGAGGGGCCGCGTTCGCGGCTTCCACAGCTTTCAGTTCCGTGATTTTAGCGTAGTGCTCGGTCATGCTCAGATTCGCGTGGCCAAGCAGAGCTTGCGCCGCCTCTGGGCCCAGTGCGTCACGGACGACTGTTCCGGCTAGGTGCCGCAACTGGTACGGATGCCAGGATTCCACGCCTGCACGCTTGGCTGCACGCTGGATTGACTGCCGGTAGCTCCCGGCATCAAACCGTTCCCCCGGCATCTTGCGGGGCTTCTGCTTCGCTCTGGAGGCCTGCGACGGCTGGACCTTGCTTTGGCGTTTGGCTCGCTGATTAGCACGGAACCACGCCATAGATTCAGCGGGGCTAAAACAGTAGGCCATTGCATCTCGATTCAGGTAATCGGTGAGTGCCTCCCTTGCGTCACCCACCAATGGAACTGCTTTGCGTTTGCCCTTGTTTGCGGTCTTGTGTTTGGTGGGCCGGAACATCCACACCGCACCGCGGCGGTCAATGTCGCATGGGCGAATATTGCAAACTTCGCTCGGACGCATCCCTGTTGCCACCTGAACCCGCAACATGGCTTTCAGCACGGGCGAAAGGTGCAAGGCTGTCTCTCGAACCACTTCGATTGGAACGGGCCGCCTGGGCTCTGTTTCGGGGGCAGGAGTCTGTCCAATCCGCAGCGGCTCAACGCTTTGGAGTCTCTGCCACGTTTCAGGCTTCACAAGCTCTTGCGAAACAGCGAATTTGAACATTCGCACTACTGCATTAGTCAAGCGATTGCAATACACTCTCGAGTTGCCGGCAGCAACCCACCGCTGCCGCTGCCGCTGCAATGCCAATGGGCCGTAGTCGTCAGCCCGCCGGTCGCCTTCGTACGTGTCGGTTTCGTCGCAAATCCGGCCTAGCCGGTGGAGCTCAGCCGGATTGTGGGGGTATTTGGTCACTATCAGCGTTCTGTAGCTCGCTGTGACGTGCCGAACCAACAACACCTGTTCGGCCTGGTGGGTTGGTTGTGGTGCTCTGGGCGTCAGGATGGCGGCTTTAGCGTCGAGTAGCTCGGCGTCGAAGTCGTAAGGTAGCTTTAGTCCGTTGGCTTGGTAGATGCCGATTAGGACAGCGTAACGGGCGAGCGATTCGGGCGAATCGTGCTTGCCAAGGTAATAATCCTTGCCGTCGAGAGTCACTACCGATTGCCCTGATAAGTGGTAACGTAGTGTGGGGGCTTTCGCCTTTGGTCTGGCCATCTTTGAGGGTCTCCCGTTGAAACCTACCGGAGTTTTTCGGTAGTCGTTTCTTGAAAACGGGGCCGCTCGTCATTGCGACGGTAACGCTTAAAATGCGTTCCAGCCTTAAAAATGCTGCTTTTTTCGAAATATCCCCGAGAGGATTTGAACCTCTAACCTTCGGCTTCGGAGGCCGACGTTCTATCCAGTTGAACTACGGAGACGCATTCACGAGTTGCGAGGGGAACCGTGAGGTTGCTTACCTTGCGTGCAGGTCGCAATCGTCACGCGCTCTGCTCTCGCTTACCACACATGCTAACCTATTTTTGCGCGGTTTCGTATCTCCCATGCCCTTGACCGATCGACATTTCATTGGAATCGGGGAGTTGCCCTAATTTATTCAGCTTACCTTACGACAGTTGGCCCCATCCGGGCCCTAGGGGCCGACCCTGCTTCAGCAACTAAGTTAATCCAACGCGTCAAGATCGTCATTCTTCATGCATGTTAGGGGCGGCGGAAGTGATCGTCGGCAAGTGTGGGGTTAAAGGTGACTGTGGTGATCCGCCGCGTCCAGGTGATGTTGGGGATGGCAAAACGGATGGTGGTGGGGACTTGGATACCCTTGAAGGCTTGGTAATCGGAATAGTCGATGCGCTGCTGGAACAACCCAAGCACCGTCGGGACGGAGGCTGTGCGCTGGACCAATAACCCCGACTGGCTGTCGAAAACCAACGTCTCCTTCAAGCCGCTTCGGCGGGTGGCAAGAAGCACATGCAGCCAACGCTCTCCCTTCCACATCGGTTCGCCAGCAGTCAAGTCGGTGTAGTATGTTCTGAGAGTCGTCGGGAAGGCAACGCCGACTTCCGTTTGGACTTGTTCCGCTTCGTCAGGCTTCAGTTGGATCGAATTCTGAGCCGCCTGCTTCCAGGCGGCTTGGCCATCGAATCCTTCGATAACGGCGAGGTCCCCATAGAGAGTTTGCATGCGCGACAAGCCCTCCACGTTCTGCCACAGTTCCTCCGGTTCCGTGCGGCCATCGGGTTCAATGCGTTGCCCTACGACATGCCGCGACTTGATCGCTGCTAGTCTCGCTTCACCTCCCAGGGCTTGGGTGTAGTTGGCAAGTATGCGATCTGCATTAGGGGTGGCAGGCGCCTTTTCCGGGGAAGTGGGGCTTGGATTGGGTTCGGCCGCGAGTCGCGAGGGATCCAGCGGGAGCGTAGAGACGGGTTGCGTTTTACCTTGATGGCACGTGGTGCAGGTGATGATGGCCTTGCCGCCAAAGTGTTCGCGATTGAGACTGAGGGTCATCTCGAGCATCTCGCGGGCAATGTCTTTGTGCGGGAGCCCCTCTTTGGCAAAGTCGGTACCGGCGTGGCAATAACTACAATTTACACCAAGAGCCGCTGACATCATGTTCATGACTTTGCCCATCTGATCGGCGGGCATATCGCTTAGCGCGCTAACGTTTTCAAAGCGGTCCCCTGCCCTTTCGGACTCGTTGGCCGTTTGCGCTAGCGTCAGCATGGGCGAACCGAGTAGACCGTGGCAGGCAATTAGGGCAACAAGGAGATTGAGTAGAACGGTTCGAAGGCTGTGCATGGGATTACTAAGGTGCAAGTTGTGTTAGCCGTGTCAATTCGATTTTAGCCCGACGGTATTCACCGCGATGACCCGGTATTGATGCGTTTTGCCGAGAATAGGGTTTTCGTCGACGAAGTGCATCGGAACAAGTGGTTGCGTGGGCGTTTCGCTGTATTGCAAGTTTTGAAAGACAGGTCGTCCATAAGGGTTCTTGCCCTCCTGTGGCAGTTTGGCAAGGAATTCACCATCGCGCTCGATAACGAAGCTGGCCAAGCCGCTTTCAAAGTCGGCGGTAGCCTCCCAGGTCAGTTCGTTCTCTTTAACTTGCAGATTGTAAGGTGCCGGTGGCGGTGTCGCATCGGGTACTGCGGTATCTTTGACATAGTGCATCCACAACCGAGCCATCGATGCGTTCGGCAGCCAAGCAGCCCGCAATGGATCACCCTCAAAGTTCGCGGCCGCCGACGCTTCGGTGCTCAGCGGCGGTGCCAGCCAGGCGTGGTCGGTAGGCATCGGTTTCAGTGATTCGCCCGGTTCGTGCGGCAAGCGGGCGCTTAGGCAGGCGTCCAGCCAGGGGATTGCAAGATAGCGCTGATTGCCGCATTCGTGAGAGGTCAGCGGGTCGATGGCTACGCCGACAAGTCCACCTTGGGAACGCACTTGAAGAAAGAACGACTCATTAGCTGGCCAAACGCCGGCGAATTGACCACCGGTGACGGTGACACCTTCCTTCGTGCCGAGATTGCACATCAGCGGTACCCGCAATGCGGCTTCGGGCAACGTGTGCGGCTTGATCGTCGGGCGGTCGGGGTTGGCTGAAAGTTGCGGCACGCCCGAGCGGAGCCAGGCCGCCACGCATCGGTCGGGATGCAGCATGACCATGCCACCGGCCCAGTGACCACCGCCACTGTGTCCCCACAATGCCCAAGGTACCTGAGCCAGTTCGGGATGACCTGACTTGGCACCCAGATCGACAAGCGCCTGTTGAAAGGCATGACTCGATCCGTTGCGTGGATCGCACCACAACTGACAATCGGCTTTATCGGGTTGTTCGTATGCAGGCGAGAGCAAAGCGCAGGCGTGCTTCTGGGCCAGCGCTTGCCAATGCAGGTCGAAGGCGCCGGTCAGTCCCGACTTGCACGATCCTTCTCCACAGCCGTGCTGGTGCACGATGACGCCACGCAGCGACTGGGCATCGTCCGGAATCCAGACAGTGTAATTCACGGGAAAGGAGAGTTCGCCAGGTGTAGTGGATGCTTCGTAGCGCACGCGGAAGTAGGGTGGTTCGGCCGCTGGGAAGAGATCATAGGGCGGTTGTTGCGCAGGTAAGTTTTGCGCCGCAACGAGCAGGATAACTAGATATAAAATTCGTTGCATGATCAGTCCATGGAGGTTCGTTGGTGTTTCTTGCAAGTAGGTGGACGTTATTGAACCAGTGATATTCCACTTGTCATTCGTGGTCTCCTTTTATTCGTTGGAAACATACTCGTTTTTCTAGTACGGATGGCAAAGCCAGTGCACGGATGTTCCAGCGTCGGGCGGCTGCGGAAGGAGTTTGGCCCCTTGCTTGTGGACGGCAGATGGCGGCCGGAGAAGGCTCCGCAGGAGCGTCGCCCTCCCGTTGTCACGTCCCCACACTTTTTCGTTCTTTGGAAACTGAGAATTCGATTAAAGGTGATCGCGAATTCATCTCGAAAGTACTACCATAACAGGTGGTGAACCGCTTGAAAGAGGCCTGGGAGTTGTAACTTGAAATCGTCCCTGTTCGTTCGAATACGTCGCACGATGGTCCGAGCAGCCTGCGGCCATCAAACTCGTTCTGAATCAACGGGTTTCGTTTCGGATGGTTTCGAGCGCGCAGTGAACGGAATTGAACTGGAAGTTCGCGCTGAGGTTGAGGCCAAATATGCCGACGAATGGAAAGCATCGCGGTTGTTCAAACGCTGGCTTCTACAGCAGCGGATGAAACGCGAGATTGCGGCTTGCGTTATCGAACGCTCGGCTCGCATTTCTGAGAAATCATTGTTCTGAGAATGCACATTGCTTAGTTTTAGGGTAGCGGAACTCGTCAAGAGTTTCGAAATAGTCATCAATCACCGAAAGTCTTGACGACTTCCGCTACGGCAAATCCTAATTTTTAGCTGTAACAAAACACTAGTTGCCTTGGCGTTGGTGCGTCGGCTGCATGTCAACTACCAAAACGTTTGCTCGAAACAACTCACCGAGTTCCTCTTGCAACGCCGCCGAGTCGATGTCGCCTTGGTAGTGAAGTTCGTGGCGTCCATCGGGTGCGATTTTCATTTCATACCTGAGCACGGGATAACGGCGCATCAGTCGAGTGATCTCCATGCTATGGATGACCCGCCCAGCAGCGGACGTGTATTGAACAGGCAGTCGTCCCTCGAGACCCACCAGACAAAGCTCCCCGGCAATCGTTTCCATAGCAGCAAAATCCCCCGTTCGATAACGCAAAAGCGGTAGGTAGGGGTTACGACCACCTGTCAACGTGATTTCGCCTCGCACACCATCGGGGCAACGTTGCCCCTGCTCATCCAAAATCTCGACAAACAAATCGTGCGGCAAGATGCGATGGACTGGATTGGGTTGCGCCAATGGATCGCGCGCGGCGATGATACCTGCTTCGGTCATGGCGTAGAGATCGATGACTGGGCAGGCGTAGCGCTCATGAAGTTGGCGGGCGTATGCATCCGTCAGTTGCATGATGCTCGACAAAATGGCTTGCGGTTGATGGTCTAGCGACAGCTTTTCGATCGCACCGAATGCGATGGGATCGCCAAGCCAAACCGGGGCCCGCCACTGCGGGAGGTAGCGGACGCAATCGCCTTCAGCTCGCCACGCGGACTTGTCGAGATTTAGGCGAATGCAGCCCGCTTCCTTTAAATAGGCCACGACGATCGCTGTCGTATAAGCGTCGGGATAGGCTACCAAATTGGCAATGGCAACATGATCGGAACTTCGGTTCAGTGAGATGCCGCAGAGGGTTTGCAAAGCATATTCCAGCAACGGAACTCCGCAGGCTGCCGAAAAGGGGTGATGGGCTGTCCGCGTTGGGTAGCCCGTCGTACCACTGCTTGAAAACGTAATGAGCTTCTCCAGTGGCTCGTCGTCCGGTACGAACTCCCAAACACGAGGTGCTAAATCCGCACGGCGAAAGGTTGGTAGTTCTTCGAAGGGGCAGCCAACCTGAGCTCGCTTTCGATAGAAGGGGACCTCGCGCAAGCATCGTTCCACATAGAGAGCCAGCCACGAAGGGGCTTGCGGTTCTGGGCGATTTAATGCGTTGGCAAATTCGAGCACTCGCGTTAGATCTTCGCCGTCCAGTTGTTCACCGTTCGGCCAATTCCAGATCGGTGCATGGGGATGTTGCCGCAATTGGTGTAACAACTTGCGCCCGCGGTCGGACAAGATCGGAAACCGCTGTTGCTCGGATAGTTCAGGGTATCGGCTTGGGCTCACTTTTATACTCGTTCCGTTATTCACCATATCGGCTGGCGGACTCGCGAGCCTTCTCTCGCGCCATCGCTTCTCGGACTTCGCGAGCTCGTCGTTCGGCCGCAAGGGTTGCATTCAAGACGCGTCGCCGTTCGACACTGTCGAGAGTCGTCAAACGGTCCATCGCCTGTTCTTTGGTTTCGTCCGCCGGTCGTAAGTCCATCGAAGCAAGACATAGTCGGACCAATTCCTCGCGTCGATCTGGATCATTGAGGCAGTCGGATGCCTTGATCGAATTGGCCAGGGTAGCCAGCGAATCGCTTGTCAACCAAAGCCATGCAGGTTCCAGGGTCTCACGATGTTCGACGAACCACTCATGGCCGAGAAGCCACGTGGCGATCGAAAGAAGTGCAAAGTAATTCTCCGGCTTGTAGCTCTTGATCTGATGGGAACGCAACGCTTCCCAAAACGGATCTTGGTCTTTGAGTACGTAGGGACGGAAGTGGTCGCAGACGATGGCGATCAGTTGCAGGTGACCATCGCGGACTGCACACGTTTCAATAAACTCAGCCGGACATTCGCTCAGGCGGCGCAAGAGCCATTCCAAGGCAGGGCCTTCATGATTCATCGCGCGTGCTCCGGTGGAATTGGCGGCAGGTGATACTGTTGTCGACTGAACTGTTTGGCGAATTCGATGAGCTCCTCCATGGAATTGACCAAGTAAACTCCCCAACCATCTTGTTTCATTCGCTGGATTTGATTGGCAAATCGTTCGGTCAGGTTTGCGAAACCTGGCAGTTGCAGGACATAAGTCGCACCCCCGCCGGCAGCACGCGCCGCTTCACGAGCTACATCCCATCCAAGTTTCTCATTTCCTTGCTCGGCGAGCATCTGGAACATATCGTAGTCGCTCAGGATGAGAATATGGGTAGGAGCGTCACCGCTCGCCGAGTCACCTCCGCCAGCAGCAAACGTTTCAGCCAACCGATGGATACCAAACGAATATCCGGTCCCGAGATAATTGACCAGTGTCCGCAGTACCTCCGTCGGGTCGCGAATATAGCCATCGGTCGAAATGGATTTGCCAGGTTCACCGGAGAGAACCACTTTAACCTTCGCTTTGGTGCGAAGTGCGGAAAGCGCGATGACCGCGCCGGCCAAGACGGGGTACGACAAATTGCGAGCTGGATCTCGCATCGAACCCGAGCAATCGACTCCGAGATACAAGTTAAAGGGCTGTTGCTCGGGCTCTGAGCCGGGAGAGCTACCCAGCAGCCGCTGGCGAGTCGTGACTCCGGGAATCACTGTGGGGCTGGCAACCAGAGTACTGGCCCAATCGATTTGATCGATTTCGCTCCCCGGCTCCCACAACTCGACTCCTTCGGGTAGTGGATCCAATGATTTGTTAAGTCGTCGCGTAGGGAACGGAATCAAGTAGGGGATGGCGCGTTCCCGATAGTAGCGAATAGCGATGTCGCGTTCGCTGAGGTTGACTCCCGAAGCCTTCATGATTTCGGCGTATTCGAAAGGATCGCGATAGGACTTGATGGTCTTGAGTCCCGAAAGGGAGCCGGGAAGGCGTCCATGGGATGTTCCCTCCGATCCTTCATCGTGTTCGATCGGTTCCAATCCGCTCAATGCCGGGTCTTCTACCGGATGGATGTTGCCGGATTCTTCATCGGCATCGAGTTCCGCGAGACCGTCGGGGTAACCGTTCGCGCCTGCTTGCAGCGTATCGCACCATTGTTTCGCCGCGGCGCGGGCCGCTTCGGCTTCCTCGGCGATATAAGGAAACATCAAGCAAGCGAATCGCCCAGCTCCACCCACCCAATCTTTTGCGTAACTCCGCACCAAACGGGCACCCAGCATGGCATCGACCCGCAGCCTGCTGTCTGCTTCTCCCATAGCCAGGGTCTGTGGAGGAAGGCTCCACAGCACCTCGTAGATCCGCAAGTAGAGCCACCACAGTTTGGAGTTCGTCTGGCCCGACTTTAACGCTTGATAGACCCCCGCCATGTTTCTGCCGCAGCTGCGTTGCAGTCGGTCGTTGATCAAGAGATCGCCATACAAATTGGCCACCATCGGCGCGTAAGGCTCGCAACCAGGAAGTCCGCGACGCATCCGCGCTAGCATGCGTCCATTGTCGGTCAAATCTGCCGGACAATAGACATGGTGTCCAATTTCATGCGCAAGAATTTCAATTGCGAATTCTTCTAAGCCTTGCTCGAGCACTTGCCTGAGGCTAATCACGACCGAATGGTCAACTAGGCGGATCATTGCAAAGCTGCCGGACAGTGACTCTTGGACTTCATCCGCCTCTGTTAGACACCATTTGGGTTCGTGCAGTTGTATAAACGGACTCCAGTCCGCTAAGGCTTGCGGCCAAGCAGCGGTCCACCGCTCTTGAAGCTCTTGGAGAATCGCATTTTTATCAGCCATGATGTGTCCCAGGAGAGTAATCCACGATGGGTGTCAATGCGAATGGGAATCTTGACGGGAATTGGCTGCGTCGCAGTAGAACAGGAAGACATGAAACGAGCTGGGGATGGTAACCGCCAAGGTCAGGCCGTCAAACGCCTCGCTGGAACAATTGGCCACTTCTGAGAACTTATCCGAGCAGTCGCCCCAGACCACTGTGCCATCCGCCTGCAGCTTGGGTGTGTTGGGCGGCAACGGTTGCTGGGTTTCTCGGCTCACGACCGGTTGTACCGCTTCGGGGTCCAACTCATGGCGGTGGGTGGTCCAGCCGAAGCGATCGGCCATTAGGTGCCAAACGTGAGTTCCGTCGGTCACCAGGATTTTTCCGTCCATGCTGGCCACATGGGGTGGCGCCATCAACGTTCCTCCGAAGCCACGGAATTTGCAGCAAACCTTTACGCGCTCGATCGCGGGGGGCTCAAGCGGTGCATCCGTTGCGAATCGACTCCATGGGTTGGTCGAAAAATTTGCGATCGCCGCACCGACGTCTGCATCGGACATGGAAGCAGGTAGGTTCATAAGCGAACGCAAGATCGTGGGGCGCAACGAGCCTGCCAGGGCGATCGCTTCTCGGCGGTATTGAGCCATTCCCGAAAGCCAGGCCGCTATCTTTCCAGTTATCAACCACTCATCGACATGCTGGCACTCCCGAAGTGAGCGTTGCAAGAGTTCCAACCAACGCCCGGCCGCTTGCTCGTCGTGGCTTTCTACTTGGACCAACCCGTTGGTCAAACTACCAACGCATCGAAGAGGATTGCCGGCAATGAGAGGTGCTGCTTGCGGTAGTAAGGTTTCCCAAAGCTCGTGCATGTGCTTCGTTGTGGAATCGCGCCCCAAGTGATTGGAGGCAAACAGATCGAGCGATACTTCGACCAAATCAGCGACCGTGCGGCGAATTCGTTCGGGGGAATAGGCGTGGACCGCATCGATGATCGGTCCGATGCGCTGGACCAAATGGTCTTTGAATTCATCGGGATCGATTTTGGCTCCCAGTTTTGTCCGAATTTGAAAACGTTCATTGAGAGATTCTCGCTGCGCATCGAGTGCCTTGATGAACTGGGGGCTCAGTTTCACTCGGTCCAAGTTAACCACCGTAGATAATTGGTATAACGCTGGTGTAGATACTTCAGCTTGAGAACATCATCATACATATGGCCATAGAACTTGCGCGAGCCGCTCCACGATTTCAGCAGTCGCTCGATTTCAGCCAGGCGTTTACGAACCTCCCTTTGATCCACTCCGTCGAGCCCGCGTTCGAAGATTTCGCTCAACCGCAGTACCGGATCTTCTTTGTCCAACTGCAAGCGATCGTATTCGGCGCATGACATGTCGAAAATGCGGCGAATCCAAGCGATCTTATCACTCCGCAGGGCAGCGTTGTCCGCGGACTCGAAAAATGGGCAGTCGGGATCTTGCACCAGTTTGTCATGCAGCACAAACGGAAGTAGCTGCCTGAGGTCCTCAAGTTCTACCTGTGCGGAGCCACGGAAATAGGCCATGGCTTTGACAAACTGCAGGATGGTCATCACCGCGCGGACCGACATGCCATTTTTCGTTTGCGCGCCGATGTCCTTTAATTTATCTTTTCCGGAGTCCGCCGAAGAGATTTGGTGCCAATCGATCGCGGAGAGTTTGGCTGTATCCTTTGTCTTGTATTCGAACTGCGTGGCCGCGGATTCACAATACTCAAATTGGCTCGAAAAGAACTCGAGTCGGCGCAGGACGTTGCTAGGAATGGCCACGGCACGAATTTCACGGTGCACGCGGTCGCTCTCTTCCGGCGAAAAGACGATCTCGTTGGGCATCACTTCTTCTGGACGAATTCCCTGCTCGATTCGCGCGAGCAATTCGGAGAGGAACCGGCTATTGAAGTGCAAGGCCTTGACGACGATGTCGATTCGATCGCGCAAGGCTTCAATGACTTGATAGGTTCCACCGCCAGCGTCATCATTGGCCGTGAGGTACCAGGCTGAGTCAGGGCACTCGAACGTCTGGTCGTAGAGTTCCGCATAATTGTCGGACATAAGGGTCAGTAGCGCGGATTGGGTGCGTGTAGGAATACGATTGTATTCATCGATGATCTTAACGCGCATCCCCAGCCATTTCCGCCACGCGATACCGATCTGATCGATGCTTTGGGCCTTGATCATATCGGACGGTAAGGGGTTGCCGAGCAGATCCGAGATGGTCATCTGCGGCTGCCCTTTTTGAATAGCCCTGCGGACCTCGCGAATGGGATATCCCGCCAAGACCCCCATGAGTACGGCACTCGACGTCTTGCCTCGGCCTGGCCCACCGACCAGCAGGCACTTGGCGCGCACGGCAAAGGTCAAGAGCGGTAGCAGCACAAAGCTACAGTAACTCTGGCCAGACGGCAAAACAACATGGTTGCCACGATCGCCAAACGGGAAGGTTTGCGGCACCCCTTCGTTGTACTCGATGTCATAAAACGGACTGATGACCGCGTGATTCACGATCCAAAAATAGGCCTGCCTTAGCTTTTCGTCCAACGGGACATCGGCTTTCGACGTTTCGATTCCAATATCCACCGGGCCACGATAGAGATCGCCAATATCAAACTCCCGAACCACCGCCTGAGGAGTTGGGTTGGTTGGCGCCTGGGAAACACGTTTGAGAAAATTTTGTAGCAAAGGAACCTCAGTAGTGCTGACGCTTCAATTGAATTTTTGAAACATATGTGTCGCGTGGCAATCCAAGCAGGATACCGGTCGATCCTTACGGAGTTTTGGACTGAATAGCGCTGGCAATTCACTGATGTCGGTTTCGCCAAGACCCTTTATTTGTACCCCCAAGCGATGTGCCGTAAAGCTGCAAGGTCCCAAATTGCCGTGTTCGTCGACGAATAAGAAGCGGGAGGCAGGTGAGCAATCCAAGATAGGGAGCGATTTTCGCTCGGCAGTTGCCATGATTCGACGCAAGTACTCGTCTGAACTGCAGACTCGCATGCCGTTGGCCAACGCGCGGTGTTGGATCGATGGCATTGAGGCCACCAAGGCGCGGACATCCTCGGGGCGGAGTGAGTGATCGGCGTAGTATTCAGGACGGTCGTTCCCGCCAAGTTGATTAAAGGTGAGTTCGTCCACGCCCCAGCGACTTACGTGGTCGCAGAAATCGGCGAAGCGTCCCACGTTTTCGCGGGTTAAAACGCTGTTGATCCGCAGCCTCGGCTTGTTCAACGCTCTTTCGTTGACGATCGACTGGATGATGTTGCGCAGTCGCTCGAACAGCCCGGGTGACTTACGCATCCGATCGTGATCGTCGGCATAGCCATCCAAGCTGATCGTGATTTCGGTGAAACAATCGAGCGCTTTCGCGCGCGTTTCATGGTTGCCCAGTGCTAGGCCATTGGTGGTGAGGCTGACCGCAACGCCGTAGGTATCTACAAACCTCTGCGACCAATCGTGCCACGAATCCCACTGAAATGGTTCTCCACCGATCCATGAAACCAGCACGCGATGATTGTGAGCCACCTGATACTCAGCTAGACTTTGCCCCAAGGCTCGCAGCGTCTCCCCATCGATGGTCACGGGTGTTAGCCGGAGGTCGCGACTGTATCCGCAGTAGACGCATCCCAGTTGGCAACTCGTGTTCACTCGAACGACGACCACAAGATCAAAGCGGATGTCTGGTCCCGTTTCTTTATTAAGCAGTAAACTGTCGATCATTCCCTATGTCACAGATCGAGATTGTTGCAGCCATTTTTGGCTTCCTGTGCGTTGCACTCTACATCGCGCGGAGCGATTGGTCATGGCCAACGGGGCTCGTCCAAGTCTTGCTCTACATCTCGGTATTCTGGCAGGCCAAGCTGTATGCCGACATGATACTGCATTGCGTGTACGTCGTGTTGCAGATCTATGGATGGTGGGCTTGGGCTTCCGCACGGCGCACCGATGTCTCACAACCAACGATTCGTCCGCGGCAGTTGGGCCTGCGAGGGCATGTGCTGTGCGTGGCGATCACCGCGGTGCAAACCCTGCTGTTCGCTTTCATGCTTTCGCGTTGGACCGATGCGCAAAGTCCTTACGCAGATTCGTTTGTGGCGTCGGCAAGCCTGGTGGCGCAGTGCCTGCTGGCATGGAGGTACATCGAGAACTGGGGCTATTGGTTAGCCGTCAATACCGTCGGCGTCTGCCTGTTCGCCAGTCGTGGACTTGTTCCCACGGCGATTCTGTACGGGTTGTTTTGGGGAATGGCCATTGTCGGTTTCTGGAGTTGGTACGCGGTCATGCGTCAACCAGCGACGCTGCGTCGTTATGAGGTTGATTGTCCATGAAGAAAATTGGCATGACACTGGGCAAGTTCGCTCCGCTGCATCGCGGTCATCGGCATGTTATTGAGACCTCGCTGGCGGAAATGGACCATACGCTTGTGCTGATTTACGATTGCCCTGAGTTGGATGTCTGCCCGCTGCCCGTGCGGGCACAGTGGATTCGCGATCTTTATCCGCAAGTGGAAGTGCTTGAAATCTGGGATGGTCCAACGCAGATTGGTTTGGATCCAGCGGTAACAGCCGAGCATGATGCCTATCTGAAACGCAAGCTGGCAGGGCGTGGGGTCACCCATTTCTACTGCAGTGAACTTTATGGTGTGCATGTCAGTCAGGCACTGGGGGCGGTCGATCGGCGCGTCGACTTGAACCGTACCCGATTCAATATTTCAGCCACCTCCATACGCAACAACCCATTTGAATATCGCCAGTTTCTATCTCCACGTGTCCTGCAAGATCTGATTATTCGAGTCGTCTTCCTGGGGGCTCCTTCGACCGGCAAGTCGACTCTCACTGAATTGCTCGCCAAGCATTTCAAAACCGTGCACATGCCTGAGTATGGTCGCGAGTTTTGGGAGCTCCATCAAACCAATCGCAGGCTGACACAAGTGCAACTACTGGAAATCGCTATCGAGCATCGCCGTCGTGAGGATCAACTTCTGTCCGATGCGAATCGGTACTTGTTCATTGATACGGATGCTACGACGACGTTGCAGTTTTCGTATTATTATCACGACGCAGCCCATCCAGAGCTTGTTCGGTTGGCAAGCCAGACTCGCGATCGGTACGATCACTTTTTTCTGTGCGACAGCGACTTTCCGTACTGCGACACGTGGGATCGGTCGGGCGCGGTTTCGCGTGACGCGATGCAGCGTCGGATTACGCAAGACCTGCTGGCGCGGCGCATTCCATTTCAAATCCTAAGCGGACCACTCAGCCAACGCGTTTCCCAAGTAATTGAACGGCTTTCGGCATCTCCGAAGTTCTCTGCGACGCGATGACGCTAACAGTGCAGTCTTGCCGGGGACTTTAAGTCCGCCGCATCGCAACCACAGGGTCGAGCCGTGCAGCCCGCCATGCTGGAAATAGACTGGCTGCGACACACAGCGTAACTGAGATCATTAGGACGAGCAGCATGGGTAAAAGTTGGAATTGAAACAGACTACCGGCAATTTTGGTCTGAGTCTGAGATTCAACGTACAGTTTGAGCAGCGATTGTCCGCAAGCCCCAATCAGTAGGCTCAATACAATGGCGATACCTGCGCCGACCAAGCCCAAAAGTGCCCCTTCGACAATCATGAGTTTCAAGATATGCCAATCGCGGGCGCCAAGCGATTTCATGATACCAAACTCGGGCGTTCTCTCCACGACTGACAGGATCAGCGTGTTTGAGATCCCGACGGATGCAGTTAAGAGAACGGCAATTGCGATGCCCTAAATGACCCAAGCACTCTGTTCTATTTGGAAGTCGATGTGCTCGAGAATGGCAAGCGAGGATTGTGGATTGAACTGTTTTTCCTGTAGTGCGCTGGTTACTTCTCGTAGAAAAATTGAGCTTTCAACAAATATCGTCGCATTGTAAAAAGACTTAGCGTCCGCTTGGCTTTCATAGATTTCTAGAGCCACATCCGGATGCACTTGCAGACCACTTCTCACGGTATGGAACCACTGGCGGAAAAGTGCTGCGACCGGATTGGTGTCTCCCGTATGAAAAATGCCGCAAACCGTGAACTCACGCGTCTCCAGAACGTCGGGTGCTGCTCCTGGTTCACCTATTCCATTGCCAATCAGTGAACGCAGTTGGGACTTTTGATCCTCATCTAATGTCGTTTTGTCCAGATCCCCCATAAGCTGAACGAACGTCTGCAAGAACTGCACTTGCTGTTGGAGATCGTCGACACCGAGCTGGCCCCATTTTTCGGCGAGCGAATTATAGATATTCGCAACACGATTTTTCGTTACTCGATATTCAATTGTTATCTTCTGACCAACAAGTCGTGGAAGATCAGTGTCGTTTCGATAGCCCATTTGCCATGCGAGGAACTCATCGACCAGAACTCCCTCGCGGTCATTTGCATCTGGCAATGCACCTGCTAAGAGACTCTGCCGCAGTGTGGAACTGTGAATACTCACCGCGTTGATTCCGGTAGAGATCGGATCGGAATCGGTCTTGACTGAGCAAGGGGTCGTCGCTTCGGGGACAACAGCAAGTACATGGGGTAGCTTGCGAATAGAATCGAGGTCGTCGGCGGAAATGTCGTATCGCGGATTGTCATTTCGTCGCGCTTCATTCCATTGACTGGCCAAAGCAAGGCGGATTCGCTCTCGTCGAGTCTCGCTCATCTCGGCGTCGATGATGATCTCGCCCTCAGGAGGTTCTTCCCACGCAAATCCGCCTGGGAAGATATAGACTTGGCGTGCAAAGTCGGATGAGTCAAAGAGCGCGTGAAGGGCGTTGCGTGTGCCATAGGTACCAGCTGCCGTCATGAGCAAGACGATGCAACCGGTGACAATACCAGTGAGATTGAATAGCGTTCGCACTCGGCGCAGCCACAGATTGTGGACTGCCATTCGAAGCACTTCAGCGGCTTGCATCGATTGGCGTCTCGCTTAAAGTCCCGTCCTGCATACGAAACTGCCGTTCACTGCATCGCACGGCAACTTGACGGTCGTGTGTGACGATAACGGACGTTGCGCCAGAATCATGACATAACGATAACAAGAGTTCCATGACCTCTGACGCCGTGACTGAATCTAAATTGCCCGTTGGCTCATCAGCCAGGATGACTTTAGGATTATTGGACAGAGCCCGCGCAATGGCCACTCGCTGTTGTTCGCCACCCGACAACTGGTATGGAAAATGATTGCGTCGCAGATGCAAACCAACTTTAGCAAGCCATGCTTCGGCAATTTCCCGCCGCGCCGGGCGTGAGATTCCGCTGAGGAGCAGTGGCAGTTCGACGTTTTGAAACGCGTTGCGCTGGGGAATGAGCTGAAAAGATTGGAGAATCACGCCGATTGTCTTTAGCCTGTATTCGGCCATCTCGGTGCGGCTGAGTTGGTCCAGCCGCTTATCGTTCACTGTCAACATGCCAGAGGTTGGACGATCGAGGCCCGAAAGGAGATTCAGCAGTGTCGACTTGCCTGAACCACTGCGGCCGATAATCGCGATTTTCTCACCCTGCGGTACCTCGAAGGAAATACCCGCAACAGCATCGATCGACTTCTGACCCATGCGATAGCTGCGCGTTAGTTGTGATGCACAAATCATAAGGTGCGGAGTCTGAAGAGCCGAAAAGTCGAGGAGGTTGACAATTGTGATGCATCGCTTTTCCAAATGCAAGCGAAGCGACCAGCGGCTATTGAAGCATTCCTCAAATCTATCCCATGCCTTTGATTTTGGGTTGACGATCCACGGGTATTCGGTCGAGTGGGTTCAAACTCACTGCTGTTCCAACGAATAAAAAGAGACGACGAATGACAAACGAGATTCGAAGTCCACGGCTCTACAAATCAAGGAAGAGTTTAGGACGTAATGACCAGAACCCGCCGCAGGTAACTGATGGCTGGAACATCCGTGCTCCGGCTTTGCCATCCGTGGTACAAAATCCAACGTACGACCTGCGTTGAAAGGCAAAGCATGGCCAACGAATCGAAGGAGACCACGAATGAAAAGCAGGACTCGATATCCACGCTTGAAAGCGTTAGCTAACGTCTCAACCCTAGCGACTTCATGCGTTCCTCAAGCCAAATGGCATCTGGTTGGGCAAGTGCCGGGCGGAGCGGCTGAGCGTAGTCAATGTCACCATAACGCCCGTTGCGATAGCAGGCAGTCACTGCGGACTGAAGGTCGAGCGGCGCATCTTTCTGATCGTGGCCAAGCGGTATCGCGATTACCGGCAATGGCTGATTAATTGGCATCGGATAGACCTCAATTTTCGTAGGAGCTTCGCCCCGACGGATACAGACCATATAGGTCGTCTTCAGGTTGTGCGGGATGAGATGCAAGGGAAACACCAAGCCGCGATCGCCTGTGCGCGTCAAGTCAATCTCGACTTGGTTGACTTTGGCGATACGGTATTCGCGCTGCTTTCGAACATAAAGTTCATTTCCGTCGCCGGAAAGTTTGTTGGTCGGGCTGAGCAATTCGATGGCTGTGATCACTTTGTCTCCCGAAGTTGTGTCGATGATCTCCAAGTACGCTTCCGTCGTCGGCTCGTCACTCAGTTCAATGACAACTGGTTTCGTCGTAGTTGAGACGCCTGAGGGTTGAGCGAGCTTTTCTGAGGGACGTCGAGTAACGTAAATGTCGGGTGCAATCGAGCGTCTGTCTTCCGCTTCGCCAGAAACAAACACACGCTCTTCAACTTCGACGCGAAACGCTGGGGGCAAAACGGACTGCAACTGATCGCCCAGATAGGTAATCAAGCGGTGATGAACGCTCCGCCAATGATATTCGAGGTAAGGGTCCATTCCAGGGAACGGGCTATCAGTCATGGCTGTATCGCACAAACGTTAGTGAAGACAATTCAACGGCATTCTCCAACCGATTTTACGCAGTCGGTGGACAGGTCGCGAGGTCATCGTGGGGTTCTATAAGAGAATTATCGTGGATCGAACGGTTTTCATGAGTGCTTTGTCCAGATTTAAAAGTGGATTAGGCAGCGCTCAGTGTCGAACGATTGTCTCAATCGTTTCAGAGGCGATTGGGGACAATCGCTCGACACTTACCACTCCAAAATCTAATGTGGACAACGCACTAGCGCTCGTTTTATCGCGTTTCCAGTTCGCGGCGGAGGCGGCGAAGGATGCGACTGCGCAGTTGCCTCACACCCACCGCGGTCATGTCGAACTCCGCGGCGACTTGTTCCGTGGAGTGGCCATCCATCGCGCAGCGCAAGAACGCTTGCCAGGTTCTTGGTTCATAATCCATTTGAGCGCGGTCCAAGATGTGTTTAAGTTCGGCGTTCAGTTGGAGCTTGTGAGACCCCAGTTGACGTTGCCCGCTGTCTTTGCTGTTTTGCTTGTACACGCTAGAACTCGATTCCGAATCGGATTCGGAGTTTGCGGGGACGCGGGCCAATCGCCCCAGCATCGTTGAGCCTCCTGTTGCATTGGGCTCGCGGCCTTGTTGACGACGAAAGTCGATGATCCGCCGTTGCATGATCCGCCACAGCCAAGCGCGAAAAGCACCTTGACCCGTGGTCGCAGAGAAACTTGGCAATGATCTTGCCACGGACACCCAGACTTCCTGTAGCACGTCGTGGGTGGCGGCATCATCCAGTCCGCGACTGCGGCACCAGGCTATCAAGCGTGGCTGATAGTGGGCCACCAAGCGCTCCCAAGCCTGAGGACTTCCGACCCGCAGGCCGGGCACCAGCGAAGGTCGCGTGCCACTGCTCGATGATGGAGATTCAGTCAGGTGCATATGTGTGTTGTTTTCTACAAGCTGGAGGACGAGACCTGAATTGGAGCCGACGGGAGGCGCTTAGCCGTTAGTGCCATTGTACTCGTTTAATCAGTGGAAAATGCAGCTGAGAAAGCGAGGCATGTGGCCCTCACGAAACCGCGAACACAGGCCCAGAAAGATGTTTAGAACGGTGGCGGCCTCCCGCTGCAACTAGGCGCTTTTTTGAAAGCAAGCTCCATCAAATCTTCTTCAGAAGGCAACGAAGATCGCCCGCGAACGCGTGTGTTCGACCCTCGATGGCATCTTGATAGCCTTCAAGGATGGCATCTCGGGCCGCAGCAGCTTCCTGCCTACTCTTTTCTTGCCGCAATAGTTCGCGAACAAATTCGCTGGGAGTCGCATGTCGTGTCCCTTCTCCCGAATTTGCATCAACGAAAGCCCACAACTCGTCTGTTAGCCAAAGATTGATTGATGAACCCATTTTCCAGCTTCCGTTTTCAATCGAATTTCGGTTAGAATGTATGACACAGCGACCCTGAGACTATTTGTATTTACGGAGTGACTCCCATGCAATACACGTTTCCCAAAGACTTGAGACAGCGTATCGATGCGCAGTTGGCGCTAGGGCTATTTCTGAATGAAGATGATGTCATTCGCGAGGCGATCGACGCTTTGGAGAAGCGCCAGCAGGGGCTACACCAGCTTCAGCAACTGGTTCAAGTTGCGGAGGCAGAGATTGAGGCTGGCAAGGCAGATTCGTTTAATGCAGAAACGACCAAAGAGGCGGTGCGCTTGCGATTTCTGCGAAGTGGAGTCGGCTCGTGACAAAATTCGCTCGACGTAGCGGATCTGCAGAACTCGATTTGCAAGAATTGGCCTACCAAATTGCAGTTGTTGATGGCCGCATGTTGACAGCGGAACGAGTGATCGATGAGCTGATTGCTCAAACCGACAACCTGGCTAGGACCTCCGGGATTGCAGAAATGGGCACGGCCGCACCAGAATTGGGTGAGCAGATTAGATTGTTCACTTACAAGAGATGGGTCATCATTTTTCGTTACGAACCCCACGGCATTGATGTACTGCGGATAGTTGATGGTAGTCAAGACTACTTGACCTGGAAGCTCGGCTAGTGGTTCTTCGATGGTCTTTGGGCCTCTCTACAGTGGGCCTGGATATTGCCGCCCGCGATGATTTCCACCAGTCTATCTGTGCGAAATTGCGTCGGGCGGAATGCTCAAAAAAATGTCGTGTCACGCTGAAAACGACTCTGTGCTAGGGCAGTTCGCCATAAAGATTCAGGCGTAACCGAAACGCCCTCCCCGGCCCCGATAGGCCGACCCTCCCAAGGGAATTCAAGCGAGCTGATTCGAATTCCGCGGGAGGGTAACTTGCCACGTCCGCCCTGCACCATCTACCGGCCACGACAGGATAAACTGACACCATGAACCTACACGCACCTGATGCCACCAGTCGCCATACTGCCTGCCCCAATCACTCGGTCTTGACGGACTACTTGCAAGGCTTAGCCGATGATTCGACCGCCGGGATCGTCGATGCACATCTCGAGTCGTGCGGGGCATGCAACGCCGTGCTTGGTGAACTGGAAAGCCAACTGCTGCCGACCATCGATCGCATGGACGATGAGACCGAGAACGCTCTTCCAGAGGGTGATATCGGTAACGCTCGCTTCGGTGAGTCCGATACCGCTGAGGAAGACGAGATCGTGCGGCACGCGATCGCCTCAAGCCAGCTTGCGGCGGCTTCCGATCAGGCTGCGTGGCGGTTGGCAGCGCTCCATCACGTGCCCGCACAAGTTGGGCCATATCGCTTGCTACGCGCTATTGGTCGCGGTGGCATGGGGAGCGTCTACCATGCCGAGCATCAGAAGCTGCACAAGGATGTCGCGCTCAAGCTGCTGCCGCTTGGGGTGGCCAACCCGTGGGCGGTCGAACGCTTTGAACGCGAAATACGGGCGGCGGGAAAAGTCAACCATCCAGCCATCGTGACCTCGACGGACGCAGGCACCGATGCGGGTTACATCTATCTGGCGATGGAGTTGATTCAAGGATTTGATCTCGGCAAAATTGCGCGCTCGACCGCGCCGCTGCGGATCGCCGATGTCTGTGAGATCGGACGCCAAATTGCACTGGGGCTTGCACACGCTCACCAGATGGGGATGGTCCACCGCGATATCAAACCGTCCAACGTGATGCTCGATAACACGGGCCATATCAAGCTGCTGGACTTTGGACTCGTCATGCTAAATCAATGGGACAGTCCATTGGGCGAGTTGACCACGGTCGGTCAGTTCCTCGGGACGCTCGACTACATGGCCCCCGAGCAGGCGGAGCGAAGTGCCAGCGTGGATCACCGCAGCGATCTGTACTCGCTCGGTGCGACCATGTTTCGCTTGCTTACCGGTCATTTGCCCGTGGCCATTCTGCCCAACCAGTCGCCGTTGGAAAAGCTGCGTGTGCTCTCGAATCATGCACCACTGAAAGTGACCACGCTGCGGCACGACGTACCCGAGCCTTTAGCCAAGCTAATCGATCAACTGTTGAAGACTGATCCCCACGCGCGGCCGGCGAGTGCAGCGCATGTGGCGGAAGCGCTCGAGACGTTCAGCCGGGATGCCGATCTGCGTAGTTTGGCCAACCGCACCGCGCAGCTGCCCGCGGAAGCGCTCGATGGGCCGTTGAATGGAGTCGGCTCCGGTCAGCCACAAGTCGACTCACCACAGCGCGGCGGAAAACAACGGCACGACAGCTCGGGAAGAAGTCGATTCCGTTGGCCACTGACGCTGGCCGCAGCAAGCCTTCCATTTCTTGCCTATCTCGGTTGGACGTTGATCATCGAGAATGGCAAGGGGAATCTCGTGATTCAATCCGAAGTCGAAGGCTTGCAAGTTCAAATCGCCATGGTCGATGGTGCCACCAGTGATGCACTCGCCATCCACCAAGGCAACCAGTTGACGAGGTTGCGAGCGGGCAGCTACGAAATCAAACTGGAGAGTCCGACCGATGGAATTGTGATGGAACCAGAGCAAGTGGTGTTGAAACGGGGCGAAACGGTCATTGCAAAAATTCGTCGCGAAACGAAGGCTTCACCTTTGCTCGCGGGCGCTACAGAGCCAGCCGGAGCCAACGATTGGCTCCCCGCCGGAATCATCTCCGAAGAGTTGTTGCGGGCGACCTACAAAGACAAGTCGATCCTCGAGCATTTGAAGCAGATTCACCTCGAGCGCGATTTCGCGACGTGGATGGCTTCGTTGAGTATTCTCGAAAGGGCGATTCCAGCCCAGGATAAACCTAAGCTTGGACCGTTCATACAGGCTTCGGCTGAACGAAAGGGTTTTTTCGCTGGGCTCAACTGTTTGAAGTTTTCGGAGTGGATACCTTACGAACAATTGGATTCGCGAATTGCTGAGTGGTTGGATAACAACGATGAGCATGTGTTGCAGTTCTTAGCAGAGTGTTCGCAAGAAATGAGCCTCGCTTCGCCGGTCAACCGCGTAAGGCAGTGGACCGAACTGCCCGAGACTTGGCGAAAGATCGAAGATTGGTTTGCCGGCGATCGCGATTTGCTGCATCGCTTGCGGTTGCAACGTGAGCGAAGCATGGGCGGGAGTATTACCGAAATTCGATTCGGATTGCCGCTGAACGATTATCTGTACGCTAACTTTCCGGCCACCGCCTTGGCGATTGCTCAGTACTACGACTATAGCATGGGCGGATACGTCGACGTGGAGAAAGAGTCAATTCGGCTCGCTGCAAAACTCAAACTTACGCGCGCAGCGATCACTGCTGGTAATCTCAACAAAGTTATTTGGCAGCTCACCAGGTCCGATCTGCGCGCCGAAGCCGAAGAAGTCGAGTTTTGGACGTTAGTGGCCGGCTTCATCGCTCAGCGCCTGGAGCATTGGGCGGAATCCAACGAAACCCTTCTGACGAACAGAGTCCAGATTCAACTAAGTGCTAGCGAGTCGAGTTCATGGATCATCCGACCGGAAGCCAGTCGCAGCGTTTACGCAGTAGACGGCATGGGAGGTGGCATGGGTGGTGGCGGCATGGGAGGGTTTGGCGGCGGCATGGGAGAGTTTGGCGGCGGTATGGGAGGCGGCGATATAGGTGGCATGGGCGGCTCGGTCTATACGCAAGGCTTACCGCCGGGCACAAGTGCGCTCGTCTCCGAGTCGCTTGAGCTGTTGGCTGCTTACCGTCGCTTGCCAGAATCGCTGCAACCGCGAGTCGCACTCGAAAAGGTGCGAAGCATGCTTGAGGCCAAAGATCGGGCTTCCGAGAACGTGACAAAATTCTTCGATGGCGAGTGGACGGGACTTTCCTGGAATAGCGAAATGCAGCTACAGCGTTACTCTCCGGACGGCACATTGCAAGTGCTGGGCAAGGATGATCAACCCACCGCCGCGGCGTTTGTCATGTATCGTTGGGTCAATGGAATACTCGAGTCCGATTTCGTTGAGCCCAGTTCCGTTGTGTCGATCTTTTTCCAGCAGCTAGCTGGTGGTCGAAGGCAGTTCCCCGAAGCGCAGACGCCCAGCCATTGGGTCCACTCCAGCTTCCGAGACCGATGGTCCGAAGAGGAGTTCGCTGCCAAGTTATCGATCATGGAGCAGTCGAGTTTTCAAGCAAGCATCATCAATACTAACTCACATACTTCGACCGTCGTAGGCAACCTGGTGAGGGAAACGGGCCGGTCCGTGGAGTTCCGAGTGCGTTTGGAGCTCGAGCGTGAGGGTTGGCGAATTCGGTCCATTGAATCCTTCCAAGACGGAAAAAGTGAGTTGCTCCTCTCCCAAGACAGGTAGTGGAGCTTGCTAAAGCTCCTCTTCGTGTAGACAGCTGGCGCAACAAGACGCGATGCCACACGCCGAGGCTCTTCATCCGTGCTCCGGCTTTGCCATCCGTGTTAAAAAAACCAACCTCCGATTCCAACAGGTGCCTGGAACTGACGGAACAGCAGAGGGTGGCAGTAGAGGTCCCAAGGGAGGCAGGAGCCTCCATGCAGTGCGTGCCGAGGCAGAGCCCCGGCACGAGCAGAGTACTACAAAAAATGTGGCTAAACCTAAGGGCTAGCGCCTACGGCTGACTCAACCATTTAACGATCGTGCTAGTCACTTTCTCTGGTGCATCGTGTTGAACGAAATGGTCTGCTTCGGGAATGGTTACCAAAGTAAGATCCTTTTCAAGCCATTTCCAGGTGTCGTTCAATGCGCCGGGCAATAGGGCTTTGTCTTTGAGACCATGAATCATGAGCACGGGACATTTCACCTTGGGTCCATCATCAGTCGGCGCGGTGTAAGGCGCGCGCGGATAGTTGGCTTTGTAATAGTTCAACATGCCTTCCATGGAGGAGCGTTGCAAGGCGGCCAAGTGCTTTTCGCGGGCCGCCGGCTCCTTGACCCAG
The DNA here is from genome assembly GCA_041741715.1 of Pirellulaceae bacterium. Taxonomy (GTDB): domain Bacteria; phylum Planctomycetota; class Planctomycetia; order Pirellulales; family Pirellulaceae; genus Aureliella. Next base: position 1,084 of record JBGSJT010000144.1, on the reverse strand, counting down.
TCGACGAGCGATTCAGGCTTGACCAGCGAAGCAGCGGCGTCGGTTTGAAAGAATCTTGCATAAGCGCTGTTCTGTTGTTGCTCTGGATTGTTCGCCAGCTCTCTGAGCAAGCCGTTGGGATGTGGCAAATTGAGGATCACCAGGCGCTCGGTCATCTCGGGATGTGCCATGGCGAATTGCCAAGCTACCATTCCGCCCCAGTCGTGTCCCACTACGATCGCCTGCTCACGCTGGAAGTGTTCAATGACACTCTTTACGTCGCCCACCAATTTGTCCAGCTTGTAGTTGTCCACTCCAACCGGTTGGTCGCTTTCGTTAAAGCCGCGTTGGTCGATAGCTACCACTTGAAACGACTCAGCCAATGCGGGTATTTGATGGCGCCACGTGTACCAATAATCGGGGAAGCCGTGGATCATCACAACCAATGGCCCTGTGCCTTGGGTGACATAATGGATGCGCACCTCGCCGGATGTTGCAAACCCATGCTTGCCCAGCCCTTCTGCGGTGTCATCCGCCTGGACGAGATCGCCATGTACGGCAAGTAATAGCGCGAGAGTCAAGATGGAAGCATGGCCAGCTAGGATTCGTCGCAACATTTTGGAGTGATTTCTTTGGGTTAGCAAAGGCAAGAAGAGATCGTCAATTTGAAGTTATTGGTTACCGATGGCCGTGCATGACGCATCCGCCAAACTGCGTCCACGAGTACTGATCCTTGATCAGTTCATCGCCCACAATCTACCGTCCAGTTCCGTCTGCGCGTACCAGACAAGCCCGTTGGGTGACCCAGTTTGCGTATTGGCCTTGCGGTAGATCATTGCGTCCTTCGGTGTAGCCAATCAAATGCGATGGACGCGTTTCACTCGAATGCACGTTGCCAGGCTGTCTCCAACCGCAACAGAAGAAAGCGATCAGGAGAAATGCAAACCGACACAGCAATCGTAAGTGTAGCTAGTGTCTGTCCGGAAACTGGTTCGAACTTGGATTTTCCCCGATTTCGGGGGGATTATCGCGTTGAAGAATTAATGCAATCAGCCTTTCGATCCAGAGAATTGCAATCGACGAGAGGCAACCAGCCGTCGAATTT